>CAYMUL010000007.1:0-32923 GCA_964393605.1 uncultured Ignavibacteriaceae bacterium | reverse complement strand
GTTCCGGTGTTGTTTTTTTATTTTTGTGTATTGCCGAAGTGGCGGAATTGGTAGATGAACTGGACTCAAAGTTCCGGTGTTGTTTTTTTATTTTTGTGTATTGCCGAAGTGGCGGAATTGGTAGACGCTCTGGACTCAAAATCCAGTATGGCTCAAACCATGTGCCGGTTCGAGTCCGGCCTTCGGTACAAAAAAAATGATACACGTTAGTTCGAGTTCGGTTCACCTCCCGAAGCGAAGCGAGGGAGGCCTTCGGTACAAAAAAAATGATACACGTTAGTTCGAGTTCGGTTCACCTCCCGAAGCGAAGCGAGGGAGGTTTAGCTCCCGATGCAGCGCGAAGGAGATTTCCCTCTCGATGCAAATGTGAGATAAAGTTTCATAAAAAATCTGGTCGAATTATGTTCACTGTTTATGCAATAAAAAGTATGAATCAAAAATTCATCTATGTTGGTATCACCGAAAATCTTGATGAAAGAGTAAGAAGACATAACGCCGGTTATGTTCGTTCAACCAAGAAATACGCACCCTTCACGGTACTTTACACAGAAACCCAACCGGATGGAATCGCCGCAAGAACAAGAGAAAAATTTCTTAAATCATCTTCAGGCAAAAGATTTTTGTATCGACTTTTAGAATCGAAATAGCCCTTCGGAATTGGTAGATGAATTGGACTCAAAATCCATGTTCACCTTCAGGTATGGCTCAAACCATGTGCCGGTTCGAGTTCGGTTTACCTCCCGAAGTGAAACGAGGGAGGTAAACCTCCCGAAGTGAAGCACTTCATCTCAATCATAATCTGCCGTCTCAATTAACCTTTCTATTTTTTCACCACGGAGAACCCAGAGGAACACAGAGAAATTTATTATTCTCAATTGTCAATTGTCAATTCTCCATTGTCAATTATCAATTCTTTCCCCTCACCGCAACAATATCATTTTCTTTGTCCCAACAAAAGTACCAACACGAAGTTGATAATAGTAAATTCCGCTCGGCAATGCCGATGCATTGAATTCCACTTCATAAACACCTTGAGGTTTTTCTTCATTCACAAGAGTAGCAATTTCTCTGCCGAGAACATCAAATATTTGAAGTGTTGCGTATTGCCTACCTCTTGTCGCAAACTTGATATTCGTTGTTGGATTAAACGGATTCGGATAATTTTGATGCAGCCAAAAACCACCCGGTATTTCTTGATTATCATCAACATCTACTTCAATGAATCCCATCTCCTTTAATATTGCGGTCATTAATGAATTTCTGTGATCTTTCGATGCAATAGTTTCGAACGGAAAAGAAACAAAAACTACTTTGCCTTCGTTCGATAAACTTCCAAAATTTCCCGTGTAAAAATTTCCCGCGCTTAAATTCGTGTTGTTGCCGTAACTCATCACAGAATAACTTCCACCGATAGTATCAACAACATCGGGACTATCTTCAACATAAGGTGAGCCCGTACTCGAAATTCCGAAAGAAACACCGACACTCGCAAATGTTGTGGAGGGCTTACCGAATGTAAAATTCAAATTCGCAGCGTCGGAAACAAATTTCGCTTTGAAGTAATTGTTTAAAAATGCTTTATCATCAAGTGTAGATTGAGTTGAACCTTCAAGATCAAATGCAACTTCGGAACCGTTGACAAATAGTTTTCCGCTACTTTCTAAATATTGTTTTATTTTGTTTTGCTCTGATGCAGTAAAAGATTCATCATCCACACTCTCATCGCCGGTGAACCAAATTACAAAATCATAATTTAAAAGATTTACACTTCCATTCTCCACAGCGGAATGATGCGTTGATTCATAAGAAAAATTTATCACTTCGGCATGTTTGAAAACGAAATCATGATAAGATTTATTATAACTTCCGCTTCCGCCAAAACGATCGAAGCCATCTACAATTAAAAATCTTTTCCCATCATTCATCATTCTTAAACCGTACACATCGGATTGAATACTAAGATTTGGAATCGCCGCAGAATCAACCGCGAACAACTTGAAGAAAAGTGGTGATGTCAATCCGAAATTGTATCGTTGTGAAGTTATTCCGTTTGTTAAAACGCTTTCCCCATCTTTTAAAATATAACTTGACCCGTCAAGTGTGTAATAAAGTCTGTACCCTTTCAGGTCTGCATCATTAGGTGCTTCCCACTTGATAGTAAAATAGTTTGTAGAATCTTTAATGATGGAGATTAGTTTCGGTGCGGCGGGGGGAATTAAATCAACTTCTTCCGTTTTAATTGGAACGTAAAGCGTTTCTGAATTTCCTCTGACATCTTCGGTGAAGAGCATGCAAACATAATTTCCATGCGGGAGTAAATCTGCATTCCAAAAATTGTTTGTTACAGTTTGCGTGTTTGCAACACTACTTGCACCGCTTCCGTTAGTTACAATATAAACGTGCTGGCTTGTTGATGACTCAGGTTTGTAATAATTAATGTTAACATAAGAGTCGCCGGGTTTGTTGTAATATTTGTAGCGCTGACCGTCATCTGGTGGATTGTGCACAACGGTCGATGAATCCGCACTTAGAATTTTGTAACCAAGCTTATACGTTCCGTTGTTCTGTGCAGATGAATAAGTTCCGTTCACTTCCTCGATGTGAACAATAATATCTACATTTCCTCCGAGTGATTGCGAACTTAGAAGAACATCGGAATTATCTCTGAAAAATTTTACGTAACGAATTTTCGGTTTCCATGTATCAACATAAGGAACTAAACCGCCATCACTCCGAATCGCATTTAAATGAGAAGTATTTATTCCTGCGCCGGTTCTATAATCTATCAAATGGACATGATCAATTGCAATTCGGGAAATTTGCTGACCGACCGCAACACTCTGTCCTACGGTAACAATCGGGCGAGTGTGATAATAAGTTAAATATTTTGTTTGTCCATTAATAGTTGAGCCAACTCTAACATACGAATCATAACCTGTACCACCATCATCGTAAGCAACAGCGACAACGCCGGGAAGTACTGCGTAGACTGGCGCATCAGCCGCGGCGGGAATATCGGTACCGTTGTGATAATGCCCTGCTTCGCTTGTGCTTCGGTATTCGGCAAAAGTACCGCTAATTCCAATTTGTGTATTCATATTTCCAACGGGCCAGGGGTAGTGAACAGTGTCAGTCTGTTGTGGTAGAATATTAATTGCGATAAAGGAAATGAAAAGAATAAGATGAAATTTTTTCATCAGAACTAACTGTTCATTGCGCTGAGATATTCTTTATTGTTTTTAGTGCCACGCATTTTATCGAGTATGAATTCCATCGCTTCAATTGAGGTATAATCGCTAAGAATTTTTCTAAGAATCCAAATTCGTTGCAAATCTTCTTCTTTAATTAATAGCTCTTCTCTTCGTGTGCCGGTTTTGTTTAAATCGACTGCAGGGAAAATTCTTCTATCACTCAAATCACGATCGAGAACAATTTCCATATTACCTGTACCTTTGAACTCTTCAAAAATAACATCATCCATTCTGCTTCCGGTATCAATCAACGCGGTTGCAATGATAGTTAAACTTCCGCCATCTTCCGTATTTCTTGCCGCACCGAAAAATCTTTTCGGTTTATGAAGAGCGTTCGAATCAACACCACCCGATAAAATTCTTCCACTGTGAGGAACAACGATATTATGCGCACGCGAAAGTCTTGTGATGCTATCGAGTAGAATCACAACATCTTCATTTGCTTCAACCATCCGCTTCGCTTTTTCAATTACCATATCGGCAACTTGCACATGTCGTTCAGCGGGTTCATCAAAAGTTGAACTGATAACTTCTCCTTTCACGCTACGTTCCATATCGGTAACTTCTTCGGGGCGCTCGTCAATCAATAATACAATCAATTTTATTTCGGGATGATTTCTCGTAATCGCATTTGCAATCTTTTGCAGCAAAATTGTTTTTCCGCTTTTTGGTGGAGAGACTATTAATCCCCTCTGCCCTTTTCCAATCGGTGCGAGTAAATCTAAAATTCTACATGAATATTCGCCGGGGATTGTTTCTAAGTTTATTTTTTTTGTGGGATATACGGGAGTGAGATTATCGAAGAGAGTTCTATTTCTAATTGCCGCCGGTTCTTGCCCATTAACCGATTCAACTTTCAGCAGAGCAAAAAATCTTTCACCTTCTTTCGGTGGTCTCACCTGTCCGTTGAGTGTATCTCCGGTTCTCAAACCAAATTTTTTTATTTGGGAAGGAGAAACATAAATATCATCGGGCGATGGAAGATAATTGTAATCACTTGAACGCATGAAACCATAGCCGTCGCCAAGCACTTCAAGCACGCCTCGAGTGAAGCTGAAACCATCTTTGACAGATTGAGCTTCGAGAACTTTATAAATTAATTCCTGCTTCCGAAGATCGGCGTATCCTTCAATTTGAAGTTCTCTTGCAAGATCATGCAGTTCAATGATTTTTTTGGATTTAAGTTGAGAAATATCCATTTACTTTTTTTCCCTTAGATGTTTTTAATGATTGAAATTTTATACAGAAGTTTGCAACATTTTTGATAAATGTATAATTACGGAGATTTTTCTGAGGTTGCGGTGCTAAAATGCAATTCTTTCTTTGTAATGTCAAGAATTATCTTTCCTTAATGATTGCTTAACTTCGCCTATTAAATACATACTGCCAAGTACCGTGAGACACTTGTCAATATTGGCATCGCTCTTAATAAAATCTGTAATGTATTCCCCGACATTAGAGAGGATTGAAACTTCGTTAAATTCTTTTGAAAATATTTCTTGAATAGTATTAACGTCTGCCGCTCGCTCATTATTCAGTTGAACAACAAAAATTTTTGAAAAGGAGTTCGAAAGTAGTGATGCAATCTCTTCTATATTTTTATCCTTCAATGCAGAATAAATTAAGATACACTCCGAATAATTATTTCTCTCTTTTCGAAATTCGTCGAGAAAATTTTTCACTCCTTCCGGATTGTGAGCAGAATCTAAAATCACTTTTGGGTTTTCGGAAACAATTTCATATCTGCCGGAGATGCCTGAATTTTGAACAACATTATGAATTCCATGAACAATCGGTTTTGTGTCGGAAATGTCGAGTGTTTTGTACACAGTCAAACCTGCAAGTGCCGCGTTATAGCGTTGGTAAAAGCCGTGAAGCGGAGATTCAAGTTCATCGATGTTCAATTCTTCCGCATAAAGTTTTAATGATTTTTCATACTCGATGATATGATCTTCGAGAAAATAAAATTCAGAATTAATGTTCTCACATCTTTCCGAAAATATTTTTTTTGCTTCACCGGGAATTTTTCCCAAGAATAATTTTGAGTTCGGTTTGATAATCCCCGCTTTCTCATTTGCGATCTGCTCGATAGTTTCGCCGAGGATATTTGTGTGTTCAAGACTTATGGAAGTGATGATTGATGCAAGCGGAGAGATTACATTCGTTGCATCAAGTCTGCCGCCGAGTCCGGTTTCGATAACTGCGAAATCAACATTGTAATCTCTAAAAAAAGAAAATGCGAGTGCGGTTGTTGCCTCAAAAAATGTCAACTTATTATCGAAAATAAAATCTTCATTTCTTCCGACGAACTCTGCAATGTAAGCATCATCAATCTCGTTTTGGTTTAGCCGGATTCGCTCGTTGAATTTCACGAAGTGGGGCGAAGTATAAAGCCCGGTTGAAAAATCTGCTTCCATTAAAATACTTGCGATGAATGAAGATGTACTTCCTTTCCCATTCGAGCCGGCAATATGAAAGCACTTCAAATCGTTTTGAGGATTATGAAGTTCTTCTAAAAATTTAATTATGTTTTCAAGTCCGAGTTTCACTCCGAATGTTTGAAGAGAAAAAAGTTTTTCGATCGGACTTAAATTATTTCTGCTCATTTTAAATTTGGTAAGAACCTATAAGTTGATTGATTGAATTTAGTTTTTGAGTTTCGCAAAAATTATTCAACTCCGAAAGAATAATATTTGCGGCATTGGGATTTATAAAATTTACCGTTCCGAGTTGAAACGCTGACGCGCCTGCAACCATGAATTCAGCGGCATCCTGCCAGTTCATTATTCCACCAATTCCGATTATCGGAATATCAACGTTGCGATGAATCTCCAATACTTTTGCAATTGCAACGGGTTTTATTGCCGGACCGGAAAGCCCGCCGGTTACATTTTTTATTTTTGGTTTTCGTGTAAAAATATTGAAAGCGCTTCCCACTAAAGTATTGATTGCCGAAACACCGTCCGCACCTTCTGCTTTAGCAACTTTTGCAAACTCGGAAATTCTTGAAACATTTGGCGAAAGTTTTATAAAGATTGCTTTCTCTGTCGCGGCGCGAATTCGTGAAGTAATTTTTCCGACTGCATTCAAATCGTTGCCGAATTCAAGTCCCCCTTCTTTAACATTCGGGCAAGAAACATTTATCTCGAACGCATCAATTCTTTTTTGATCTTTTAAAAGATTAACGCACTCGACATATTCATCAATCGAACTCGCGGCGATGTTACAAATTAACGCGCAGTCAAATTTTTCGAGATATGGAATTTTCGTATCAATAAATTCATTCACGCCGACGTTTGCAAGACCGATAGCATTCAACATTCCGGAAGGAGTTTCAACTATTCTTTGCGGCGGATTTCCTTTACGCGGTTTTAAACTTAAAGACTTCGTAACGATTCCGCCAATCTTATTGAGATCAACAAAATTATTTATTTCGTGTCCGTAACCAACAGTTCCCGATGCGAGTAGAACGGGATTTCGTAATTTCAATTTTCCTAATTGTACAGAAAGATCAGTCATCAAAACACAACATCCTTTGCATTGAATACCGGACCATCTTTACACACAAGTAAATATTGATCGGGATGCTTTGTAGATTCAATCGGGCATCCCTGACAAATTCCGAAACCGCAAGCCATTGCACATTCCGTTGATAACTCGGTGAGAATATTATTTTCAGTACAAAATTTTTGAAGCACTCTCAACATCGCCGAAGGACCGCAGGCAAACACTTTAATTTTTTTTGTTTTAATTTTTTCAAATTCATGAATAAAAAGTTGCACAACATTTCCATGAAAACCAATTGAGCCGTCGTCAGTTGCGATGTGTGTATCAATTAAATTATAAGTGAGAATATCATGCTCGCTTTTTCCGCCGACAAAACTTTTAATTTCTTTATTTGATTTAATCAATCTTGTTAAAAAAGGAAACGGTGCAACACCAAGCCCGCCGGCAACAATCATCGCCAAATCAAAATCATCATCGAAATCAAATCCGTTTCCGAGCGGACCGAGAATATCAACCGTATCATTCGGGCGTTTGCGTGCAAGCGATTTCGTTCCTTCGCCAAGAATATTGAACATCAGAAAAAAATTTTCTCCGTCAACATCGCAAATACTAAAAGGGCGGCGAAGAAGAGGATAATCATTTTCGGAGATTCGTACGTTCACAAACTGCCCGGGTTTTGCTGTTTCTGTTAAACGGGGGCAATGTAATTTCAGAAGGTACACTTTGTTTTCGATTTGGGTTAAGTCAACAACCCGTGCATTCGAGATAATCAATCAGTTACTTTTTATTGCTGAGATAAATTGCGGGCTAAGCGCAGAAGTGAATATTTTAACCGCTTCAAATTTATGAAGAGCGAAACTTGAATCAAATATTTTTTTTGATTAAAAATCTTTAATGCTTTGAAACAATACATCGGCAAGTTTTAATAGTGTATACCGCACGAATCAAGACACACTAATCTGAATTTTGGTGCATTTGATTTAAGTCTCTCTCTCTTTAACTTGCAACAAAAATTTATAAATAAATATTAGGTTTTGTGTGAAGTTAGAATTTAGTGAAGATCAAAAAATGCTGAGGCAATCTGTAAAAGAATTTACGGATAAAGAAATTCGCCCGCTTGCCGCATCGATAGATAAAAACGAAGAAGTCCCCGAAACATTGCTTCAAAAGTTGGGAGAGATGGGATTCTTAGGAACGGCGTTCCCCGAATCGTACGGCGGTTCAGGATTTGGCGAATTTGGTTTTTGCATCGCGCAAGAAGAAGTAACACGCGCATGCGGATCAACTGCGGCAACAATCGGCGCGCATCAATCAATCGGCACGAATGCAATTTTTCTCGGCGCAAACGAGTCATTAAAACAAAAATATCTCCCCCAATTAACAAGCGGAAAAAAAATTGCGGCATTCTGTTTAACCGAATCGGAAGCAGGTTCTGATTCTTTTAACTTAAAAACTTTTGCAGAAAAGAAAAACGGAACGTGGATTCTTAACGGTGAAAAAGTTTGGATAACCAACGGCGCAATTGCAGGAATTTTTTCTGTCTTCGCGCGAACTGAAAATGGAATTTCAGGTTTCGTCGTTGAAAGAGATTTCGCAGGTGTTTCTGTCGGTCCGAATGAAAAAAAACTTGGCATAAAAGGAAGCGTAACAAACACAATCAGTTTTGAGAACGTTGAAGTGCCGGAAGAAAATTTAATCGGCAAAGACGGACGCGGGTTTTTAATTGCAATGAAAACTCTCGATGCAGGTAGATTAGGACTTGGTGCTTGCTGCCTCGGTGCCGCAAAAGAACTTTTAGAACTCAGTACGAAATATTCCAAACAGAGAAAACAATTCGGCGATTCGATTTCAAAATTTCAAGCTGTGCAATTCATGTTGAGCGACATGGCTGTAAAAATTTATAATATGGAAAGCATTATATATCGCACCGCGCAACTTTACGATGATGGAAAAGATATTACACAAGAAGCCGCCGCAGTTAAATTATATTGTTCCGAAGCCGTTTCGGAAATAGCCGATAAAGCCTTGCAAATACACGGTGCAATGGGCTTCAGTGCAGAACTTCCGTTCGAAAGATTTTACCGCGATGCGCGCGTTCTAAAAATTTTTGAAGGCACTAACGAAATTCAAAAATTGATTATCTCACGTCAAGTTCTTAAAAATAACGGGAAGTGGAAGTAACGTGCAAAATATTTTAGTCATTCCTTCCATTGATATTAAAGACGGAAAAACTGTTCGCGTCGTGCAAGGAATTCCTGAACTTAACTGCGAAGAATACGGTAACGATCCAATTGAGATGGCGAAAATTTGGAGAGCCGAAAATGCAAAACTTCTTCACATCGTTGACTTCGACGGCGCGTGGGATCATTCTTCAAAAAATATTCAAATCATAAAATATATTTGCAAAGAAGTTATTATCCCCATCGAATACTCCGGCGGAATTAGAAGTTTGGATGAAGCAAAATTTTTATTCGACTGCGGTATTTCGCGCATCACGCTCGCTACGCTATCAATCGAAAATCCTAAAGAACTTGAAAAAATTGTCAATGAATTCGGAAGCTCTAAAATTGCGCTCAGCCTCGATGTTATCGATAATGAAATTGTAATTCGCGGAAGAAAAATAAAAACCGGAATTTCATTCATCGCACACGCATTGCAAATAAAGCAGATGGGAATTGAGAGATTCATTATCACGGATGTAAAACGAAACGGAATTCTCGGCGGACCAAATCTCCAAATGACCGAAGCGTTGGCTCAAGCGGTGAACTCAAAAGTTACACACTCCGGCGGTATTCGTAACAAAGATGAATTGATGGATTTACAAAAACTTGTACCGCTCGGAGTCGATTCTGTAATCATCGGAAGAGCGCTTTATGAAAATAGATTTCCGTGTCAAAAACTTTGGAGAGTTGCAGAAGCGGGAATTTTTGCCTAAAATAGTAGTGTAAATGGAAGAAAAAAAAGTAATACATAGTAGTTTTTGGTCGAACGTTTTCAAAAGCACACACGAAGGAATGGAACTTTATGAAGTGTTAAAGAAAATGCTTCCCTTCTCGGAATTGAGTTCATCAAAACTTAAACAGATTTTAACGCTTTCCCATCACCGAAATTATTTAAAAGATGAAATGATTTTTCATCAAGGCGATCCGGGAATAGGTTTGTACATCATCCGCGAAGGAGAAGTACACATTGAATACTTCGGGAAGAATGATAAAAAATCTACGCTTGCGGAATTTGCTCAAGGAGATTTTTTCGGCGAACTCGCGTTAATTGACGGAGCGAGAAGAAGTGCCTCAGCAATTGCGAAAACAGATTGTAAAATTGCAATCATCTTCAAACCGGATCTCGATGATTTTATCGAAAAAAATCCTAAAGAAGGTTTGCAAATAATTACAGGAATTTCAAAAATTATAATTACAAGATTACGCCACCTCAATGAACAATATTTAAATGTACTTGATTTGTTTCAAAAGGGAGAGGAGAAACTTAATGAACCTGCAAATAAAAAAAATATTAGTACCGATTGATTTTTCCGAGTATTCAAAAGCATCATTAAAATACTCGAGTGATTTTGCCAAACTTTTTAATGCAAAACTTTTTCTTGTGCATGTACTCGAACCGGTAATTTATCCCCCCGATTTCAGTATGGGACAAATTTCTATTCCGACAATCAACACTGAAATTGGAGACAGAGCAAAACAGGAACTCGATAATCTTTGCGCCAATTGTATCGAACCGGGAATTGAATTTGAAGCGATAATAAGAAACGGAAAACCGTTCTACGAAATTATTGAAAGTGCCGAAGAACTGGATGTAGATTTAATAATAATCGCAACGCACGGGCACAGCGGCGTTGAACATATTTTATTCGGAAGTACTGCGGAAAAGGTTGTCAGAAAAGCACCATGTCCGGTTTTGACAACACGCTCACCGATTAAAGGATTTAAATACAAAGAAGCTTTCGGAAAGAAAGAATAAATTCTAACTTTTCCTGATAAGAATAAATTCTGCTAAATCCAGTAAGGAAGATTTTGCTTCCGTCTCGGGAAAAATACCTAAATAATCTTGTGCGAGAAGAGAAAATTCTTTCGCTGTTTTCCCGGCGTAGTCTATTCCCTTCTGCTGATGAACAAACTCAATCACTTCTTTGATGCCATCTTTTTTGCCGCCGTTTTTTATAATCTTTTTTATCTGATTAGATTTTTCCGCCGAGACATTGTTAAGCGCATGAATCAAGGGCAAAGTGATTTTCTTTTCCTTAATATCACCGCCAATCGGCTTGCCAAATAACTTCGAACTTCCATCATAATCAAGAATATCATCTTTTATTTGAAATGACATTCCGAGATTTTCGCCGAACATTTTCAAGCCGTGATGGTAATCGGGATTATCACTTCCGCTCATTGCCCCGATAGCGCAACAAGTTTGGAAAAGTGATGCAGTCTTTTGTGAAATCACTTTGAAATAAGTTGCTTCATCAATATCAAGTTTTCTCGTCTTCTGAATTTGAAGCAATTCCCCTTCAGACATCTTCTTCACTGTCTCGGTGATGATGTGTAAAAAATCATAATCTTTTCCCTCAACAGCAATCATCAAACCGCGGCTGAGAAGATAATCTCCCATCAATACGGCAACTTTATTTTTCCAGACTGCATTAATCGATGGAAGCCCTCTCCGTTTATCGGCGTTATCCACAACATCGTCATGCACTAAAGTTGCTGTGTGAAGCAACTCAACCAGCACTGCACCGCGATAGGTTCGTTCATTCACTCCCCCCGCCGCTTGCGCGGAAAGGAAAACAAGTAAAGGACGAATCTTCTTCCCTTTCTGTTTTATGATGTAGCGTGTAACAAGATCGACAAGCCCTACTTTCGATTTCAAAGATTCTTTAAAGAACTCTTCAAAATTTTTCAGCTCTTGTTTTATTGGTTTGCTAATTTCGTTAAGATTCCGATTCAACAACTTTTCTCATTGATAATTTTGAAACTAAAATACTTATTTCGTACAAGATAACAAGCGGCACGGCGAGTATTAACTGCGATACCGGATCGGTTCCGGGCGTTAATAATGCGGCTAAGATTAATATTAAAACGATCGCGTGCCTTCTATATCTTCTCATAAATTGCGGCGTTAGAATTCCGAGTTTGCTTAAAAAAAATGAAATCATCGGAAGTTCAAAAACCAAACCGGCGGCGAGCATTACGCTTAGAATTATCGACATGTATTCGTCGATTGCAAATTCATTTTTAATATTTGAAGAACCAAACTGCGCCGCAAAATTCATCGTTAAAGGAAGCATTACAAAATATGCGAAGACAATTCCCGCAAGAAAACAGATCGACGAAAAAATTACAATTGATAAAATATATTTTCTCTCTTTTTTTCGTAAAGCAGGTGAAATGAATTTCCAAAATTGATAGAATGCATTTGGAACGCTGATTATAAATCCGCCGATTAGTGCAACTTCGAAGAATAAAAATATTTGTCCGAATGGTTTTAAGTTTTGTAGCGTAGCACCCGCATCATTAGCGGGTTTGAGTAGTATTTGGTCAATTACGAAATCTATAAAAATACCACAAACAATTCCGCCAATTGCCACGCCGAGAATAGTATAAATTAATCGCCACCTCAGTTCTTCGAGATGTTCCCAAAAAGTCATATCAACTTCGGAACGATGTTCGGTATCGTTCTCTGTTTCTATAAAATTTTGATCTCGTGCCAAGGTGTTTAACTTAATTCAGGATAAAGCGGAAAGCCCGAAGCTAATTCTTTTATTTCGTTTTTAATTTTATTATGAGTTGCTTCATCATTAATGTTGGAGATGACAGAATCAATGAACGAGGCGATTTGAATCATCTCAGTTTCTTTCATTCCGCGTGAAGTTAAAGCAGGTGTGCCGATTCTAATTCCGCTTGTAACGAAAGGACTTCGCTGATCGAATGGCACCATGTTTTTGTTCACCGTCATTCCGGAATGTTCGAGTGCGTTCTCCGCCTGTTTGCCGGAAACATTTTTTTCGGAAAGATCAATCAACATCAAATGATTATCCGTTCCGCCTGAAACAACTTTGTAATTTTTTTTCACCAACTCGTTCGCAAGTGCTCTCGCATTGCTGCGAACTTGAAACACGTAATCCTTGAATGAATCGTTAAGTGCTTCGCCGAATGCAACCGCTTTCGCCATGATGATGTGCATTAATGGTCCGCCTTGAATTCCGGGCATAACCATGCTATCAATAACTTCACTCATCATTTTAACTCTATCCCCTTTCGGAGTTTTGAAGCCCATCGGATTTTCAAAATCTTTTTTGATGAGAATAATTCCGCCGCGAGGACCGCGTAAAGTTTTATGTGTAGTTGAAGTTACGATGTCGCAATAATCAAGCGGGTTGTTCAATAATCCCTTTGCAATCAAACCAGCCGGATGCGCCATATCGCAAACAAGTGTGGCGTTAATTGAATCGGCAATTTGCCTGAAACGTTTGTAATCCCAGTCGCGCGAGTAAGCACTACCGCCGGTAATTATCATTTTCGGTTTTTCAGTTTTTGCGAGTTGTTCAATCTGATCATAATCAAGCAAACCGGAATCTTTACTCAGCGAATAACTTACCGCTTGATATAATTGTCCAGAAAAATTCACCGGCGAACCGTGTGTCAGATGCCCGCCGTGCGCAAGACTTAAGCCAAGAAATTTTTCTCCGGGTTTTAAGAGTGACATGAACACAGCCATATTCGCTTGCGAACCGCTATGGGGTTGTACGTTCACATAATCTGCGCCAAAAAGTTTTTTTAATCTATCGCGAGCAAGATCTTCGGCAATGTCAACAACTTCGCAACCGCCGTAATATCTTTTGCCGGGATAACCTTCTGCATATTTATTTGTGAGAACCGAACCTGCGGCGGCTAACACTGCCGTGCTAACAAAATTTTCTGATGCAATCAGTTCAAGTTTATTTCGTTGTCTTTCAAGTTCTAATTGAAAAACATTTTTTATTTCGGGATCAGAGTTTAAGTAATTTAACATCTTTAAGGAACCGTTATGCTTTTACCAATCCAATTATAACATTCGCCCGTAATTTTTATTACATCTCCCTTTTTATGATTTCTGAAAAAGTAATCTTCTTTTGTTGGGATGGAAGATTGTAAAGCGGAAACTCTATCTCTTGCTTGTGAAAGATTCGAATCGAATGAGAGCGCTCTTCTGTAAGTATCAACAGCAAGTTGATAAACGCATTTGTCCATAAATTCAAAACCACAACTGCGTGCGGCTGATTCATATAAAAAGCCCTCGTAATAAATCGGCAATGCCCAGTTGTTTCCGACTTCATGTGCTTTCAAAAAATTTGTTCTTGCCGCGCTGGAATTTCCTTTATCTCGATATGCAATGCCCAAATTCAAATAATGATCTTTGTTGCCTGAATCAAGTTCAAGAAGTTTTTTGTATGCATCAATTGATTTATCGAGTTGCTCGGTTTTATAGTACAGAGAAGCGAGTTGCATCCAATAGTTGATTGTCGCCGGGGCTTTTTGTGTAAGGATTTCCAACGCCTCAATTGCCTTCGGATATTCATTCGCTCTTAAACAGAGAGAAGCATATTTCCATCCTTTCGCAAGATCGTCTGGATTTAAGTCCCATGCCTTTTTAGTAATTTCGATGAGCTGTTCGATATTCTCAACGAGCGATTCGAGTTCGGTATTCCACTGTGAATTGTCGGGTTCTTTTTCACTCAGATAAGAATAAAGATCAATCGCTTTATTTTTATAATCGTTGCTATCGGAAGCATTATTTTTATACAATGATCCGAGTCTGTTGTAATAATATGAAGATACATCGGGATTCAACTCGATTGCTTTCACATATTCGGTAATAGAATTTTCTGCAGCAGCTTTTGCCCAAATTTCGGTGATGAATGCTTTTCTCAATTGGAAGTAAGCTTTATCTTTTTCAAAATGAATCATAGCTAAATTATAAACGCTCAACATCGAATCTGTGTATTCTTTTGCAAGTTCAGGCGAAGCGGAGGAGGAATCATGCAAATACCAAAGTATGTCTTCCATTTTATAGTAAATCCATTTGCTAAATTTCACAGGATTCATCGCAAGCACTTTGAATCCGAATGGAAGTGCGCTGGCGTAATCATGGTTTTTATGATATTCGGAAAATAAACTATACTGCGTAATTACTTCCATGCTATCGGAAGCAATTAAATTATTTGCGAAGGAAAATTTTCCCGAGAGCGCAAACAAAACTATGATGAATAAAATATTCTTTTTCACTTTCTGATTCCTCATTTATTTTTTTATCTCTCTGTCCGAACGAACCAAAGTTCTCCTAAACTCACTCCGGCGTAGATTCGAAACAAATTCTCTTTTAAAAGATTATTATCTGTTGTACCTCTATTTACAAATTGCAGAGCAAAATCTAAAGTGTTTTCTCTGCTAAGCGGAAGAGAAAATCCTCCACTCACGATTAGCTCGTCAAGATTTGTACCAAAAACCGTAACGGGGTTTTGTTGATAACTTAAACCTGCTCTCCAAATAGTCTGTTCCCAAAAAGTTGAAGCGTTGTTTTCCGGTCGCATTTCAAAGCCGAGCGAAAGTTTCAAACTATTACGATAATAATTTTGCGCCGCTCCGTTAAGTTTGAATTCGCTCCATTGTTGCATTATTCCGTCAAAATAAAAAGTATATCTCTGCAAATATTTTAGTGAAACACCGAAACCGAGACGCATTGGAATTTCGGAGTTCGCGTCGGCATTTGTCAGTGTATCGTTATGCAAACTTGAATTTGAAGTTAATAATGAATCGCCTTTCAAAGTTGAAATCAAACTCATCGATAGTCCAATTTTTAATTCAGTGATGTCATCATTATTGAACAACGATTTGCTCATGTCATCTGAAATAATTCCGAGAGTAAAACCATTCCCCTTTAATCGTAACTCCGATTTGTACTCTGCGCTCATCTTGGCTTCATCTTCCCATTCAACAATTGAAGAAGAAGTAAAATTTCCAAAGTAGTAGTCATAATAAGCACCGACCGCAAATCCAAATTCCGTTTCATAAGATGAACCCAAAAACAATCGGGACAATCCACCTCTATTTTCAGAAATGATTGAATGATTGCCGAGAGTAGAACTCGTAACTTTTTTTTCGCCGACATAATTTGTTTTAGAATAAGGAACGATGCCGGTTGCAAATCCGATTCCATAATCTCTTTGCACCGGAAATGCGAAGGACAATCCTGAAAAGTAACTGTTAAAAAATGTATTGCTTGTTTGTGAAGAAGAAATATAATTCTGATTAAAAATAGTTCCGGCTTCAAATCTTGTTGAAGAAATTTTTGAAAGCGCCGCGGGATTTAAATGCGAAACGAAATCGCGGTCTTGTAAAGTTAAACCCAAATCACCCATTCCCGCTTTTCGTGGTGAGAAAGAATATTCGAGCGAACCAATTCCAAATGCGGAATAAATCGATTGAGAAAAACTCGCTTGAGTGATTAACGCGAGTAATAAATAAAAATATTTAATTCTGATTTTCATTATTTCCTTTTAGTAAAAATTACATTGATTTTTGGCGCATCGCCGGTTGCAACTGTGAGATGATTTTTCAACACAAACTTTTCAACGCCTTCGAGATAACCTGCGGGACGAATAATTACTCCATAATTTCCGTCGTGATATTGTCGATCAATAATTCTTGTAACATCACCGGTAAATTTATTTTTATCGCGACGAAGAAGCGCGCTCGTCGAAGCACTAAATTCATTTGTCGAAGAATCGGTTACATAATAGAGAATCAAATCATCAATCATACCCGAACCGAATTTGCTTTTAATTGTGTCAAGCGTAAGCGTTAAAGTTGCGTGATTAATAACTACATTTTTCGGGATAGAATCTAAAGCAAAGTTCAATCTTCCCTGAACAGAAACACCGCTTCGCAAAATTATTTCATCGCTGTTCATCGCAGGAATATTTCCATCAACAACATGCACATCTTGATCAGTGTAATAAGTAAGTGTGTCGATGTATGCACCCAATTTCTGATAAACAATTTCGATGTGTGGATTAATGCTCGAGCCGCTTGTAAAACCTTGATATCCTAAAATCCTATTCGAAGAAGAAGTCGGTTTGATTAGGATTCCATTATTAATTTTCGTGAGAGAATCAGCTTCGGCTTTTAACCATTCTTGCACAACATTGTTATTAATCGAAACATAATGAAGCGTATCGTTATTAATGCTCTTCGTTGAAATTATGTTTTGATAATCGTATCGCAGAGGAGAGAGGGAATCGAAAGTGAACGTGTAAGCGTCCCATGTTGCTAAAATTTTATGCGCAGTAAAATCTAACACTGCAGTGGAATCGCCAAACTTATAAATGGGAGAAAGAAAAATTTTGTTTGAGATAACCGTTAGACTGTCCGCTCTTAAAAAATTTTTTAAAGAATCGAGCATCGGAGTACTGAATTGAATTAAGAAACTTGCTTCAACATTATCATTTTTGCCGACGAGCAAACGGGAAGCAATTCCAAGTTCAAAAACTTTTTTAAATGTAACGTTTGAGGATTGATTAACACCGACGATATCTGTAGCAATCTCATCGCCGCTGATACCGGAAGCAATATCCGAAGGGTCATCGCCACAACCAAAAAAAATATTCAAACAAAAAAGAACAACTATAATTCTAATAAAACCGATCAACTAAACTCCTGAATTCTTCAAAATATATGCGCTCGCATCCAATAAATTTTGGGCGACAAAATTGGGTAAATTATTTTCTTTTTGCAACTGATAAAAATGTTCACCGCCGTAACCCGTTTTAACAAGAATAGTTTTTACTCCTGCGTTCTTTCCACATTCAATATCTGTTTTTGCATCTCCGATTAAAAATGATTTTGAAAGATCAACTTGAAATTCTTCTTCGGCATCAAAAATCATTTTTGGTGAGGGCTTTCTGCATTTACATTCTTCTTCACTATTAAAATCGGGGTGAGAAGGACAGTAAAAAAATTTGTCAATCCGAACTCCGAAATTTTCCAGCAGTGAATTAATTTTATCATTCACAAGTTTGACGTCTCGATGAGTCAAAATTCCCCGTGCAATACCGGATTGATTCGAAACGACGATTAATTTGTAGTTCAAATCTTTACTTAAAATTTTAAGAGCATCGGGAACGCCGGGAAAAAGTTTAACCGAATTAGGGTTTCCGATATATCCCGGGTCTTCATTCAAAGTTCCATCCCTATCAAGGAACACGGCTTTCGACATTAATTTTCTAAAACAGTCCGATATAACTCAATATATTTTTTCGCCGATGCAAACCAGCTGAAGTCCTGCTTCATTCCGTTCTTCACGATATTGTTCCAAATTTTTTTATTCTTATAAAGATTTAGCGCGCGTTTAATTTCTTTCATCATCGAAGCGGCATCATAATCCTTAAACATGAAACCCGTTCCTTCTTGAGTTTTGTCATTAAACTTTACAACAGTATCCGCAAGCCCACCGGTCTGGCGAACAATTGGAACAGTTCCATAAACTAAACTATACATTTGGTTCAAACCACACGGCTCAATTTTCGATGGCAGCAACAACATGTCTGCCCCTGCTTCAATCATGTGTGCGAGGTCGTCATTAAATCCTAAATAACTGCAAAATTTTTCGGGATTTTTTCTCTGCAATTTTTCAAATTCCTGATGAAATTTCCGTTCACCCGTTCCGAGTAAAACTACTTGAACATTCTCTTCCATCAATTCTGGAAAAGCTTTTGTAATTAAATCAATTCCTTTTGCTTCATAAAGGCGAGAGATGATTCCGATAACGGGAATATCGGGATTATATTGAAGACCGAACCTCTCTACGAGAGCTTGCTTATTTTCCTGCTTCAATTGGTAAGTTTTGATATTATACCTTTTTGGAATAAACTTATCTTTTTCAGGATTCCAAATATTATCGTCAATTCCATTGACAACACCATAAACGTCATTTTTTCTTTTGGAAAGAATAGCATTCAGTCCACCAGAAATTTCTTTGCTTGCAACTATCTCCTTGGCGTAACCTTCACTAACAGTATTGATGCAATCCGCGTAAAGTAGAGCACCTTTCATAAAATTAAATTTGCCCTCGTGAAGAACACCTTTTTCGTTGTTTAATTGTTCGGGAAGTCCTGTTTTCTCAAAAGTTGATTTCGGAAAAACTCCCTGGTAAGAAAGATTATGTATTGTAAATAAAACTTTGAATGTCG
Organism: uncultured Ignavibacteriaceae bacterium; assembly: GCA_964393605.1. Taxonomy (GTDB): domain Bacteria; phylum Bacteroidota; class Ignavibacteria; order Ignavibacteriales; family Ignavibacteriaceae; genus CAYMUL01. The sequence continues at coordinate 13,927 of CAYMUL010000007.1, read as the reverse complement.
TGAATTGAGGTTCATCTTTGTAAAGTGTCTTAAGAAATATAGGAACCATTCCGCATTGCCAATCATTGCAATGTATGATATCCGGCACCCAACCCAATTTCAACATCAATTCGAAAACTGCTCTACCGAGTAAAATATATCTCTCGTCGTTGTCTTTATATTCTTGTCCCGTAAGTGCATCAGTGTAAATACTTTTTCTGCTGCCAAAATATTCGCTATTGTCCAAAAAATAAATTTGTACGCGTACTTTTTGAGATGGAAGAAAGGATGATCTTAAAGAAAAAAGGACGTCTTTATCACCAATTTTAACTGAAATATCTTTCAGTCTGACAACATCATGAATTTTGTAACGTCTGTTATCGATAGCTCCATACTTAGGCACCATAACTCTAACCTCATGCCCTAATTCCGCTAATTTTTGGGGTAAAGATGAAGATACGTCTGCTAGTCCCCCGGTTTTAACGAATGGGAAAAGTTCACTCGTTACAAATAATATTCTCAGCTTCTTTGGTGATGACATTTTATCCTTTTTTTATAAAATTGACTTGCAAAAATATCAATATTGTTATTCTTTTCCTATTAAACGAATCAATAAAGTTTCGAATGACAGGATGCTGTACTAAATTTGTACCCATGAATTTCAAAAAATACACATTGAAAAAATTTTTAATCTCCTGCACGATGTTATACTTTTTCATTCCTGGATGCAGCGCAGTACCGGTTGACGACCGTTATGAGAAAGCAGTTCAAAAGTCAGAACGCGCAAACGCAAAATTTTATGAAGATGATATCGACCTTTCCACATATTATATGTTGATTGAAAAATCCGAGAACAATCAATCTCAGCAGAAAAATCAGAACATCGAACTTTGGTTCAATTATGAAAAGAATAACGCAAACTTGAGCGAACCGACAAAAACGAACGGCTTCAGAGTACAAATTTTCTCAACCACTAATTATGAAGAAGCGGACAGCGTGCGTGCCGATTTGTATTTCAAAACAAATCAAAAAAATATCTATCTCCTTTTTGAACCGCCAAACTACAAAGTTCGGATTGGTGATTACACATCCCAAACTACAGCACAGGAACTTGCTTTCAAATTAAATCAACTTGGATTCAAAAATCCGCTTGTTGTGCCAGATTCTGTAACCGTTCGAAATGATTGATGAAAACACTCCTCACAGATATTTCGCAAATTGTAACAGTTGACACGGGCGGAAAAAATTTTAAGCGCGGAAAAGAGATGTCTGATCTTTCCCTACTTGAAAACCACTCGATTCTGATTGAAGATGGAAAGATTTTAGATTTCATTTCTAATTTCTCGTCAATCCCCACATTCGATAAAATTATTTCATGTAACGGAAAGGTTGTGCTTCCGGGATTTGTCGAGTGTCATACACATGCGCTTTTTGCTGGATCACGTGCAGATGAATTCGTCAGAAAACTGAATGGAGCAACATACGAGGAAATAGCTAAAGCCGGCGGAGGTATTCTAACGACGGTTAATTCAGTTAGGAATTCGTCTTTTCCCCAGCTTAGTTTAATCTTAAAAAAACGCATTAACTCTTTTATTAAACAAGGAGTTACATCAATTGAGATAAAAAGTGGGTACGGATTAAATCTACAAGACGAAATAAAAATGCTCGAAGTAATAAACGGACAGAAAAAGAATTTTCAAATCAACATCGTTCCGACTTTTTTAGGCGCACACACATTTCCGGAAGATTTTAAAACGAACCATTCCGGCTACATTCGGGAGATCATCGATAAAATGCTCCCATTAATTGAGGAGAAAAACCTCGCCGTTTTTTGCGATGCGTTCTGTGAATCGACAGCATTCAATAAATTAGAAACTGAGGAGATTTTTAGCGCGTCAACAAAACATAATTTGAAATTGAAAATTCACACAGAACAATTTAATAATATTGGCGGATTGGAATTAGCTTTAGAACAAAACTGCACGAGCATAGATCATCTTGAAGTAATTACTGATGAACAGATTTCACTTTTACGAGATTCGGATTCGGTCGCGGTTCTGCTTCCGGGAGTATCGTACTTTTTGAATTATCAGTTCGCTCCCGCACGAAAAATTATAGATGCAGACGGGATTGTTGCGCTGGCAACTGACTATAATCCCGGTTCTTCACACATCTCAAAAATTTCACATATCATGTCTCTCGCTGCACTGAAGATGAATATTAAACCGGAAGAAATCATTTCCGCGTACACAATAAATGCGGCGAAGGCGATTGGTAAAGAGAAAAATTGCGGTAGTATCGAAATCGGGAAAGATGCCGACTTTGCAATTCTGAATTGCGACAGTTACAACGATCTAATTTACGATTTTAGTAATGAGCTAAATTATATGACGATCAGCAAAGGGGAAATCATTTATAAAAATGAATTGGAGAATTAAGAATGAAAATAATTGAATGTGTCCCGAATTTTAGCGAAGGCAAAAATGAAGAAACTTTTTCATTAATGAAGGATGCAGTTTCCAAAATATCAAACGTAAAACTTTTGAGTTTAGAACCTGATGCCGACTACAACAGAGTTGTTGTTACGCTCGCAGGCGATGAAGATGGAATACTCAACGGTGCAGTTGCAATCTGTGAAGCCGCCGCAGAAAAAATTGATATGCGTTTGCACAAAGGTGAACATCCGCGTCTCGGTGCCATCGACGTAGTTCCTTTCGTACCCGTTAAAAATAGTTCAATGGACGAATGTGTAGAGATTTCAAAAAAGTTTGGAGAAATAGTTTCTCAAAAACTTAACCTCCCCATTTATCTCTACGAACATGCGGCGCAAAATCCAGAAAGAAAAAATTTAGCGAACATTCGAAAAGGCGAATATGAAGGGCTGAAAGAAAAACTTCTCGATCCAAATTGGAAACCGGATTTCGGAGACGCAGTATTCAATGAAAAACTTGGCGCAGCTGTTACTGGTGCAAGGTTCTTTTTAATAGCATATAACGTGAATATCAATTCGACTGATGTGAATTTTGCAAAAGAAATCGCTGAACTACTTCGTGAATCGGGCAGAATGAAACGGGATGAAAATGGAAACATCATCAAAGTTGACGGTAAATCAATTAAAGAACCTGGTAGATTGAAAGAAGTAAAAGGAATGGGAGTGAAATTAGAAAAATATAATATCACGCAAGTTTCCATGAACTTGACAAACTACGAAGTTACAGGAATTCATACAGTTTTTGAGGAGGTAAAAAAAGAAGCCAGCAGACTCGGCGTTGATGTCAACGGGAGTGAGATTGTGGGTTTGGTTCCACTTACCGCATTATTGTACGCTGGCAAATTTTATTCTCCGCATTTAACCGATGAAAAAGATTTAGTGAATAGTGCAATTGAAAAATTAGGACTTAGCGCATTGAATCCTTTCATCCCAACTGAAAAAATTATTGATTACATGGTTTAGGAGTTAAAATGAAATTAGAACAAACGATAGAAAATTATTTAAACGAACTAAGTTCAAACTCACCAACTCCCGGCGGCGGAAATGTTGCGGCATTTTGTGCTGTGCTTTCTTCATCGCTCGGAATAATGGTTTGCAATCTTACAATCGGCAAAAAAAAATATATTGATGTCGAAGCGGAGATTATACATCTGAAAACAAATCTTGAAAGTTATAAAACGAAATTTCAGGAACTTGCAAAAAATGATAATGAATCGTTCGACGAAGTAATGGCGGCTTTCAAACTTCCCAAAGAAACTGAAGAAGAAAAAAAGATTCGAGCAAAAAAAATTGAAGAAGCCACTCTCGAAGCCGCAATCGTTCCATCGAACGTGATTGAAACCGTTCAAGAAATTATTCCTCTACTCGAAAAAATTTCAAAAATCGGGAATCAAAGTTCATTGTCCGATGCAGGAGTAGCTTTACATCTTTGCGAAGCCGCCGCAAAATCGGCGTATCTAAACGTAATGATTAATTGCGCTTCGCTTTCGAACCAAACTATCGCACAAGAGATGCTGAACAGAATTGAAATACGTGTGCACGAAATTGAATCGAACATAAAAATTATAATCTCTACAATTATTAATAAAATGAGACCTGCGATATGAAAAAATTAGCTCCTCTATTTTTTCTTTTACAAATAGCAATCCTCACACAACCCGTAAAAATAAAGCTCGGGATTGATGTACTCGCAGAAAATAATTTTAAAGAATTGGAAGGAAAAAGAGTCGGGCTCATCACAAACCCGACCGGCGTGAACAATTCGCTAAAACATACAATCGATATTTTATTCAACGCAAAGAATATAAACTTAGTCGCATTATTCGGACCGGAACATGGCGTTCGCGGAGAATATGCCGCCGGCGATAAAGTTGAAAATTATACAGACAAAACCACTCACCTTTCCGTCTATTCACTTTACGGGAAAACTCGAAAACCAAATTCCGAAATGTTGAAGGGAATTGATGCGCTCGTTTTTGATATACAAGATATTGGCTGTCGCTCATATACCTACATTAGCACGATGGGCTTGGCTATGGAAGCCGCCGCAGAAAACAATATTGAGTTCATTGTTCTCGATCGCCCGAATCCGCTCGGCGGTGAAAAGATTGAAGGTTGTGTTGTAGAAGAAGGATACTTTTCTTTCGTCAGTCAATTTAAAATTCCTTATGTGCATGGATTAACCGTCGGTGAATTAGCATTACTTCTCAACGGAGAAAAAATGTTGAAAGGTGAAGTTCAGTGTAAACTACAAGTCATTCCCATGAAAGGATGGAAACGAAATATGTCATTCACTGAAACGGGATTGCAATGGGTCCCGACATCACCACACATTCCGCATGACGATTCGCCGAAATATTATGTTTCGAGCGGCGTGCTCGGCGAACTCGGTGTTATCTCCGAAGGAGTGGGTTACACTCTCCCCTTTCAAGTTTTTGCCGCTGAATGGATTGACGCAAATTTACTTTCGCAAAAGATGAACGAACTCGGTTTGGCGGGAATTGAATTTCGCCCGATTACTTTCAAACCTTTTTACGGAAAGAAAAAAGATGTTACACTTCACGGCGTTCAACTTCATTTTTATGATTACAAAAAGGTGAACTTGATGAGTCTGCAATTTTATTTTATGCAGATGCACAATGAATTGTATCCCGAGAAAAATCCTTTCTTACTCGCAGATTCATCACGCTTCGGAATGTTTGATAAAGTTGTCGGCAATCCGAAAGTGAGAGAAATATTTTCCCGTACAATGAAGTATTCCGATATCGAATCGATTCTTAACAAAGATATAAAATCTTTCTATGAGCTTTCTAAAAAATATTTTATATATAATTAACCTTCTCTCCTTCGGGATTGAGGCACAGCTTGTCTTTCTTCCATTCGAAAACAAGAGTGGTTTTGAAGGAACGTGGGAACTCAAAACTGAAATCCCGAATTACACTGCGGCATTTTTGAGAGAAACGAATTCATGGAACGTCATCGGTGCTTCAACTTTTCTTTCCATGAGTGATGAAGAAAATTATTCTGTGGATTTAGAATCTCTTTCAAAATTTTTGAAAGAAAATAATTTTCGTTATGCATGCGGCGGAAAGATTGAAACATTTTCACTTGCTCGATACATTCTCGGCGAGCCAACATTAGCGGGTTATGAAGGATACAGCGTTGCAATGAAAATTAATTTTTATTTGTTTGATGCACTCACCGAACAAATTATTTTTAATGAGACAATTGAATCGACAATTAACCGCAATGGTATCGGGATAAATCTTTTTGGGAAACCAACCACGGAGAAAGAACAGTTTTACGGATTGAATGCAATTCCCTTTGGCAGTGAAGATTTCAACAAAACTATCATCGGTGAGAACTTCAATTTATTTTTAGAGAAGTTGAATGAAAAACTTTCATCATTAAAAAAAGAAATTCGTCAGAATTTTAAAGAGGGTGTGTCTATTCAAGATTCTGCAATTACTAAATACGATGTGAGAACAAAAATTGTGCAGGGTGAGATTTTAATGTTTGACGCCGCTACCGGTGAAGCATTTATAAATATCGGCGCGAAGAACGAAATAAAATTGAATGAGATGCTTGCTGTCTATTCAATTGCTGATTCACTTTACGATCCAAAGTGCGGAGAGTTTTTGGGAGTCGCAGAAAAAAAAGTTGCAGAGATTAAAATTATTGAAGTCAGAACAGATAAATTATCTTTAGCAATCGCTGAAAAAAAATATCATGCGGTAATCCAAAAAGGAATGATCGTAAAAAAGATTTTGCAGTAAAGTATGGGAAATTGTGAGCAGTAGGCAGCTGACAATCGGCAATAAGAACCCACCGTTCCGGTCTACGTTTAAGGTTGGTAAATCATAAATTCATTCGTAGCATTCTTTTCTTACCACGAAGTCGCGCATAGGGAAACCTTCGGGTTACTTTGTGGCATTCATTTAAGGAATTAAAAATTACAAATTAAAAATGAAAAATTTTGAATGGAGAATTGAAAAATCGAAAATAAGAAATTCCTCTGTGTACCTCTGAGTTCTCTGTGGTGAAAAAGGAAAGCTTAATTGAGATTGCAGATAAAGATAAAGATTAAGATAAAGATTAAGAGTAAAAGTAAGAAGAAGAGAATCGAAAGTTGACAATAATAAATAATAAATTCCCTTGTGGCATTCTTTTCTTACCACTTAATTTCATTTGGAGAAAGGCAATCACTACTTCCTCAAACCCCAATTTTATTGTATTTATAAAAAAGAGATGACGCCTCCCAAACGGCGCCATCTCTTCATGAGAAAAGGAGAATCACCAATTCTCTATTTATACTATTCCAACAAACTTACTTCATCAATATCATCTTCATTACTTTACGGAAAGTTTTTTCGCCTTCAGTCTGCTTTGCCGTAATTACATAAAAATATATTCCCGATGATAGCCCGTCAATTTCGAAAGTTACTTCGTAGTAGCCCGAATTTTGTTCGCAGTTGACAAGTGTAGTTATTTTCTGTCCGACCATATCATAGACAGCGATATTGACTTCGCTTGTGAACGGCATTCCGTATTGTATTGTTGTAACGGGATTAAAGGGGTTGGGATAATTCTGCGCGATGCTGTAATCTTTTGGAACTTCGCCAGACAGTATTTCCTTAATGCTCGTCAATGTTATAACCGTGGCATAATTGCTCGGCGCGGAGATAGTATCTAAACTAAATGCATAAATCCTATAACTGTATTTTACAGAATCAGCTACAGTTGTATCAACAAAGGCTATTGAGTTTGCCAAAACGGTATCAATAACTAATAGTGGGTTTCCGCTAGTGCTATCTCCATCTTTTCGCATTATCGCAAAACCGATCTCGTTACTCGAGTTATCTATCCATGCCAAATTTGCTTTTCTTGGCTCGGTAGCAGTTGCGATTAAATTCGTTGGCGCAGACACAGGTCTTTTCAATGTTGTGAATTTCCACATTGAAGAAAAGCCACTATTACCAGCGATATTACTGCTTCTCACTCTCCAATAATAATTGGTTTTGTATAGAAGCGTATCCAAAGTTTTTATTGTGTCAACGAGTGATGTATCATTTACTATCAGTGTTGTGAATGTTGAATCACTCGCAACTTGCAATGTATAATGCATTGCATAAGCAACTCTTCTCCAAACTAAAGTTGGTGTTAAGGAAATTGACGTGGCATTATTTTGTGGTGCAACTAATCCTGTTACCGATGGAATTGGCACAATTGTTCTGAACTTTGACCAAGCCGTGAAGTTATTCCAGCCCGCTTCATTCTTTGCTTTTACTCTCCAATAGTATTGCTTATCGTTTTGTAGACCTGAAACCGATTTTGTTGTATCGGTTAATGTGGAATCGAGCATGAGAATAGTTGTCGTATCAATTGATAATTCAAACCAATAAGAAATTGCTAACTCTTGGTTGTTTGCTTTCGTCCATTTGAAACTAAAACTAACCGGAATATTTATTGCGTTATTTTCTGGATAGACTAACGAAACGGTTGTCGGCGAACCGAGTGTTCTGAAGTTCCAAACATTACTCCATTCACTTCCCCCGCCGATGTTCATTGCTTTCACTCTCCAATAGTAGTGTGTAAAATGCAACAACATTGGAAGTAGTTTTGTAGTATCTGTAATATTGGAATCTGCAAACGCGATGCTTCCGAATGTTTGTTCAGTTGAGACTTGAATTGAATATTTTTCTGCTCTCAATGAACTATTCCATTTCACTGTTATCGGTTGCAACAAGCCGGTTGTATCGTTGCCGGGTGCGGCGAGTGTTGGTGTTATCGGCTTCTCGATTATTGTTGTGAACCTATTCCATAGAGAATAATCTCCCCAACCATTTTCATTCTTCCCTTTTACTCTCCAATAATAATTTGTCAGATAAGTAAAGCCGGAAAGAATCTTTGTTGTATCCGTTAATGTACTATCGTTATAGATGTAAGTTGTACTACTCGTATCTTGCATAACCTGTAACCAATAGTTCAGCACGGTTTCAATTCCGTTTCCGTTCTCACCTTTGTTCTGCTCTACTTCTATTTCATTTGCAAATGAGTTGATGCTCATCTTCGGCGATTCAATTCTATCCAATGTTTTTAACGTGCCTCCTCTTTTCACCGGCGCGGCGTAAAGCGTTTGCTCTCCCCCTTTTCTCCACTTGAACAATAAGTCATTGATCGGTTGATTGATGCTATTGTTGGAGGGAGTTACCAACTCAACGATTAGTGGTAATCCGAGCGTGCGGAAATTCCAGGTTGCTGAATAATCGCCCGTCCCACCGATATTACTTCCTCTTACACGCCAGTAATACGTCTTCGGATATTCTAATTGAGGTAATACCCTCAATGTATCTGTAAGCGTAGAATCAACAAGAAGTAGTGTGCTGAAATTTGAGAACTCACTCACTTCAAGGCGGTACTTTTCTGCACGGGGAGTTTTGTTCCACTTTAATGTAACAGGTTGCAATTGTTTAGTTGCGTTGTTAAGAGGCAGAGCCAATACGGTAATTGCCGGCTTCTCGATTATTGTTGTCGTATTCCATACTTCACTCCAATCTCCCCAACCGGTTTCGTTACTTGCTCTTACTCTCCAATAATATTTCGTTAAGTAGTTCGAACTGTTCACCGTCTTTGTCGTATCAGTTAATGTTGAATCATTTACAACTACATTCACAAAGAGTGAATCTGTCGATAACTGATACTGATACTTTTGTATAGTTTCGATTCTTTCCTTTGCTTTTGTCCACTTGAAAACGAAGCCGTTTATCGGTTGATTCACGGAATTGTTTAACGGAGTAATCAAGTTACTTGCATAAGGATTACCCAATGTCTTGAAGTTAAATACATTACTCCATTCACTTTCTCCGCCTACATTGACTGCTTTTACTCGCCAATAGTATTGTGTATAATTTGAAAGAGATGGAAGAAGTTTGGTTGTGTCAGTCAAACTCGAATCGACTAATGTAATTGTTGTAAAAGTAGAATCAGTCGATACTTGTAGATGATACTTTTCTACTCTTAACGATTTATTCCATTTCGTTAGTATGGGTTGGATTAATCCTTTAATATTATTCGCTGGTAGCGCAAGTACTGGAGTTGTCGGCTTCTCTATGATTGTTGTAGCATTCCAAACATCACTCCAATCTCCCCAACCGGTTTCGTTACTTGCTCTTACTCTCCAATAATATTTCGTTAAGTAGTTCAAACTGTTCACCGTCTTTGCTGTATCTGTTAATGTTGAATCATTTATTACAACATTCGTGAATATTGAATCTGTTGATAACTGATACTGATACTTTTGTATAGTTTCGATTCTTTCCTTTGCTTTCGTCCACTTGAAGGTCAAGTTGTTGATTGGTTGATGAACTGAGTTGTTTGACGGAATAATCAAATTACTTGCATACGGATTACCCAAAGTCTTGAAGTTCCAGACTTCACTCCAGTTACTTTCTCCTCCAATATTCACGGCTTTTACTCTCCAATAATACTGAGTATAATTTGAAAGAGTCGGAAGTAGTTTCGTTGTGTCAGTCAAACTTGAATCGACGAAAGCATAGCTTGTAAAATTGCTGCTTGCAGATACTTGAAGATGATATTTTTCAACTCGTAATGCACTATTCCATTTCGTTAATATCGGTTGAACTAATCCCTTTCCATTATTTGAAGGAAGCGCAAGTAACGGAGTTGTCGGTTTTTCAATGATTGTTGTAAATCTTGAAACTAACGACCAATCTCCCCAACCCGTTTCGTTGCTTGCTCTTACTCGCCAATAATATTTTGTTAAGTAGTTCAAACTGTTCATCATCTTTGTTGTATCTGTTAATGTTGAATCATTTATTACAACATTCGTGAATAGTGAATCTGTCGATAATTGATAATGATACTTCTGTATAGTTTCTATTCTCTCTTTTGCTTTTGTCCAATTAAAGACCAAATCGTTTATCGGTTGATTCACGGAATTGTTTGACGGAGTAATCAAATTACTTGCATAAGGATTACCCAAAGTCTTGAAATTCCAAACATCACTCCAGTTACTTTCTCCTCCAATATTCACTGCCTTTACTTTCCAATAATACTGGGTGTAATTTGATAGCATTGGTAGTTGTTTTGTTGTATCAGTCAGACTTGAATCGACAAAGATTAAAGTTGCAAACGTTGGTTCTGTCGATACTTGAAGAATGTATTTCTCTACTCGCAATGAACTATTCCACTTCGTTAATATCGGTTGTATCAATCCTTTAATATTATTTGCTGGTAGCGCAAGTACCGGAGTTGTCGGCTTCTCTATGATTGTCGTCGTATTCCATACTTCACTCCAATCTCCCCAACCGGTTTCGTTGTTTGCTCTTACTCTCCAATAATATTTCGTTAAGTAGTTTAAGCTGTTCACCGTCTTTGTCGTATCGGTTAATGTTGAATCATTTACAACTACATTCGCAAATAGTGAATCTGTCGATAATTGATAATGATACTTCTGTATAGTTTCTATTCTCTCTTTTGCTTTTGTCCAATTAAAGACCAAATCGTTTATCGGTTGATTCACGGAATTGTTTAACGGAGTAATCAAATTACTTGCATACGGATTACCCAAAGTCTTGAAATTCCAAACATCACTCCAATTACTCTCTCCTCCAATATTCACGGCTTTTACTCTCCAATAATACTGAGTATAATTTGAAAGAGTTGGAAGTAGTTTGGTTGTGTCAGTAAAACTCGAATCGACAAAGCTTAAAGTTGCAAAAGTAGAATCAGTTGACACTTGCAGATGATACTTCTCAACACGCAAGGGACTATTCCACTTTGTTAATATCGGTTGGATCAATCCTTTAATATTATTTGCTGGTAGCGCAAGTACCGGAGTTGTCGGCTTCTCTATGATTGTCGTCGTATTCCATACTTCACTCCAATCTCCCCAACCGGTTTCGTTGTTTGCTCTTACTCTCCAATAATATTTCGTTAAGTAGTTTAAGCTGTTCACCGTGTTTGTCGTATCGGTTAATGTTGAATCATTTACAACTACATTCACAAAGAGTGAATCTGTCGATAACTGATACTGATACTTTTGTATAGTTTCGATTCTTTCTTTTGCTTTTGTCCACTTGAAAACTAAGCCGTTTATCGGTTGATTCACGGAATTGTTTAACGGAGTAATCAAATTACTTGCATAAGGATTACCCAAAGTCTTGAAATTCCATACTTCGCTCCAATTACTTTCTCCTCCAATATTCACCGCTTTCACTTTCCAATAATATTGAGTATAATTTGAAAGTGCCGGAAGAAGTTTTGTTGTGTCAGTCAGACTTGAATCGACAAATATAGAGCTTGCGAAATTGCTGTCCGCTGATATTTGGAGAATGTACGTATCGGCGTTTGATGCTCTATTCCATTCAGTGAATACTGGCTGTACAATCCCATTTGAATTATTTACAGGTGAAGATAAAACCGGGTCTGATGGTAGTTCTAAAATTGTAAATGTATTATCGCTGATATCACTTATTTGTGAATTATTTGCATCACTAATTCTAACTTTGCAATTTGTTGAAGTAGTATTTGGTACTGTCCATGCATACATACCGCTATTTGCCGGTGTGCTTGCAACTATTGTAATCCAATCAGTTCCGCTGTTAACTGTGTATTCGAGTTTTACGATGGTTACATTACTGCTCGTCCATGTAATATTTTGCGTTGTGCCAACTGTCCAAATCTCTCCGCCATTTGGAGATATTGTCTGTAATGTCTGAGTGGATGGTACAAGGTTATAATTAACCGACATTTTTAATTTATTTAGAACACTTGGACTAGATACAGAATAATTCCCTACCGCACTCATCGATACATCGATGATAGTTCCAGTTATTAAATCCTGAAGCCTTCCGGTTACTCCAATCGGAAAATTCCAACTGAATGTTATAATTGTACCTGTACCGACTTGATACTTAAATTCATGTATTTGCTGACCGACGTAAGTATTTGGTCCCTGTCGATAATCTTTATCTAATCCCTGTCCCATATTTATTCCTATATCGTCACCAATAAATCTTGCATCAAAAACTCCCGTCGGTGGCGGAGGCGGTAACTCTGACTCGCCTAATGAGGCATCAATACCATTTGTAGCGGTTGGATCTAATCCGAACTTTAATGTGGTGGTTCCTCCTGAATTGTCTGATAAAATAATTGGGATATCTACACTCTGAGCGTATGAAGACGTAAATGCTACTAGCATCAAGATTGCAAGCAATCTATAATTTTTCATAAGGAACCTCCTGAATATTTAATGATGTTATATGATACTTGCTTTCTTTGAAAAAAATATGCTTTCTCATCAAAACTTTTAATAAAATACTGATTTTACACATTCGACCATTTACTTCATGATCGTCATTTTTTTTAAATTTGAATAATTACCTGCATTAAGTTTGAAAATGTAAACTCCACTAGAAAGTTTAGAAGCTTCAAAATTAATTTCATAGTTCCCAGCATTTTGGAACTCATTGACTAATATGGTGACTTCGCTCCCAAGAACATCATAAACTTTCAATATAACAAGACTCGCTTCTGAAAGCTGGTATCTGATCACCGTATTTGGATTAAACGGATTCGGATAGTTCTGATATAACTGATATGTTAAGGGTTTTGCGTCAGTTAAAATTAATCCCAGTTTTGTTAATTTCGAATTGCGTATCTCAATTTCTTCACCATCATGTACTGTCTTTTTTAATAAGTTTCCGCCTATCTCATCGCTAATTATGCAACTTACGCCTTCAACTCTTACAGTAATGGGATAATCTGCTGAATTAATACTGATTAGTTTCTTTTGTTGATCTATTAGCTCAACCAACCGATCACTGCTAAATCTTACATCATATATTCCCGTCGGGGGTAAAGGCGGCAGCTCAAATCTGCTTAAATCAAGTTGTTCTTTTGTTATATAGAGTGTCGTGGTATTTCCGTTCGCATCACTTATAATGATCTTTCCAGCTTTTTCAAACCAGTCACTTTGAGTTCCGATTTCAATGCTTTTTACAAATTGTGATGGCAAATTTAATGTCCCATTCTGACTGACTTTCACCCAATAACCTTTACCACTATAGAGTGTGCTGGCAATTGAATATCCGTTATTATATCCATAAAATGTGCTTGATATTATTCCATTAGGAGTTGATGTTATCCCGCTAACTAAAATATCCTTATCATATACTCCCACTATATTCCAACCATTCATCACTCCAACCGTCGTTGCTGATACTTGGTTACCGCATATATTTACAGTTTGTGCGCTATCAAATTTCAACCAATATCCTTTACTCGTCTCTAATGTACTTGCTTGAACATATCCATTGTTATACCCATACGCTAATGATGCGGCTGAAGGGAATAAACCCATCTTTGTCATATCCGATGCAATCAACGGAACGGATACCATATTCCAATTCCCTGTTAATTCCACATCCTTACATA
>CAYMUL010000006.1:0-146270 GCA_964393605.1 uncultured Ignavibacteriaceae bacterium | reverse complement strand
CGTGAGGGTGACCCTAACCAATTGTTTTTATTTGATTTATAACCGGACAGTAGTGGATACCGACATAAACTCATTTTTCGCCCCATAAATTTGAAGTATAAATTTTATACCATCAAAAATAGTTCGCAACAACTTGCAAATAAATTGAGTAGATCGTATGAATTTTAATTCAATAATCCGTGAATTATATTTTACCACATTTTTATCGGTATCGAAATTGAATTTACAAATCATGTACACCAGTCTCTTTTTGTTAGTAGCAGAAATAAAGTTTTATACTCTTTATTCGTTTCAAATTTAGGATTAAATTTTTCAACAAGCAAGAAAGTTTTTAAATGTGTGAATGAGTAACCTGATGCGGCATTCACAAATGTTTATGGTAAAGTGTTACACAACGTGATTTTAATTTTAAGAACACAATTAATGAAAATTTTTCTCTGCGTTAATTTCAAAGCTATGTTCAAATTTGTTAGAATATTTTTTTACACTTAATGCCTTCGCCAAATAAAGTTAAAACAATTCGCAAATTGAATGGAGCAGATTAAAGACTGTTCTACAAAATAAAAAAGGTCGGGCATTTGCCCGACCTAATTATTAACTACTAATTGTTAACTGATTTTATTTGACGAGAATCATCTTCTTCGAATCGATAAACGATTTCGATGAGCCGTTTGCTTTTATCTGATAGATATAAGTTCCGCTCGTAAGTTTTGAAGCGTCAAAGTTAATGCGGTAATATCCTGCTTCTCTCTCTTCGGAGTTGATAACACTTGTTACAAGTTCACCGAGAGTTGTATAAATATTCAAACTAACAACTGCTTTTTCAGGAAGACTGAATGAAAGCGTTGTTGCCGGGTTGAATGGATTCGGATAATTTTGAGTCAACGAATATTCTTTTGGAAGAGTTACATCAACTTCAATTTCTTTACTAAAAGAAGTCGTTCCGTCGAAATCACGTTGTTTCAATCGGTAAGCATATTTTCCGTTTGCAACATTTTTCTCAACGAAAGAATAATTCATCGTTTCGGTAGTTGTTCCGTTTCCGCGAACAGAGCCGATAGAAGTCCATGCAGAATTTTCACCTCGTCTTTCAATTGTGAATCCTTCGTTGTTTGTTTCGGTTGCAGTTGACCATGAAAGTCTAACATCCGTACCGACAACATCTGCAGTGAATGAAGTTAATTCAACAGGTATGAAATCGATGTGCATTTTAATCGGCACAACTTTAACAGGATGAACAGGATCGCTCGAAGTAACTTTCAAATCCATGCTGTAATTTCCGCCGGGGAAATCTTCGCTTCGGAATGTCAATTGAACTTTTGCAGTGTTGCCGTTAAACAACATTCCGCTTAAGTTTGTTACGCCGAGCCAATCAGGTTCTGCGGCAAATTTAACCGCGTGATTATTCTTTACATAGTTTGCGTTGTATGCAACTTGCAAACCAATACTACCGGTTCCGTTTTCAATTCCGACTGAAGCACTGTTGAGCGTGGCGTTCATATTATTGTAATAGAACATAATTTTTCCACCGCTATTCAATACAACCTGGAAAGTGAGCGAACCTGTCGCACTATATTTTTGCCAGTTCGTGAACTGAACTACAAAATTGTTTCCAACTTGCTGATAGTGAACTGTGCCTTGAGTTCTTCCATCAAGATCATCCCAGAAAGGACAAATCAAATCATTGGGAGTTGCGGCAGTAGGAATCGCGGCATTCGTGAACATGTTTGCAGTTGGAGCGGCGAACAATAACGCGCCGTTCGAAGAAACATAAATTTGATTCTTTACCTGTCCATAAAATTTGAACGGGAAACCAAGTGTGAAAGGACCGGCATATCCTTCATCTTTCGGATCATACGTTCCGGTGGCAGTCCAATTTGTTGCGAGAGTTCCTGTAGTAGAAATATCATTCCAAACGTATTGAGGACCATTTGGTTCATCGCTATCAATCCATTTGTAACCGAAAGCATCTGGACCGCCCTGTCCTTCTAAAGATTGACCAAATGATGGAACTTCAACATCGGGTTTAATCTTATTCGAAATTGCAAGTCCTTCTTTCGTTAACGGAACGATAGAAACTTCGACTGTGCCGGGGAATGTGTTATTTAAAAGTTCAACATTGTAATTCATTGTTGATGCATTTGAAGAAACATTTGCAATCAAAACTGAATCAACCAAAGTTTGATTTGTTCCCAATGCGTGGAAAATACTATCAGGTGTTACAACCATAACAGGTGCGCCGAGTGTAACTCCCATCGGGCTATTAGAGAGGGCTGACCAGTTACCCCAAGTATCACGAGACTTCACATTGAAGTAATATGTTGTGCCGGCATTTAATTGTGGTATCATTAATTGTTGCGTTGCACCTGCAGTATCGATTGTTCCGGTGAAAGGAACAACTGTTGCATTATTGAATGCTGTTGTATCGTTAATGGGAGAATTAGACATACGAATTGCATAACCAACAACTCCTCCCGGTGAAGTATCGGCAGGAACAGTCCATGTTAATTTTAAAGATGAAGAAGTCGGGTCGCCCGCGGCTAAATTTGAAATTGTAGTCGGAGGAATAGTATCGGGAGTTCCGAGTGACTGATATGCGGCGAATACATCAATCAATCCGGTACCGTAAGTATTGTCTTCTCCGGGCGTGCCTAAATCTTTTGATGTATTGTAAAGAGCCATTTTAACCTGGTGTCCTGTAAGAGTAGGATAAGCTTCTCGTAAAAGCGCAATAGCACCAACAACGTGCGGAGCCGCCATTGAAGTTCCGCTATATGTTCCATCATATCCACCGCCTGGAACGGAAGAACGAACATTAACGCCGGGAGCCGAAGCTTCAGGTTTAATTAATAGAGAGCCGGTTCCACCGCAAACCGAAGGACCTCGGCTTGAAAAACTTGCTATCGGATTCGTGTTTCCACCCAAGTATGAAGCACCGTCAATTGCGGCAGTCGCCCAAACATTCACTTCGGTCGTGTTGATGTTTTTAGGCTTTGTGATAGTTGTAGCATTTGGTCCGCTATTTCCTGCAGAGAAAACAACTGCAATACCTGCGGCTTCAACTGCATCAAGTGTGGCTTTATAAATACTTGTACACTCGTCGCCGATATTCGGATCGTACCAACTATTGCCAATACCATCAGGCATGTCATTCGTTGTTGATGGATTTCCGTCGGGATTCATTGACCATTGAAAAGCGGCAATAGAATTGGAAGTGTGCGGGCTTGAACAAATGGTTTTTGCCGCAATCCATGTTGCATTAATTGCAATACCAACTGTGTCCGCAGTTGTAGTTGAACGACCGTTCATTGTACCCATTGTATGAGTTCCATGACCGTCGCAGTCGTTTGGTGTGGTTGAGCCTGCGGGATCAAACCATGCTTGATTTGCCGGAACAGAATTTCCTCTCCATTTATAATTGAGCGCAGGGTGAGTAACATCAACGCCTGTATCAATTCCCATTACAATTCTACCCAAACCTGTAATTCCCATTTCCCACAATTTGTGGGCATTAATAATTTTAATACCGGGTTCTACAGATTCGGTACCGTTTCCGCTGTATTCGGAATAAATCGGTCTGTCGAGTTGTAATTCAACATCGAGGTCAAGCATAGAAACTTCTGTGCTAACCATGAGTTCTTCGAACACAGAAGGATGAGCAACAATTACAAACATGTTGGTTATCCAAAAAGATTCGTAACTGAATACGCTTCTTTCCTGCATTCTGGTTTCTAAAAATATTTTAAGATCTTCCTGTGTGTTTTGTGCTTTTTCTTGAAGTGTAGTAATTACGCGATATGCACGCTGTTGAAGTGTAGCATTCTCGGCATATAATTGTCTGTCAAGTTCAAGTATATCTACCTGATCATTTAATACAACAAAGCCGCGTACAAAGTCTGTACTTTTGCTGTTCTGAAGAGCACGAGATAAGCGGGTTGAAACCTCAACCTGGCTGAATATCTCTGATGCGCCCAATAGAAAAAGGACGCAAATTAGAAGAAGTTTTTTCACTCTTTTCTCCTTTATTAATGTGATGATGATTTAGTTATTTATTTGTTTTTTTATGAATTAAAATTATAGATTGCCGTCTACATATCCAATCAATTTTTTTGCAATCTGATGATTAAAAGTAAATCAAAATTATTTTCCGGGTTAATAATTGCCGGCGGTATTTCTTCTCGAATGGTAAAATTTAAACCTCTTTTACCTTTTGGTGAAGATAATTTCTTGAATACAATCATCTCGAAGCTTGCAAATGTTTGCGATTCAGTAATTGTCGTTGGCGGCTATAGATTTCATGACATAAAAAAATCATTGCAGCTCTTGAATGAACATTCGGCTTTTTCCAATGTAATTGAATTAGTTGAAAATCATGACTTCGCCAATGGAATGTTCACTTCTTTACAAAAAGGAATTGCGCATGTTAAAACAGATTGGGTGATTTATCATTTCGTCGATCAACCTTCTCTTCCACTCAAATTTTATGAAGATTTTGTAAAAGAAATAGATGACAATTTTGATTGGATTCAACCTGCAAATGACGAAAAGAAAGGGCATCCGATTTTGATTCATAAAAATCTGTTCGGGAAAATCATTTCATCTCCGGCAGATTCTTCCCTAAAGAATATTAGCGAAGATTCATCTCTCAAGAAAAAAATTTGGAACTGCGGTTATCCTGAAATTTTTCAGGACATCGATACGAGCGAGGATTATCAAGCATTAAATCAGTCCCGTTAAGAATTTATCCGCCGAAATTACTCTTATTCCATCACGCATTATGTCGATTCCCGGTTTCATTATCACTTGATAATTAAAAGGGATTTTTAATCTTTCTTTGAAGTAATAAATATTCGGAGAAATTTCTTTGTCGCTCAGTTTTACTTCTACGGAGAACCACGGTTTTCGATTTTCAGTTATTAAAAAATCAACTTCTTTTTTATCCACATTTCTCAAGTAATGAAGCTCGGTTTTATATCCTTCATTCTCTTTTAGGAAATTTACAGTTTTTAAGAGATGAGATGCGATGAGATTTTCAAATCGCGCTCCTTCATTTTCAACTTCAGACCAATCAACCAAAAATAATTTTGCATCCTTTTTTATCGAACGAATTTTTGACGAAGTGAAAGGATGAATTCGAAAATGATAGTAGAAATGGTCAAGAATATCCAGCCAACTTGATACTGCGCGGTGACTAACTTCAAGATCTTCACGCAATGCATTCGCAGAAAGAATACTTGCGACTTTTGATGGAAGCAAATCGCCAAGTAATTTGAGGTTATTGATATCTCTTACAGATTCAAGGTCTCTAACATCTTCCCTGAATAGTCGTTCTAATTTTTCTGAATGCCATCTTCTTAAAGTTCTTTCATCCTGTTTAAGAAGTGGTTCGGGAAATCCGCCGAACTTGAAGAGAGTTTCCAAATCTTTTTTGGAGGTTTGATTTGTGAAAATTAATTCACTCATCGGTTGAATTTTGGTTTTGATATTTACGAACTCCGAGAGCGAGAAAGGATGCAAAGTATAGTAATGATATCTTCCCTGAAGTGAATCGCCCCCTTTTCTAAAGATGTTCAGCCGCGCACTACCGGTTACTAAAAATTTATACTTGTTTTTATGTGTATCGTAAATTCCTTTGACAAAATTTTTCCAACGATTGTATTTATGTATTTCATCGAAGATTAGAAGTGCATTCTCGCCGGGGAATTCCATATTCTTCAGCCGCCTCCGATCGATTGCAAAATCCCAATTGTAATAATCCGACTTTGGAAAGTGGGAAGCAATTAAAGATTTGGCGAGCGTTGTTTTTCCAACTTGCCGCGCACCGCCGACAAAAACCATTTTCTCTTTTAGGTCAGCATTTATGTAATCCGTTAAATATCTTGGCGTTTCCATTTTCAAATAAAGTTATTCATAATTCTGTAATTTTTGCTTTAAAGCAAAAATCTTCGCGTGAATTTTTGCTTATAGGCAAAAATCTTCGAATGAAAATTAAGCCATTTTTTTGATAAGACAAAGCATTTAGCCGGAATTTTTAATTGCAATCAATTCTGCCGCGATGCTGATTGCGATTTCTTCGGGAGTTTTAGCGTTGATGTTCAATCCAATCGGTGAGTGAATCGTCTTCAATTGTTCCGGTGGAATACCGTCAAGTTTTAATTGGTGAAAAATATTTTTTGTTTTGGTTCGGCTACCCATTAAACCGATGTACTTAAATTTTTTGTTGAGAATTGATTTTAGCACAATATAATCGCTGTGGCATTGCGTAGTAACAACAACAGCGTAATCATTTTCGCCACCGGAAATTTTCTTTTCAATTTTTTCAAAGGGAGTGATGACGATTTTATCCGCAAAGATATTTTTTTTAATCGTGGAGATGTTGTCGCGGGAATCAAATGCGGAAATGTGGAAGTCAAGTTCTTTCATAATTTTCGAAAGCGCAAGTCCGATATGTCCGCCGCCAAAAATTAACAACCGATTTGAATTACCGATCGTTTCTACATAATTGAAATTATTTTCAGCAATCAAATTGAATTCAAATTTTTTCGCCGGCGTTTTGTTACTTGAAATTCTTAATCCTTTTTTATCAATTATGATTTTCGTCGTTCTCTGTTTTTGAATTGAGTTGATAATTCTTTTCACAACCAATAATTTTTTTTCATCGAGAGAAATCATAATTGTCGTTTGAGTTCCGCCGCAAATTAAACCCGACTTCTCCCCCAACCCGCTCCGCTTATGATGAAGTGTTCGGCTCGTACAAATATTTCGTTTCTTGATTAAATAATTTTTTGCTTCTTCAACTAAAGAATATTCCATCGGACCGCCGCCGACTGTCCCATTTATCTCTCCGTCAGATGAAACGACTAATTTGAATCCCTGTTTCCCCGGCGAAGAATTTTTTATGGACGCAACGACAAGTAGTACAACAGACTTTTTATGTGAAAGTTTAGTGAAAACAAATTCCCAAAGATCAAGTTCGTGCAATATTATTTTCCTTCGTACGTAACTTTTTTGCCGATGGAACTTAAACCAAGCAATGCATCCGATGTAGAAAAAATGTAGGGTAGTTTTTCTAATTCTGAAACGGTTCCTTTTGCATCGTCAATCAACTGCTCGGCTAAACGCAAAGCAATCGGTGCTTTTCGTTTTATTGCCTTCACTAATGCGATCGCTTCGTCTTGAGTTAAATTTATTTTCGAATAACTCTCATCCAAAAATTGCGAAACAGAATTCTGATTAAAAAATTCTTCAACATTCCGATAATTTTTCTGCTTTTCATTTTGCGTACTCAAAATCTTTTCAACAGAAATATTTCCTTCGAGTATTTCTAACAAAATTTCCGTTGATACAACTGCATCAATCAATCCTAAATCGAAAGCATCATCTGCAGAAATCATTTTGCCGGTAAAGATAAGATACTTTGCAAGCCCTTTATTCATGCGGGTTGCAGAGCGTTGTGTTCCGCCGAGCCCGGGATAAATTCCGATACCGGTTTCGGGAAACGACATTGTTACTTTGTTTGTTGCGATTATTTTATCGGCACATAATGCAAGTTCCAAACCACCGCCGAGAGCAAGCCCGTTAATGACTGCAATAACTTGTTTCTTCGACTTATCAATTTTATTTAGAACTTCATGTCCATATTTTGTGAATGATACAATTTTATCAATCGAATTGTTTTTAATGTTCTGAATGAAAAATTTAATATCCGCACCGGCGACAAATGCTTTTCCGTTTCCGGTAAGAAATATTGCGTCGATGTTTTCATCGTCATTTGCTTCTGAAAATTTTTCATCCAATTGCTTCATCACGATTTCGTTTAGTGCATTTAAATCTTCGGGACGATTAATGCGCACAACTGCATTTCTACCGACTTTTTCCAATTGCACAAATTCAAGATTCCATAATGTTGAATTAATTTGGGGAAGTGAAGTTGTCGAATAATTTTTAAGTAATGATTTTATTAGTCGTTCGACTTCGGCATCACCGAATTTATTCATCAAATCAATCGGTCCGTTCCGCCACTTCAAACCAATCTTTGCCCCTTTATTCAAATCCGTCGCAGTGCAAACTTCTTCTTCAAGTATCTGCGAGCAAACATAAAATACTACCGCCAATATTCTATCGCTAATTCCTTTCGCGACTTCATGGGCGATTTCTTCATAACTTATTTCACGAAAATCCCAGAGCGTTCCTGAGTCAGCTTTCTCTTTCAACAAATTGCAAACCGCATAAAATTCTCCGAACGATTCCAATGTTTTCTGCGCGTGGTATGCTATCGGAATTCCCGTTGCGTTCATTAATGCAAATGGACCCATTCCGATACCAAAAACTTTTTTGCACACTGCATCAATTGTGGAAGGATCAGAAATTTTTTCTTCGAGCAATCTAACCGATTCATTTAACCATGGCACAAAAAAACGATTGACTGCAAAGCCGTATCTATCTTTCGTTACAATTGCATCTTTGCCGGAAAGAATAGAAAAATTTTTAACCGCATTAAAAGTATCGGCAGAAGTTTTTTCTCCGGGAATAATTTCGACCAATCTGTTTTTAGCGGCGTGATAAAAATAATGAAGCCCGATAAATCTTTCGGGATGAGAAATTGAATCCGCCAATTCTTTCACCGAGAAGGATGAAGTGTTTGTGGCAACAATAGTTTCAGAATTTATTTTGTCGTTTAAAGAATTGAACAATTCTTTTTTTGCGTCAAGATTTTCGAAGATTGCTTCAATAATAATATCGCATTGATTTAGCACAGTTAAATCGCTCGTACCGCTAATGCCGGAGATAATTTTTTCCGCCTGCTCATTCGAGAAAATTTTTCTTTCTACTCCTTCGGCAATTGTATTTCTGATTGATGATAAACCTTTCTCCACAAATCTCATTTCGCGGTCTGCAAGAAAAACTTGAAAACCCTCTTGAGCAAATTTTTGAGCGAGTGCAGAGCCCATCGTTCCCGCGCCAATCACTCCCACAACTTGAATTCTCTTCATTCGTTAATCACTCCTTTTTGTTTTGTATTCATAATGTTTTTCGCCAATCCTAAAACCGAATTCTTTTTTCGGTGGTTCTGGCGGCACGAGCATTTCGTTAATCGCTTCGAGTAAAACTCTTACCTGTGAATCACTATCATCAATTCGTTTTTCAAGCTCTTTCAATTTTAATGCAATATTTTTGTGTGTAGAAAGTATCTCCCGAATTTTAATAAACGCCTTCACAACAAATATACTAATGCTAACTGCTTTGGGAGAATTTAAAATTGAAGCCACCATTAGCGCGCCGTGTTCAGTGAATGCGAGTGGCTTTCCGGTTGAATGTTTTAACGATTCGAACCGGTGCCAAAATGTCACCAGTTCCTTTTTTTCTTTAGCATTAATTTGAAACATAAACTCTTTCGGAAAGCGTTCTCTGTTCCTTCGAACTTGTCGATTCAAATATTTAGTTTCAACTCCGTAAAGGTCTGCAAGATCACGATCGAGAATAACTTTCTGTCCTCGAATCAACATAATTTTGTTTTCGATTATCTCTACTGCAAGTTCAGTTTTTTTTCTTCTCATGGTTTATCGCTCTCATAAAATATTTAAATAAAATTAATTAACGATTTCTCCATTCAGGTTTTCTTTTTTCAAGAAAGGAATTTATTCCTTCGTTGGCATCCTCTGTTTCCATCAAACCGTTTAAGTATAAATTTTCAACGGCGGGCAACATCTTTTGAACAAGATGTGCAAATATAGTTCGCGATGCACTAACGGCATAACGAAGCGAAGTTGCGCTTTTGGGAAGAATATTTTTTTCGATCCATTCATTCGTTCCTGCTTCAAGCGATTCTCTATCTTCAAAAAGATTATTTATCAATCCGATATTTTTACATTCTTCGGCGGAGATAGATTTTCCGGTTAACAATATTTCTTCGGCGCGCGCGCTACCGAGCTTTATCGGAAGCAGTATTGATGCGGGCGGAGCGAATACTCCCAAATTTATTTCTGGCTGTCCGAGTTTCGCTGTTTTATCTGCAAAAAGAAAATTGCAAATCAATGTTAGTTCCATTCCGCCGCCGAGGCACTGCCCCGAAATTTTTGCAAGCGTTGGAATTGATAAATTCAAAACCGAATAAAATATTGAATGAAACTGTTTCAACATTGATGTTGATTTCTCTCTTGTGTGTTCTTCAACGCTCGCGCCGAATGAGAAATGTTTTCCCGCACCTTCAAATGTAATTAGTTTTATTCCGTTCATACTTTCAAATGAATGAAGAGTTTGTAATAGTTCCCGCATCATTATTGAATCGAGAACATTCCCTTTGCCGTCGTCAAGAATAATTTGAGCTACAGAATTATCGTGCGTAAAATTTAATTTTATTTTTTCCATAACGACCTACTTTTTCACAGGAGAGATTGCGTTAAACATTTCATCATTCCACGGCAGACCGGAAGCGAGCATTTGTCGCAACTTAATGAAATCAACTTCGCGGTTCTCTTTCGGTCCATCGTTAAAAGCTTTAAAGCCTGCTTTGCCTTCGGTCATCATATTTAATGCAAGCCATTCGCGGTTACTCTCTTTGTTTTGATCCCAATGTTCCAATTTCTTTTTTCTGATTGAGTTAATAGTTTTACTCAAACAATTCGGCATCAAGTACATCAATTTTGTACAAAGGGTTTCAATAGCTTTATCGAGTTGCGACAAATCAATTTCTGCGGATGCGAGAATTTTTTGTGCATCTTCTTTTTCTTTTCCTTTTTTGAAAGTACCATAAATCAGATTTCCTTTTTCGTCAATCCATTTGTCAGTGTACACAAGTGGGTTCGGAATGAACTCCCCATCCACTTTTACAGATGGAACAATTTCGGTTAATAGCCCATAGCGCAATGCTTCGTGTGCAGACCAAGGATCGCAAACGGTGCATGAATAAAAGGCGCGCTCGATGCCGACAAAAAGCGGAAGGAAATCTGTGGAGCCGCCATCGGGTGCGCTGCCATGTTTCGGTCCTGCTTGTCCGAAACGTGCGAGATCTTGTGCGATAGAAAAATCACAAGCCATTCCAATTTCCTGACCGCCGCCGATTCGCATTCCGTTAACGCGACAGACAACGGGTTTATCGCACATTAAAATTGCAGAAACCATATCGTTAAATAACCGCATGTATTGTTTATACTCCTGCGGATTGCCTGCATAATATTCCGCATACTCTTTCGTGTTGCCGCCTGTACAAAATGCTTTATCGCCGACCGCAGTGAAAACAACCGCAACAACACTTCTATCATTCGATGCTTCGCGGAATGCAAGAATAATTTCTTTCACCGCTTCGGTTGTGTATGAGTTGAACTGCTTTGGATTGTTAAGATATATCCATGCGTTGAACAATTCTTCCACCGGTTTGCCATTTTTGTCAAGACAAGATTTTTTTTCAAAGATAATTTCTTTGTAATCGGTTTGAACAAGATTATGATTTTTCATTCTTCTTTTATCCTTTCTTAAAATAATTAAAACATTTCAGGCACAAGCACGGAACGCTTGATATACTTGTGTTGAAGCGTGTTTGCAAAAACTTCGTTTATTTGTGAAAGCGGAAATGTTTCAACAAAATCCTTTATTTTCAATTTACCTACGGTAACAAGATTTACAACTTCGGGATACAATTCCGGTTTGCATCCCCACGTGCCAATAAGTGCGGAATCAAACGCCATTAAATTGCTCAATCGTACTTCAAGTTTATCCATTGTGAATCCTACTATCGAAACAGTTGAGGCATAACTCATCAAATTGAATGCGAGTTCCTGTCCGGCTTTCGTTCCGGACATTTCAAAAATCTTTGTGCAGAATTGATTTGCTTCCAGCGATTTAGAAATTTCTTTCAAGTTTGATTTAATAGTTTTTATATCCAATGATTTTACATTCAACACTGCATCTGCGCCGTTTGATTTTGCTCTTTCGAGTTTTGAGTCATCGATATCAATGGCGACAATTTTTGCTTCGAAAATTTTTGCGATTAACGAACCGAAAATTCCAACTCCGCCAACACCGATGATTACTGCCAGATCATTTTTTTCTAATCCCGATTTTTTTATTACCTGATAAGGTGTAGTAACCGCATCGGCAATAACTGCAAGCTCTGCAAGCGATGCTTTCTTCAATGTCTCGTCGGGAACTTCGCATAAAAATTTATGCGGCACTTTGATATGCGTTGCAAATCCTCCGTCAAAATCATTTCCGGGCATAAGTTGTTTTTGACAGATATTGCTTCTTCCCCTTTTGCAAAGTTCACATTCGCCGCAGGGAAGAACAGCAGGAATGATTACATTTTTTTGCAGCCACTCTCCGTTTCCGGCAACAACCGTTCCGCTGATTTCATGTCCGAGCGTTAGTGGAAACGTTTTTCGCGTCTTTACTCCGTGATGCCAAAAACTAATGTCGGTATGACAAACACCGCAACCTGCAACTTTCACAAGAACTTCTTCGTTTGTTAATTCAGGAAAATCAGTTTCGGTTCTTTCAAATTTTCCGTTGAGTTCTTTCACCTGATATGAAACTATTTTATTCATTTTTTCTCCGTAAGTCAAAAATAAAATTGAGTTATTTAACTTTTTTCACAACTGAATAGTGTTAAGCAAAAAATTTCTACTCACACAACTCGAACAATATTGCCGTTCCCTGTCCGCCGCCGATGCAAGCGGAAGCAATTCCATATTTCATATTTCTTTCTTTCATCGCCCGGGAGATTGTTAAAGATAAACGAATGCCCGAAGCGGCGAGCGGATGACCGATTGCAATAGCACCGCCGTTCACGTTTGCGATTGATCTATCGAATTCTAATTCTCTTTCGCAACCGATAAACTGCGCGGCAAATGCTTCGTTGATCTCAATCAAACCAATGTCGCTAATTTTTAATCCGGTCATCTCTAAAATTAAATTGATTGCCGGAACAGGACCCAAACCCATAAACTTCGGATCAACCCCGCAAGTTGCGGAAGCAACAATTTTTGTCAACGGATTTAATTTATTTCGTTCGATATAATTTTTACTGGCGACAACAACCGAAGCCGCGCCGTCAACTATTCCGCTCGAATTGCCTGCGGTTTGTACTCCGTTCTTTTCGAATACTGCAGGTAGTTTTCCTAAATCTTCAAGAGTAGTTTTTCTTACATTTTCATCGGAAGAAAAATTTTCAACTTTTTTAGGTAAAGAAATTTTTCGCGATTTCAATCCTTCAATTTCAATTGTGCATGAATTCAATGGTGTTATTTCATCTTTAAAAAATCCTCTTTCAATTGCATCGTTAGCGAGAGTGAAAGAACGCAGAGCAAATTCATCTGCATCTTTGCGTGAGATGTTGTGCTTCTTTGCAACATTCTCGGCAGTGCAACCCATCGGGAATCCCGGCGCAGTATCGTTCAATGCTTCCCAAAGCATATCTTTAAATTCAACAGCACCCAATGCGTAGCCCATTCTATTTCCAAAACTGACTGTCGGTGCGAGAGACATATTTTCAGTGCCTGTCGATAAACAAACGTCAGCTTTTCCGAGAGTGATTTGTTCCGACGCAGTAATGATGGTTTCAAAACCGGATGCGCAAATTCGTTGCACCATTAATGCGGGAATTTCAATTGGCACACCGGAATACAGCGCGATGTGTCGCGGTAGAAAATATGCGTCATAAGAACTTTGCCCGATGTTTGCAATAATCACTTGATCAATTTCTCCGGGAGTGATTGCGGCTTTATTTAATGCGGCTTTGGAGGCAAGTATGCCTAAATCGGTCGGAGAAATTTTTGCAAGAGTTCCGCTTAATTTTCCGAATGGAGTGCGCGCTCCATTAATGAGGAAGATATCGTCATAAACAATTCCGATACCATTTTTTTTATCATGATAAGATTTCATTTCTTTAACCTTTATAAATTTTTTGGGGATTTTTTAAAAGAACGAGTAAAAATCTTTCCGCACTTTAAAGATGGACAACCCATTTATTTCAAGTGGCGTTTCGTTCACTACTTTTTTTTGCAAGCACCGCCGCGCCAATCGCTATCATCATTTGCGGATTTTGCGGAACGGTTATTCTAACATTGAACATTTCCTCCATTACTGTTTTCAGATACGAATGATAAGCCGCAACACCGCCGATCAAATATACGGGAACTGTTTTATCCATTCTAATTTTATGAATGCGATTCACAATAGAAATATAAATTCCCTTTGCGATATCTTCCATCGGAGTATCATCGAACAACCATTTCATTATTTCTGTCTTTGCAAATACAGTGCAGAAGCTATTTAGTTCTTTGTTGAAGTTTGAACGGGATGCAAGCTCGCTCATATCGGAAATATTAATCTCTGCACGTTCTGCAATTTCGGTGATGAAAGTTCCGGTACCCGCGGCGCACTTCGTGTTCATATAAAAATCGAGAACTTTTCCTTTGTTGCTACTGTGGACGACTTTCACATCCTCCCCGCCGATATCTATTATCGTTTTTTCTTCAGGATAAAAATGTGTAACGCCTTCGGATGCGCAATATATTTCAGTTTTGGTTTCATCGGCATAATCAAGCAATTCGCGGCCATAACCTGTGGCACAAGTATTCTTGATATTAAATGCGGAAAAAATTTCATCGCGAACTTTTTTCTTTTCTTCTCTATCTCTGCTAATTGTTTTTATGATTTTTGAGAATACAATTTTTCTTTCACTGCCAAGAACAGCGAACTTTGTGTATGATGAACCAATATCTACGCCGAGATAATGCATAAGTTATTTTTATTTGTAAGGAAAAACTTCATCGCTCAGTTTTTGTTTTTACTTCTGATTGCGGCGAGAACTTTTTCCGGAGTGATTGGTAAATCGGTAATTCTAACACCGACGGCATCTTCAATTGCATTTGCGATTGCAGGAAGCACAGGTAAGATTGCGCCTTCGCCCACTTCTTTCGCGCCGAACGGACCATTCGGTTCGTAACTATCGACTAATGATGAATCGATGATCGGAGCTTCCGCCGAAGTTGCAATTAAATAATTATGCAAATCGCCGTTAAGTAATTTTCCGTTAGAGCTAAAAATTTGATCTTCGAGCAGTGTTTCGCCTAAGCCCATCAATACTGCTCCTTCTACCTGTCCTTCAACCGCCATAGGATTGATTGCCGTGCCGCAATCGTGCGCATCCCAAACATTCAGCAATTTAACTTTACCTGTTTCCATATCTACTTCAACTTCGCAAACGGAAGCAGAAAAAGAAAATGCAGGGGAAGTTCCGACTGTTGCGCCTTTATATTTTCCTCCGAGACCTTCGGGGGGCGAATAATGTCCGCTACCAACTAATGGACCTTGCTTCGAGAAATATTGCGCAGCGGCTTTTTCCCATTCAATAAAGTTGGAAGGATTTTCTTTTTCAAAAATTTTATTTTCTTTTGCTTGAAGTTTATCGATATCAACATTCAATAATTTTGCGGCAAAAGGAAGAATTTTATTTTTCACATCTTCCCCCGCCATCTTCGAAGCGTTTCCTCCCATCAAAGTAACGCGGCTGGAATAAGCACCAAATCCAATCGGTGTTAAATCGCTATCGGCGGCAACAACACTGATTCTATCAAGTGTAATTCCCATTGCTTCTGCGGCGGCTTGCGCAAGTACTGTATTTGAACCCTGCCCGATATCTGCATCGCCAATATACAACACTGCTTTCGAGCCGTCTTCAAGTATTCGGAGAATTGCATTCGAGTGTGGAAACTGTGATCTGTAAATTGGATAACCCGCTCCGGAAACAAATCCTCCGCAACCGATACCGATGCCTCTCCCCTTCTGAAGTTTTCCCTTCTTTTCATTCCAACCGGATTTTTTTCTTACAAGTTCAAGGCATGCTTTTAGCTCGCATGAGTGAATATCAAGATCATTGCAAGTATGATATTCCGGCTCCATTGCGTTCTTCATCCGAATATCGATTTGATCTAAACCTAAATCATTTGCAATCATCGTAAGCAAAGATTCAAAAGCAAAACGAGGATGGGGAGTTCCGTGTCCGCGAAAGGCGCCGCACGGCGGAAGATTTGTGTTGACCCTGTAACCATCGTACTTATAATTATCAAACTTGTAAAGTGTAGGAAGCATTGAACCGGCGTAGTAAGTTGTTACAACTCCGAAGCTTGAATACGCGCCTCCTTCAAGAACAACTTTTTGTTCGACTGCAGTAATTGTTCCATCTTTTTTAACGCCCATTTTTAAATCGATGTATTGTTTGTGTCTTCCTCTTCCGTAAAGATACATCTCTTCGCGGGTGAATCTCATCTTGACAGGACAACCTGTTTTTTTAGAAAGAAGAATCGAAAGAACTTCAAGCATATTTGTCGCGGCTTTCGCGCCGAAACCTCCGCCGCAGTTTGTCATGATAACCCTGATATTTCCCAAAGGAAGATTTAGAATTCTCGCCAACTGATGATGAACATAATGAACAACTTGAGTAGAAGTATAGAGCGTAACTCTGCCGTGCCTATCCCATTCGGCAATTGCGGCGTGCGGCTCCATTGGATTTTGATAAGTTCTGTTCCCCGAGAAGCGCGCTTCTTTGACATAATCCGCTTCGGCAAAACCTTTTTCCACATCGCCAAAATGGTGATTGACGCTCGTGTTAATATTGTTTTCATATTTATGATCGAAAAGACGAGGCGCACCTTCTTTCATCGCTTCAAAAGGATCGAAGACTGCGGGTAATTCTTCATAATCAACTTTAATTAATTTGATTGCTTCGTAACATGTTTCTTCATCGATGGCGGCAACGGCGGCAACAACATCGCCGACATAACGTACTCTATCTTTCGCTAAAATATTTTCATCGTATCGCGGCGGAGATGTTCCATAAGTGATATCAGAAACGTCCGCACCGGTTAAGATTGCTTTCACACCCGACAACTTCCGCGCTTCAGAAACATCAATCGATTTTATTTTTGCGTGAGGAACATTACTCAACAATAATTTTCCGTAAATCATGTTGGGAAGAATAATGTCGTCCGTGTATAACGCACGTCCCGTTGCTTTATCGGGGGCATCAACTTTTGGTAATCGTTTTCCGACAACGGAAAGATTCATCGCAGATTTTTGCGGTTGGTATTCAATTTCTTTTGGTGTTTCGCCGCGCATATATTTTGAAGCGGATTCAATAGCTTCAAAAATTTTTGTGTAGCCGGTACAACGACATAAATTTCCTGTTAACTCAGATTTTATTTCTTCCAAGGAAGGATTCGGATTTTCGTCAATAATAGATTTTGCACGAAGTATCATTCCCGGAGTGCAGTATCCGCATTGAATAGCACCCTTCTCGATAAATGCGTGTTGCAAAGGATGAAGCGATTCGCCGTTTGCAAGTCCTTCGATTGTTAAAATATTTTTTCCGTCAGCTTCAATTGCGAGAGCCAGGCAAGAGTTGACAGGCTTTCCATCAAGCAAAACGGTGCAGGCACCGCAATCTCCCATTTCGCATCCTTTTTTAGTTCCCGTTAGGCGCAGTTGTTCGCGGATCATATCTGCAAGAGTTGTTGAAGAACTTACTGCAAGTTCGAAATCATTTCCGTTCACGTTGACTTTAATTAGTTGTTTCATGTTCTTATTATTTTAGTGAATTAACTGCATCATTGATTGCTTTAATAATTGCGCGCTTGGTTAAAACGGCAACAAGATTTCTTCGATACTGCGCGCTTCCGCGTATATCATCGAGGGGGAGTGAATCTGCAACAGCCGCGCTTCCAATTTCTTCAAGAGTTTCCGATTTGTTCATCAAATCTGTTAGTGAAACATTTTGAAGAAGAGAATTTGTTTTTTGACTGATGCGAGGAGTCGGGGCAACAGCACCGATGACGATGTTTGCGTTTGTAATTTTTTTTCCGTCAGTTGAAATATTTGCGGCGACGGATGCAACTGAAATTGAGGCGGCATCTCTCAAACCGAATTTTTCAAATCCCACGGCAGTTCCTTTTTCTATTTTTTTCAAAATAATTTTGGAAAGAATTTCTCCCCGCTTGAGTTGGATTGATTTATGATTGAGAAAAAAATCTTTCAATAAAATTCTGCGTGAAGAATTTGAGTCGGTGATTTCTAATTCCGCATTCATTGCCATAAGCACCGGAGCCATATCGCAACAAGATGCGCCGGTACAAAGATTACCTCCGACCGTTCCCATATTTCTTACCTGTTCCGTACCAATTTTAGAAGCGGCATCGGAGAGCGCGGGAAAATCTTTTTGAATTAATTTGGATTTTTTTATTTCATTATGATTGACGCCGGCTCCAAGAAAAAAATCTTTTCCATTCCAGCCATACTCTTTCAACTCATTGATTTTATTGAGCGAAACGATGACATCGTTTTTACGAAGACCTTTTTTCATTTCGACAAAAAGATCGGTTCCGCCGGCAAGTGCCGCGCTGTTCTCATTCGATTTTAGAAGTAAAGATGCTTCTTTAATCGATGTTGGTTTGTGATAAATAAATTCGTGCAAAAACATGTGTGCTTTTTATGTTTAGTTATTGAAAATTTTCTAAAATTCCTGGCGGAAAAATAACTTAAAAAGAATGATTTGTCTGATTAAAAAAGATTTTTTTTGTGGGAGAATTTTAGTTTTGTTAAATCATCAATCGCTCTTCGGGAGAGAGATTTAAATCCATTGCTACTTTTTCTTTTGACGGTTTTTCGAAAATGAAAAAAAAGAGAACGATAGCTATCAAAATTAGAAAATAGTGTGAGCCGGTGAGGAAAATTGCAACAGCAGAAAAAATTGCGGCAGTTTCCATGATTGCAAACCGTACAATTATCGCCGTAACATATCTTTTCATTTTTAGTGAAAGTTCATTTTCACTTTTTGCCCCGTGTAAAAATTTATTGAAAATCATTTTGCCACCCAAGATTGCCATGAAGGTGAAAAACATTGTCGCAAGTAGAAAATAGAAAGTAAGTTCGTGCCCTTCGGAGAAGTGGACAGGTTGCATTTCATTTAACATGATCATCACGATAGTAATCATCATGATTCCGGTAATCATTGCGGCTTGAATGATTGCAATTTGTGTAAATGAGTTCGGCTTCATATTCTCGTATTGTTAGTTAGAAAAATTATGATGTACAATTTAAATATTTTTTTCTTTACAAAAATTTTTTCGTACGCTATCGATTCGAAGTAATAAAGGATTTTTTCTCAATAATTAAATAAACAGTAAATAAAAATTTTTCTTATTTCAAGTGGCTGACTTTCTCTTTGAGCTTTATTGATTATATTCGTTTAAGAAATACAACTAATTCAAAAATCTATGGCTGAAAAAACAAAACTCTGGTATTTAGAAAATTTTAATTTGTTCACCGGACTCGACGAAAGCAAAATGATGGAATTAAACCGCATGATTACCGACAAAAACGTCGGTAGCGATGAAGCTATTTATTTTGCGAGCGAACCATCGAAAAATATTTTTTTCCTGAAAACCGGACGGGTTAAAATCACTAAATATCTTTCCGATGGCAGCGAAAAAATTATTGCAATCATTAATCCCGGCGAAGTATTCGGAGAGATGGCATTCCTTGATGAACAAGAACGAACTGATTTTGCCGTTACCGTTGAGCCGTCATTAATCTGCGCAATAAATAAAAATGATCTCGCTTCTTTCATCGAAAAAAATCCTTCTCTTAATTTAAAGATGACTAAACTCCTCGGATTGAAACTCCGCAGCTTTTCGGAACGAATTGAAGATTTGATATTTAAAGATGCAGACCAGCGCGTAACTTCCTTTATTTTACGATATGCCGAAAAGAACGGCAGACGCATCGGCGAACAGATTTTCGTAAAACCGTTTTTGAAACATCAGAATATCGGCGAACTGACTGCGTGCTCGCGCCAAACTGTAAATACAATCTTAACCGATTTGAGAGAGAAGAAAATAATTGACTTCGATCGCAGCAAACTCATTATTAATAATATCGATGCGTTAAAAAAATTGATTTCTTAACCCATGTCAAGTTTTTGACACGTGCTTTAAGACCGCTTTGCTAAGTTTGTATTAAAAAAATTAGATGACATTAACATTAATCATTTCCGATAATTGTGATGCTTGCGAGCGCTCGAAAATAATATTAGAGAATATTCAAAATGCTAAGCCCGCAGTTCACATTGAGGTTCTTCATATTAATTCATACAACCAAAGACGAATATCGGTAACTCCCGCGCTGCTGATAGATAACAAATTATTTTCTTATGGCGATATTGACGAAGAAAAATTGCTTGCAAAAATAAATTGAGGTTTATGTGTCATTCATAAAAATCATAGACGAAAATTACGCCGAAGGGGAATTGAAAGAAGTTTATTCTGAAATAAAAAAATCGCTGTAATTTTTGTTTAGTTGTATCAATTTTTAGAATGGCGTTTCGTTACTGCAAGGCGTTGAATTTTCGGTAGAGGAAGTAATAGGATATGAGTTCGCCCTAAAAAGCTCATTAATATAAAATTGGAAAAGAATTATAAACCGTTGAAACGGTTCGCAGTTCTTTAAGTTATTATTAACCAACGGCTTAAGCCGTTGGTTAAAGGAAATGCTTACTGAATAGTTTAACGGTTTCAACCGTTTCCTACCTTATTATAGCAGACTCAGGATATAAATATTGAAGTCTGTTTTATAGTTTCAGACTACAATAATTCTTTTCGCCGCTGCACGAAAAAAATCTTTCGACCAGAGATCGAGTGAGCGTTTATTTTCGACGAATGGTTCTACTTCAGTTTTTGCTTTAGTAAGATCAAGATTAGCGATTGTGATATTTAAAAGATGCAAAAATTTTTTTTCTGTTAAGAGTGATACCTCCCGATAATCGCCCGACTGCCTCATTCTTGCTTCAAGATGCTTGAGATTTAATTCGGGATACTTGCTTACAAACCATGCGAAGTCATACCAATCTCTCCCCTTCACACGATTCTTCGACTTTCTACAAAGTATCGCATGCATTTTACCTGCAAATAAAGAAGAAGTTGTAAATGACTTAACTGCAAATTGTATTGGAGAGAAAATGTATTTCATTTCAGTATCGAAATCCGGCGGAGGGTTTGTATCAACTTCCAATTTTACTTTGAAAATTTTTTGTCGGTGCGCCGTCTCAATCATATTTTGTGGTGCTTCAATTAATATCATTATTTGCAGCGTGTTTGCTTTAATAAACGCCGACTCAATTTCAGTGTTTGCAGTTTTTTCTTTGATAACAAAATCAACTTTAAAGCCGAACGCTTCAAGTTCTCTGACTATAGAATCTCGATATTTGACAAAACTAAAATTTCTATTCGGTTTGAGAAGTGAAAAATCTAAATCTTCAGAAAACCGGTCAAGATTATAAAGTATGCGCAAAGCAGTGCCGCCGTAAAATGCGGCATTATCAAAAAAATTTGTACGCCATAGACCCAGCAGTGCAAGCGATTGTAATGCCTCACGCAATAACTTCATTAAGTCTTGTTCTGAATCGGTTGGTGATTTTTTTATAAGTTGTTTTAGAAACTCATTCATTGGTTCAAACTCTTTTCTAAAAATTGTGTGAACCATTTTATCTTCCTCGAAGAATAAACTTTTGCCAATTCATCAATAAATTTTTTATCGAGATATTTACTAAGAACATCTCTGTCTATTCTCAAATCGTCAAATAAATATTCGCTGTAAGATTTTTGCGAAGTCGGTTTGAATCTTGCGTCAAGCCATATTTTATCTGCCAGCGCCTTTAAAGGTTGGGCGATAAAAAAATTGCAATCATCCGATTTTTGTATCCCGATGCCGAAGCTTATCAGATTTTTGTTCATCTGGTGATAACTAAACTTTCCGATAGGCGTTCCGAAATATCTTGTTCTGCCACTTGTGATTGATGTAATTGTCGTAACGTGTTCGGGAATTAAACCAACAGCAGAGAGAACATAGTCGGAGCTAATTACGGAAGGACCATAAATCAAGTTCGCCGATAATTCTAAGTTTAAGGGTTTCCTGCGCCAAATTGCACCGAAAACATAAAGCCCCTTCTTCACGCGGATAATATCCCCCTTTTTCATGAGGTTGTTTATTACATCTCGCGGCTTTTTGTAGTCTTTCAATGATTCAATTATCTGTGTGTAATTGAATATCTCTTGATCAATACTTTGCCTTATTTGTTGAATAGCTCTCATAATTTGCAGTCTATGTCCATTAATTCTGGACTTACTATGCAAAATAAGTGAGTTTTTTTTATTAATCAAAAATAATTATTTATCCTTCACTGCCTTTCTTCCACCTTTAACAAACTTTTGTTGAAGCGGGTTTTCGCTGATCATCAAGTTTGCCATTTCGTAAATTCTTTCTACTAATGCTTTTGCACCTTCGTGAAGTAACACGCTTTCTCGAACATACTTAACATTGTTTTCCATATCTTCGGCACTCCAGCCGCGCGAATGAGCGATGAAGGGAAACTGCGGAAATTGACACCCGAGTTCTGCAAAGAAGGATAGCATGCTACCCGCAACTCCCTGTACATTATCTTGTCCGCCCGTGATGATTAATCCGACAATTTTATTTTTTAAAAGATGTCTGTCGGCAATTGTTTCCTGATTTTGAATGCTGTTCATTCTTTCCACCATTTTGAAATAAAGGGAACTTGCGGCTCCCCATCGAATCGGTGTAGAGATAATAAATGCATCGCCCCAGTGCACAAATGCTTCATAAATTTTTTCCATTTCGTCGGAAGAATCAATCGAAGTTATGGTGCAAGGAAATGTACACGCCTTTGCAGATTTGGAATAATAACCTTCGCAGTTACGAATATTCATCTCATTCAAATTAAAGAGTTTTGTTTCGCAGCCCATATTCTTTGCATACTCAAGCGAAGTTTCGAGAAGATGATCCGAAGTGCTGTAGCGGGGATAATCTTTATTCATCGCAGTTGTAGAGATTCCGACTAACCGTACACCGCCCGGCTCTCTGAGAATTTTTCTTGTTAATGGATGCGGCTCATGTGGCAATTTATTTCTTTTTGTCGCAGAATCAAGATTGACAAAAAGTTTCTCATTTTCAATCTTATAATTGTAAGCCGGGACTTTATCCTCTTCATAACCCGGTTCACCTTTTCCGGTTTTGAAATGAAATTTCCAATAGTGCCACGGGCAGACAACAAAATCGCCGTCGATGTGTCCCTGCCCCAGCGGACCGCCGACGTGGTTGCACACTCCCGAAATTATTCCGAATTGTTCATTATGATAGCTGACGGCAAGTTTAGTTTTGCCAATAATTATTTCAGTTAACTTTTTTTGTTTGAATTCGTCAACCGAACCGAGTTCAATCCAATTTTCCATTTTGATATTACCTGCATTTACTCTGCGAAATATTTGCTTTTAGGAATAACAATTTCAACTGTCGTTCCTCTATTTTTTTCACTGGTCAATTTAAGTTCAAACCCGTTCACATCACAACATTTTTTAGCGAGTGCAAGCCCCAAGCCGTTGCCTTCAAACGGGCGCGCGTAGCTCATATCTTCCTGGCGGAACGGTTTAAAAATATTTTTCATAAACTCTTCCGAAATGCCAATGCCTATATCTTTCATAAGTAGTGTAATTCCTTCATCACTATTATTCAAAATACAAAAATGAATTTCTCCTTCTTTTGTGAACTTCACTGCATTGTCGGAAATTTGTTTTATCGCTTCTTCAAGCAATTTCTCGTCCCCCTTTATTATTGCGCTTGTTGCAGTGCAATCGCTTTTCACCGTAATGCCTTTTACTTTTGCGGAATCTTTAATTTGATCGGTCAGCTCTACGAACAATTTATTGATATTAATATAACTCTCTTTTTTGTTGTAACTGGCTGAAGCAAGTTCGCTGTATAGCACAATCATCTCGACAGTTCTGATTAAACGGTGACTGCCGAATTTGATTTCTTCACTGAGCGCGAGCAAATCTGCCGATATATTCTCTTCCAATTCCATTTTTACAATTTCGAGGTTGCCGAGAATTACATTCAGCGGCGTTCTAATTTCATGTGAAAGAACTGCGAGAAACTCACTCTTCATTCGATCTGATGACTCGGCTTTTTCTTTCGCGCTTCTAAGTTCATCGAGATTTTTGAATATCTGATTTTGCTGTTCGAGAATTGTCGCACGTAAATTTTCGGATGCATTTACAAGTTCTTTAATTTCTCCGCCTGATTTAATTTGCTTCGGTTCGTTATAATCTCCCGCCGCAATTTTCATAATATTATTTTTCACTTTTGAAATTGGTGAAAGAAAAATGTTTGCAAGTAGAATGCTCAGAAGAATTGTAACCGGTATTAAAGCGAGCCGACCATAAAAAATAATATTCCGGATTTCGTCAATGCGTTCTTTCACAGAAGCATAAATTTGATCAACTTGAATTAACCCAGATATATTGCCAGAGAGATTATAAATCGGCGCAAAGCCGGAAAGCCATGTTCCATATTTATCAGTATAAACTTTTGTATGAACGCATTTTCTTTTATTGAATACATCGGCAACTGCTTCTTTGCCCTCTTTACTTAACTGTTGTAAGGAATCAATTCCGAATGATACCCTGTTTAATACAACCCCGAAGACCAAACTATTTTTATCGAGAATCGAAATTGAATAGAGATCGTCTGACAATTCTAAATTCTTTTTTGCTATGTCAATTGTGTTTTGAATTTTCTTGTAGGCGGATGAATGAACCGAAGATGAATCATAGATATTAATAGTTTCGAATTCATCGCCGTCAATACTCGCGGCTATTGATGCGGCAATACTTTTTAGCTTATCTCCGATTAAGTTTGTTGAATAATTTTCAATTTTAGGAGTTAATACAAAAACACTTACTTGAATTACGACATTGAAAATTATTGTTAATATGATCGAGAGTTTAATCCAGAGTTTCATTCCATCTTTCCCAAATTATAGCGAAATAGTTTTCTGCGAAAGAATTTCGAAATCTCTATCTTCGAAAGGTTCGCGGAAATAATTGTTCACGTAATTATTAATCCATTTATCTCTTTCGTCAAACAACTGAAAAATTTCATCGCGGTATGCCTTAAATATATTATTGATAAATTCAACCACGCGAATGTCTTTGTATAAATCGGGATTTACAAAAAAGTTATCGGAAAGAGATTTCAACTTATCGGCTTTAACATATTTATCGCCGGTAACCCATCGGTTAACAGTAGCCAGTGCGAGAGGATTTCCCTGTTTATCCATTGAGATTAAAAGGAGATGAATCAGTTCGTTATTTTCATCCCGCGCAAAAGTATGAAAATGTCCGTACTCATTTTCTCTATGTGCATGAAAGAATAATTGACAACCGGTTTCTTCATCTTTGATTCCGTTATCGAAAGGGTAATGAGTGTAAGGATCGAAAATATATTTCTTCCCATTCATAATCTTCAGAACAAGATTGGAACTTTCTCTCTTAAGTTCATGAATGATGGCAATGATGCGCATTTTATATTCATTCCCGATGTCAGCCGCTTTGGTAATTATAGAAGCGGCATGCAGTTTTGAAGAGGCGATAAAGCCCGCGAGCACAACACTACTTTTAAAAATAAAATCTCGTCTTTTCATTTATCAAGCTCACAATAAAAATGAAGCGGAAGCCGCGAAAGCTTCCGCAAAAAAATATTACTTCTTTTTCATTGAACAAGGATTACACTTGTTGCCGTCTTTCTTTTCGCCGCAAGTAGAGCAGAGGTTCTCCCCGGCATTTGCATCGCTTGCAATAAAATTGACGCTTACGAGAACTTCCTCATTAACTTTTCCGACTACCATCGAAGGAATTTGAACTCCATAGTCTGAAAGTTTTATTTTAAATTCTGCGTTAGCCGCAAGTAGATTACCTGGCGTTCTTGCTTTAGTTCTTTCGCTTTCCGTGAAGTAAGTTAAAGTTGCGGGAACTTCTATATCTTTTGTAATTCCGTGAACGCTGAACTTACCGATTAAGATTGCGTTAATCTTTTTTCCGTTTTCAAGTTTTTTGTTTGAAGGATTTTTCACGCCGGTCCATTGAAATTCAGCGTGGGGAAATTTGTTTGCATTGAGCCACATTTCTCCGCGTAGATGTTCGTCTCTTAAATCGATACCGGTTTTAATGTTGCTGATAGGAACTTTAACTTTTCCCATCGGGTTGTTTGTGATGTCGTTTGTGTTGAGCATTACAGTTGCATCAAGACCGCTGGAAAGCCCGACTATCTTTTCAAACGGCGCATCGGATGTAAATGACGCCTGGTTTCTGCCGTCCTTTTTATCTACCGAAAAAGTTTGTGCAGAGAGATTTAATCCTAATACTAAAATTAGAATTGCGATTAAATTGATTTTGGTTTTCATGTTTTTACCTTTCATTAAAGTTGATGATTAAACTAAAGATTCTTGTTGAAGCGGTTGAGCTTTCGGAAAATCAATTTCCGGTTTAGCAAGCCGACCGATATAATTTGTAAATGTTTTGTCAACCACAAGCGCAACTAAATCAACCAGCGCTTTTTCATCGTAGCCGGCTTGATAAAAAGCATCGACAAGTTCTGCTTCCGCTTTTCCGCGGTTCACAATTATAGATTTAGCAAGATTTGTCAGCACGCTTAATTTTCTGTCATTATAGGTGCCGGCTCGTAATTGCAATGTATCTTCTTCGCTAAAGCCGTTCATCTTTGCAATTGCAGTATGAGCGGAAAGACAATAGTTACAACCGTTCTCTTCGGAGACTGCAAGAAAAACTGCTTCTCTTTCTTTTGCATTAAATGAGCCATGTTTTTGTGCATCGGAAAATGTTAAGTATGAACCGAGTGCATTTGGCGAATTGCCGATAACCGCATAAATATTGGGTAACATGCCAACGGCTTTTTCAATGCCGACAAATATTTGTCTGCTTTGTTCTGGAGCGTTTTCTTTTGATAACGCAGATAATTTTTTCATTTGTTATTCCTATTTGTTATTGAATGATTTTAATTGAATTAATTTCTGATGTAAAAATAAATGAAGCCCATGCGAAGCCGTGTCAAAATTTTGACAGATGAGAATTTTGAGCTCTATTTCTATTCTGATTTCTTTGGTAACAGCCGGTATGGGAATCTTATTTTTTGTATAGAATTTTTCTATTATGCCAAACTATTTTTTTGATCTTAATAACCATGCGCCGGCAGTTGTCGCCAGAATAATAGCTCCGATGAAAGCGGCGGTGAAATCCAAACCGAGTACAAATTTATCTACCCATTCTTTATAAGTAGTTCCAAGAAGTTCATCTTGTTTTTCTATTAGTATTTTCGTCTTTGTAAATATCTCGCCACCGTAAAGAAACCAGATAATAAGGGCTGATGCAATTAGCAGCAGCCCTGAGAAAACAATTTTCTTTTGAGATTTATTAAGTGTCATTTTTCTTATTCACATCTCTAAATTATTTTGTTGAATGTTTATAGATGCTTCCGAGAACAGCGCCGTAGAGTAAATGTCCTACCAAACTTGCCATAGCAACCATCATAGAACCGGAGAAGAAGCCGGCAAAATAACCGCCGCCATTCATTATGCTCATCATCGGCATAACAACAACTTGAGCCATAAGCCAAGGAATTAAACCAAAGATTGCTCCGCTTTTTAAATCAGCGTTACGGTTTGTCTTTACTAAAAAAATTGCGCCATAGTTCACGGCGAGTATAACTCCGACCATGAAGTGAGCCATCCATCCAACAATAAGCGGCGCGTCCATTGTACCCGCTAACATTTTGGGAATATCCATTTCGAAGCCCATAAGCGGCGCCATGTATGTGAATGCAGTCATTGCCGCGGTGGCTATTAATCCCGCTACAAATGCGGATGAGAGTGAGAATTGAGTTTTCATTTTTAATCCTTTCGTAAATAATAAATTTAATTTCACTTGAAAAATTAAATTCATCGGTTCACTGCCCGTGTCAAAATTTTGACACAACCAAAGATTGAATTGAACCTTTACATATGAAAGGATGAAGTCATTTCACTTCCCGTTTTCTTCGTTTGCTTCCTGCTCTGCTGAGTTTTTGTGTGTGATTGCTTTTACCAAATTTGTGAATGTCAAATTCAACGGCGTGCGGACGTAATGTTTCTTAATGGAGAATGGAGGAAGATAATTCACCGTTTGTCGCAAATGCTGAATGACCGTTTCCATCGAATACGATTGATTCATAGATGCAAAAACCCGCATAACTGAAAACCGGTGTACCATCTATTTCTTATCGAAACAATTTCATAAATTAGAATCGTAATTTTTTTATTAGTAGAGGTTATAATGCAGTTGAGATTATTTTTAAAGAATGATACATGCAAGTTTGCGGTTAATAATTGTCAGCATCAATAGCGAAAAACCGGTTTCCCAAAAGATACACTAACGAAAAAACATAAATTTGTTACTAATAGAATTAGATAATGGACAACCGTTTTAAGGATATAATTCAGCTAATCAAACAATCTCGGACCATTGCCATAAAAGCCGTGAACGCTGAACTGATAAACCTTTATTGGAATATCGGTGAATATATCAGCAAGAAAATTGAACAATCGGAATGGGGCGACTCTGTTGTTACTGAATTAGCCAATTTCATACAGACACACGAACCCGAAATTAAAGGATTCTCCAACAAAAATATTTGGAGAATGAAGCAGTTTTACGATACCTACAAACACTCCCCAAAACTCTCACCACTGGTGAGAGAAATTAGCTGGACAAACAATCTGTTGATTTTTTCGAGATGTAAAACCATTGAAGAAATGGAATTTTATCTCAACTATGTAAAGCAAGAAAATTATAGCAAACGGGAGCTTGACCGACAAATATCAACAAGTCTTTTCGAGCGCACCATGATTGGAAACTCAAAACTCTCGACTGCGCTGAGAGAAAGTAGTGAAGACTTATCAAAAACTTTTAAAGATAGCTATGTATTTGAGTTCCTGAACTTGCCTGAGCCGCACAGCGAGAGCGATTTGCAACGTGGACTTGTAAGACAAATGAAGGATTTCATACTTGAACTTGGGAAAGACTTCTTATTTATTGGGGAAGAATATAAATTGCAAGTGGGTAACAGCGACTTTTACATCGACCTGCTTTTCTTCCACCGTGGACTTCAATGTTTAGTAGCTCTCGAACTTAAAGCTGACAAATTCAAACCCGACCATTTAGGACAACTAAATTTTTACCTTGAAGCATTAGACAGAGACGTTAAAAAAACGAATGAGAATCCGAGCATCGGTGTTTTGCTTTGCAAAGACAAAGACAGCGAAGTTGTTGAATATTCTTTAAGCAGAAGTCTATCACCAACTATGGTTTCAGAGTATAAAACGCAACTCCCTGACAAAAAACTATTACAACAAAAACTACACGAATTATTTAACAATGAAACTGACGAGAAATAGAACTGCTAATGCTAACAGCAGTTTGCCACGCGGATGAACTGATGCAAAAATCCACATTGCGGAAAACCGGTGTACCATCTATTTCTTATCGAAACAATTTCATAAATTAGAATCGTAATTTTTTTATTAGTAGAGGTTATAATGCGGTTGAAAATATTTTGAAGAAGAATGTATGCAAGATTACCGTTAATAAACGTTTTGAATATGTTCTGAGGATAATAACAGAACATACTAATTGTCTAATAACTCGATGTAATCGTTAAAAAGACACCGACATCTTTAACTTAATTTGAA
The DNA here is from genome assembly GCA_964393605.1 of uncultured Ignavibacteriaceae bacterium. Classification (GTDB taxonomy): domain Bacteria; phylum Bacteroidota; class Ignavibacteria; order Ignavibacteriales; family Ignavibacteriaceae; genus CAYMUL01. The sequence goes on along the minus strand of CAYMUL010000006.1, from coordinate 116,629 downwards.
AAAAAAATAGAATGACAATTGAACAAAAATATATTGAAATTTTTCTCGCTCCTATTAGAAAATGCAAGGACTACAAGCCAAAATTTGGTGAAAGTCAAAATGCAAATGGTGTATCTCTCAACGGATTTTTAAAACTTTATGGTGCTGACCCTTTTTATACTTGGATAGGATTGGGTTCAGGGCTTATGTATGCCGCCCATAAAGCAGCTGGCGGAATGACCTCCATCTATAGGCAAATCGGAATCGGTTGTGAGCATCTTTTTAGAGAAGTACTGATTGATACTACTCAATATAAAGATAGAGATTTTGTCCAATGGAGCTATGATGCAAAAACTTCAGGTGGCAAACTAAAAACGCTTTCACTTGATGGTCGTTTAGAATTAAAAGAAATTCAAAATCACAAGTTAAAAAAAAGGTTGCAAGATTGGCTTAAATCCTACTGCAAAGACCTTTCCATAAAACATATTCCTAAAAATGGTGTTGTATTTGAAGTTCGACAGGGATATAAGAGCAAGGACAGTAAAAGACAAAATGCTGACATTGATAATGCGACAGTTGCTTGGGCTAACAATTATCTGCCCGTTTTTGCAATATTTTCTTCACAAATAGATACTGACATTGTTCTTAGATATCGCAATAGTAGATGTGGAATTTTGATTGGTTCCACCTCTTCAAATCCGAACATTTCGCTTTTCGCCTTCACAAAAGATATTTTAGGTTATGACCTTGCCGGTTTCTTTAAAAAGAACTCAAAAACATTTAGAGATGAAATTAATTCCATTCTAAAAACGGTATTAGATGCAAACTGAGCTAACATTAGACATTGAAAGGAGGATGGATTATACTTTCAAACATAATTCACAGTTTGGTCGTCATGGATGGTTGCGACTCACACCAGCGTATTCTGTTAAACTTGTAAGAGAAATCATTAATAAGGACTGCAATAAAAAGTCTACAATAATAGATCCGTTCTCGGGTACAGCCACCACAGGTTTAGTAGCCGCTGAACTTGGTTTTAATGCTACACTTTTTGATATTAACCCTTTTCTGATTTGGCTCGGAAATACAAAATGTAGCCACTTCTCGAAAGAAAAATTATCGTCTTTACAAGAGATTTTTGATGATTGCATAAATGGCATTGTTATCTCTGAAGCTCATTGGACTCCGCCAATCCATAATATTCAAAGGTGGTGGCATCCTGTAACGTTAGAAATTTTAGCGAGTATTCGAAACAAAATTGCGTCAGTTTTCAATGAACCTGACAAAGACTATTATCACAATTTAGTCTGGATTGCATTTTCACGTTTAATAATTGAAACATCATCTGCGGCTTTTGATCATGTTTCAATGTCTTTTAAAAATAATTCTATACAATTTGAATTTTCTCAAATCAAAATTTTGTTTGAAGCAATTTTTATTCACATCATTACCACAGCCCAATCCGTCCTGCCTGGAAAATCCAAAGTCATAAAGAGTGATTCGAGGGACTTGTCACAACATGGAAAAGAAATATTCGATACGGTAATCACTTCTCCACCTTATCCAAATCGCATGAGCTATATCCGTGAGCTACGTCCATACATGTATTGGGTAAAATTCCTTCATAATGGATATGATGCTGGATCACTAGATTGGGAAGCTATTGGTGGGACATGGGGAACAGCGACTAGTAATTTGAAATGCTGGAATCCAATAAATAAAAATTTGCCATCTCAGCTATACGAAGTGATAGATAAAATAAATTCAAGTGGGGACAAAAATTCATCTGTAATGAGTAATTATGTACACAAGTATTTTGATGATATGCATTCTCATCTTAAGAACATAAGAGGACTTTTAAAATCTAAAGCTAAAATTAATTACATAGTAGGCAATTCATCGTTTTATGGATATTTTGTCGACACTGAGAAAATTTTAGCCGAAAGCATGAGACAACTTGATTATAAAAATATCGCGATTGATACTATTCGTCGGCGAAATACCAAAAAAGGACTTCTGGAATTTAATGTTAGGGCATCCTTTGAGTAGACCACGACCACATAACAGCACCTACCTAAATATGGATGTTCACTGGTTAAATGAAGCTTTGTGCTTCTACTCAGATTCAGTGTTGGTTTACGGAATAGTCCCCCAAAATCCCACATGAACACAATCCCGCAAACCGTCAGCCAATATTTCCTCCTTAAAATATTCTCAAACCGGCAAACTTCACTTCCCGTTTTCTTCGTTTGCTTCCTGCTCTGCTGAGTTTTTGTGTGTGATTGCTTTTACCAAATTTGTGAATGTCAAATTCAACGGCGTGCGGACGTAATGTTTCTTTCCGTATTCGACTATCTTTCCGTTCATGAAATCAATTTCCGTTTGTCGTCCGCTCATTAAATCAACTGCGAGCGAGGGAAAATGATTGCCTGCATTTTTTAAGTAACGAATTGCCAACTTTACAAAATTTTCGGGGAGTTTTACTTCTTCCGCTTTTGCAACTTCAATCGCTTCAAAAATAATTTGCTCGACTATTTCAAGTGTGTCGGGATGCGCCATCGCTTCTTTCATCGTAAGGCGGGAGATTGCACAGAGTGGACTGAGTGCCGCGTTTAATATTGTCTTCTCCCAAATTTTATCGACAATCGTAAATGAATCTTTAAATATTGTTTCAAGGTTTGATTCCGTTAGCGTATCGCAGAGCCATTTTGCAATATCGGGATGAGAGTCGTCAATCGAGCCGATATAATTTGGTGGATTAAAAAAAGTTACGTTCACAACATTCGGCGCATTCAAATTTCCGGCAAAGTTTATCACCATTCTTAAAATTCTTGATTCACCGAAATGAGTAACATATCTTCTTCGAACATCAATTCCGTTTTGGGCGATGAGAAGAAATGTATCTTCGCCAATCGTTTTATCAAGTTGATTCAAAACATGATCTACGTGATACGCTTTTACGGAGCTGATCAAAATATCAATTTTGTTTTTGAACATTTCACCGATCGACGAATAGACATGATTGAAATAAATTTTTTCTTCAATCTTGCCGACGAGTTCAACTCCCTCGTTTCGGATAAGATTAATTTTTTCTTTTTCAACATCGCAAATGTGCACTTCGCAACCGGCTTTGCGAAAATGAACTGCAAGAGTCAATCCGACAGGTCCGAGTCCGATAATTCCGATTTTAAATTTCTTATCCATTTTACGCCTCAATTAATTTGTTCGAGAAAAGTTTCTATTTTTGTTATTGATTGTCCTTCGCTGAAAAATCTTAAATCGCACAGATCGCCTTCAATTACAAGGGTTTCAACGCCTGTAGCTTCTTTTAATCGCATCGGCATTCCGAAGTTTGCGTTCGAATTGTTGAAGCAAGTTTTTGCATCATGAAAAATTACGCCGTTAATTCTAAACTCATTGATTAACGTTTTCAACATTTCAAGTTTTACATCTTCGCTTCTGTTAATGAAGATTGAAGTATAAGCCAGCGCGGTTGATTCAAACGGTTCGTTATCGTCAAATGCATCGAACACCCAGCTATTGCAATATGTTGATGCGACAACGGCAGATTTATTTTTAATGAAAAGATCTGATAGTGTGCGAAGTTTTCCCCAAATCGGCATTCCTTCCCAATAGATGCGCGAGTTTTCTTTTTCTAAAAATCCAATTTTATTTTGAACGTTGGTTTGCAGTTCGGCGAGCAATTCAGTGTAATAATTTTTTGCGTATTGAGTGCCGCGCAAAACAACGATCGGTCCCATGTGTATTGTTCCATCGAAAAAATTAAGTGGTGCAGGAGTCTGCTTTGCCGTTGATAATACTGCTTTCCATAAGTCGGTTGCTTCTTTACTGATACGAACAACTGCTTTGAATTTATCAAGATCAAATTTATTTCCCGACGCTGCTTCACAAATGGGAATCATATTTTTAAATTGGTTGGCAACATTTTCTACATCAAACTTTGTAACTTCGCCGATGTGTCGCGGCGGTAGAATTCCTATCGTGGGGCAGCCGAATTCTTTACCGAAAAAAGAAAACCAATCTTGTACTTCGCGGCATTGGTTTGTGTTGTACACAATTAAGTTTGGTTTCGGGATTGAAGTGAGTCCATAATGTTTTGTGAGTGGAGTAGTTTTGTTCAAGAATGCGCCGATGTCTGAAGTTAGATAGGAACAGATATCGCTTGAGTAGCCCGCTTTGGATGCGGCGGGGATGTAGTCGCCGGCAATTCTACTTGCGCCCATCAACGCGCCGTGGTTTTCGGGAAAATAGACTTCAAATCCGAATGACCGCAGAAGCTCCGCCGGTCCGACGCTCGTGCACCATGCAATTTTTGTTTCTCTATTTCCGAGACGAAGGTAGTAGTCCTTCATCAGTAACTTTAATTGTTCAACTTGTTTTATTTCGTACATAGTTTCTATTTTCAAATTTTTAAACCACTGAGGCACTAAGCGCACTTAGGTTCACTAAGAATAATGTATGATTTTTTTTTGACATTTTATTGGCTCGTTGCGGCATTCAATTATTCTAAAGGAATGATATAAACGTTGTGAGAAATATTATCATCTTCACCGTATAGTTTATTTATGCAGGCTTTATAAACTTCCTTCACATTATTGGGTGCAATTTTTAGCGAAGGTGTCAGAGTTCTTTTCTCTACTGAAAGATCATCATCAACAAGCATTGCCATCCGCACCCGAGCAAATTTTTGTTTCAATCCGCAATTCACATCGGTCAAACAATTTTTCAAACAGTTCGATAACTCTTCAATCGAATGAGGACAATTGCAATCAACACTATCGAGATCTACCGCATCATTATTGCGTTTGAACATAGTACGATTCGGAAACAGCAGCGCGACTGGGAAACTTTTTCCGCTGCCTTCTACAAGTGCGGCGGAGATATAATGACATTTTTCCGTTATGCTACTTTCAATTTTTGTCGGAATAACTTTTTCCGCATTCAGCAATTTGAAAATTCTATCTTTGCGCGTAATTAATTTCAAACCCGTTTCAGTTATCTCTCCGATATCGCCGGTTCTGAACCAGCCGTCATCTGTAAAAATATTTTCGTTTGCCTTTTCGTTGTTGTAATATCCAACCATAACATTTGGTCCGTGAACTTCAATCTCTCCATCATCGGCAAGACGAAGAGATACGCCTGGAATCGGGAAGCCGACAACGCCAGCTTCACGCTTTATGTTTGGATCGGTTAAAGTGCAACAGGGAGAAGTTTCGGTTAATCCCCATCCCTCGATTACCGGAATTTTTCTTTTCTCAAATTCATCGGAGATGTGAATAGGCAAGGGCGCGGCGGCGGTGAAAATAAATTTTAGTTCGGGATGAAAAAAAAGTTCCTCCAATTCTTTGTTGCCTTTAATTAAATCCATTATTGCCTGATACACAATCGGCACGCTAAAAAAGATTGTCGGTTTGATGAGCTTCCAGTTTTCAAAAATTTCGGATGGATTAGCACCGAGACTTGATTCAAGCGCGAACGAAGCACCGGTTGATAGCGCATTAAAAATTTCAAAAATTCCGCCAAAGCTGTGATGCCAGCGCAAGTAACTCAAGAAGCGGTCATTTTCATTCAAGTTCCAAAGTTTGCGCAACGCCGCTTGTTGCGATAAAATATTTTTATGTGTCAACTGCACACACTTCTGATTTCCCATCGTTCCCGACGTGTACATATTTAAACAAATTTCATCTGCGCTTGCATTGAATTTCAAATTTGACAACGAAGATTCTGAAAGTAGATTTTTGAACTCGGAGAGATTTGAAAAATTTTTTATAAGTGATTTGTTCTGAATTTTTTCGAACTCATCAAAAATAAAAATTTGCTTGAGTGGAATTTTCGGATTAATTCTCTCCAAATGTTTTTCACCGCCGATAGCAAGAAATTTTGCATCGCTGTGAATAATAAGTTGCTCGGCAGTTTCCGAATTGTAGTTAAAAAATATCGGTACGGCAATTCCGCCGGAAGACATAACCGCAAGTTCCATCAGCAGCATCTCAAGTCTGTTTTGCGAATAGAGAACTACTTTATCCCCCTCACCGTAGCCACATTTTACAAGGTTTGCGGCAATGTTGGAAATCTGTTTGAAAAATTCCTCCCAACTTATGCCATTATATTCACCATCTTTTTTTTCAAGGAAGAAAGTTCGTGAAGAAAATTTTTCGGAATTTTCTTTTATAAGCGAGGCGATGTTTAGAGAGTACTCTCCCAAATCTTCAATCGAAATTAAACTTCTCTCTTCTATTAATATTTTACTGCTTGCAACCATTTATGCAATTTCTCAGATTAAGTGGAGAGAAAAAAAATTCAATTCGCTCAAACTACAACCTGCATTTTTTTCTGTTTGAGTTTTAAGAATCGGAAGCCGCCCCAAAGAGCCGCACCGATTGCACCCGAAAATACCGCATCGGGATGTGTTACAAACTGAAACTTATATTTACTTTCAACCGATGATTCTTCAATCGCTTGCACCATACCTTTATTCATTGCCATTCCGCCGGTTAAAACGATTGGCGATTCTGCTTTCAGCGATGCAAGCAATCGCACAACTCTATTTGCAATTGAAAGATGAATTCCTTTAATGATATTCGGAGTAGAAATTCCGCGCGACACCATGTTAATAACATCTGTCTCCGCAAGCACCGCGCAAATTCCGGAGGGTAATTCCGGCACTGTTGATTGCAAAGAAATATCGCCGACTTCCTCAACTGCGAGCCCGAGATAGCGCGAGATGTTTTCGATGAACTGCCCGGAGCCCGATGCGCATTGTCCGGTCATTTTGTAGTCGAGTACTTTTCCTTTGTCATCAATCTTAATAGCGCGGACAAAAAGCGCACCGAGATCGACAACGGTTTTTGCGCCTTGATGAAAATGTACACCGCCGCGAGCGTGAGTAGTCATGCTGTAAAAATGTCCCGTTTTTTTATGAACCATTTCCCCTTCGCCGGTCGATGCAACATAAACAACATCTTTATGAGATAAATTATTTTTATCGAGAAGATAATTCATCAACTCTTCCGAAATCACAGCGGGATCGCGCTTTCTAATCTTCTCCGATTTTTTATCGACGATAACCGAATCGCGTTTGTAATCTGCAAGCACAGCTTTGATGTAACTACCGCCGACATCAATTCCGATTGTATAAATTTTTTCACTCATCCATTTTCTCTACAACTTTATTTTTCTTTGAAGGCAAATCTGCTTTTACATTTCGCCGCGCAAACATCGCACCGCCAAGCGCTCCCATAAATATAGAATCTGTATGAATATTTATCACGATATCATTTCCGTAACTCTCGTACACCATTTCTTTCAAATATTTTAGCACTGCTTGGTTACGGGCAACGCCGCCTGTAAAAGTAAATTCATTTCTTATTCCACCCGAACGAGCGATTAATGACATCGCACGCAAAATAATTGCTTTGTGCAATCCGCCGAGAATATCTTCTCTTTGCTCACCGATATTTAACAGTTCGCGCACTTCCGCGCCGGCAAAGACTGTGCAAGTCGAGCAGATGCTAACTTCTTTTTTTGATTCCAACGCGAGAGGACCGAGTTCATTCAAAGTCAATCCGAATTCATCGGCGATGTAGCCCAAATATCTACCGCAACCTGCCGCGCATCTATCGTTCATGTGAAAACTTGTTACCAACCCATAACTATCAACTTGTATTGCTTTCGTATCCTGCCCGCCAATATCAAGCACGGTACGAGTGTTGGGAAAAATTGCATGGGCACCAAAAGCATGACACAAAATTTCGGAACGAATGCAATCTTCGGGGAAAGGAAGAAGCGCGCGTCCGTATCCTGTGCCAACCATATTAGAAATTTGTATTTCAAGATTAGCAATTTGTTCGATGTGTTCTTTCAACGAAGCGGAAACCATTTTATAATTTCCGGCGAGTAATTTTAGCTCGGTGTCAAAATTATTTTCGACTTCTTGAGTAATCGAATTTGCAATCTCGCTATATTTTTCGTCGAGAAGTTTTATAGCTTCATGAATCAGTTCGACGAAATCGTAATCAACCATTTCATTTTCAACTGGCGTAATGCTCTTATCGAAAATAAGCATCATCGGTTCAAAAAGATCTTTATCGAATTTTTCAACTTGCTCGTTATACTTCTCGCCAATCACATCGCGGAAGAATTGATTTTTTGAGCCGAGATTTCCGTGCAGGTAATCATTCTTTATTAAAGGTTGAATCGTTGAAATAATTTCATCGATATAATAGTGAAGTTTAGATTTTTCTTTTTCGGGAAAAGCTGTGTCGATAGTTTTCTTTAATTGAACGTAAAGAATATCGAGCCGTTTTTTGAATTGCAGATATTGAAAAACCGAGCGCAAATCGTCAATGTAAATTCTGTTTTCGGGCTTAACATTAATTTCATCTCCCAATCTTTTTTTAAGAAGATTGAAGCGTGCATCGAATGTGGCTTCAATTCTCGCAATATCAGCCGCAACTTTATAATTCGCGCGTGTGTTGGTAATTCCCCGCCCGATAATTTCATCTTGATCATCAATAATAACAGCTTTAGAAGTAGTTGAACCGAGATCAACGCCGAGAAAATATTTACTCATCTTCAAACTCCTTGATGAGCAAACATTTTTCTTTGCTCAAGCATTTGAAAGAATGATTCCAATCTGTTTTTGATATTCGCATAAGAAAAATATCGCGGGTCAACGAGATCCGATTCGATAAATCCAACCGGAATTTCGAGCCGTTCTTCAAGAGTGCGCATCATCAACAATTGCCCCGCAGAAAAAGAATTACAACTTTTAATCGAGTTCGTCAAATAGCCGTCGGCGTGATATTCTTTAATACATTTCTCAAGCAGATCAACTCGCTGCGGAAGATTTAAGTTCGTGTAACAATTCATGCAATATTCGGCGAGCGATTCAAGTGGTCGGTTTGGATCGTGACGGAAACCGTAATCATGAACTCCGCCGACTTTAGTGTAAGAGGAAGCAACAATTACCGCGCCCATGTCATAAAACAATTTCCAAAACTCACGGAACGAAGTCCAATTCGGCGGACCTTCAACAACAAGTCGATATCTCTCTTCCTTAATTTCTCCTTCAGGAGTGATTGGTCCCAAGCCGTTTTCCATTCGCCACAAAATTTCTTTATAAAGTTCCTGATAATATTCAACTGCTTCGGGCGTGCCGCGGAAGCCGATGTTTATTGGTCCGATGTAATATACACCCGCAAAATATGCGTCGATTGGAGAAGGAGTATTCTTCGGCGTATCAAAAATCTTTACAATTAAATCTTCCGTCTCTGCCGCGTAGCCGAGAATTTTTTTCAACTTCGCTTCATCAAATTTTTTTCCCGAAACCATTTCCATTTTGGGAATGACTTCTTCGCGCAGTTGTTTCACCATGTATTGCGTCATCTCTTCGGTAATTTCTCCGCCGGCTTGGTACGGTGTGTGCAGCATCGCAACGGGAACGCCGGGATAAAGGTCTTCAAGATTTTCGAACCACTTCATGAAAGTGAAACAGCCCGTGTAACTTAAAAGTAGCAAATCCGGTTTAGGAATTTTTTCACCCGTCGGTCCGATATTTCCTGAGAGCATCATTCCGACATCACATTTTACATAAGTGCAAACGTCTTCGGAGTGTCCCCACTTTTCGGCTTCGCGAATGTAATTGCCCGATTGCTTTCTCATTCCCGATTGAAGCGCATTTATTTCGGGATAGACGGGAAGCATATCGAATGCGAGTATTAGCTCCGACAGGTTACCGGGTACAAAAGTATAAACAACTTTTTTTCCGGTTTCTTCTGCTGTGCTTAATTCTTTAAAGAGATTTGCAATCATCTCCTTTTGAAGAATCATACTTTTTTCTTTTGCTACTTCAGTTTTTTTATCTGTGCGAGTCATAATTTCTTTCCATTGTTAAACAACTTCGACATCATCGCCCCAAAGTTTAATTGAGTCAGAAAAAGCGCCAACTTGTTCTTTAATATTTTTGAATTGCCCTGTGTTTTCGCTGTATTGAAAACTAACGTAACGCACTCCTGCTTTATCGCATGCCTGTTGAAATATCGGTGCATCGAGTAAAGCGGGATCGCAAAAACTTGGTGCCGCAAAAATTACTCCGTCAACTTTTCTCTCTTCAACAAGTTGCAACAATCTTTTTTCTTTAGGATTTCCGACGTCATAAACCGAAGATGCAAAAGTGCTTTGATGTATAAATGCATTTGCAATTTCGGAAAGCGGATTATCCGTTGAATCATTTATATCGCCGATAATCCAGCGCGCACCGATTATGAAATCATCATCAATAATGTAACAACCTGCATTCTCGATAGTTTTAATCAGTCCCACCGGCGGTTGTTCGCAGAAAGAACCCGACACAACAACTTTTATTTTGTCCATCGGCTCACCGATTTCTTCGCGCATTGCCTCAAGAATTACACCGAGCATTTCGTTGTGTTCTTCGATTGGAATCGTTTGGCCCGCGCGCACAATGTAGTACAAATCTTCCGCAGATAAACGCCACGGAAATTCTGTGCGTATGTCGTAAATCTCGTTCAACATTTTTCTGTTTTTGTTGAAAAGAGAAATTGAGTGATTTAGTTTTTCTGTTGTAAGTTTTGCATGGTTGATTTTCGTTACCGCGTGAATAAATTCTTCAAGATTTTTTTGGTAGAATTTTCCGCCGATGTGATTCAAAAAATTTTGTGGATAATCGAGATAATGAGTGAACTTTCCGGCTTTTAAAAGTTGAAACATTCCGGAAAGATTTCTTATCACATCGCAAATGGAAGGAAAGACAAACCCGTCAAACTCATTGAAGTAGCCGTCGAGAGCAAGCTCTACAATCCCGCGCGGAATTCGGCAAATGTATGATTGATAATATGCATCACCTTTCACAACTTGCTTGCGATCGCCGACGCCATAAATTCCAACCGCGAGAGCATCAACTGCGTGTGCAATTTCGCGGGGAAAATAAACAGGCATAAAACCCACTAACGCTCTTCCCTCTTTTTCCTTCACCCATTTTTTTGCGTGAGTATAGTGAAGATCGAAGGCGAGTTGTCTACAAATTTCGAGTGTGTCTTTAAATTTGGTCATCTAAATTTTTTGAGGTGATTTGATTTCGAATTTACTTGATTAGTTGCTCTGTTTCGAGTAGAAAAACTAAAGTTTGACGATGAAATTATAAGACAATTTGCTCTGATTAACAAATACGATAAATTTGCCGAACAAAAAATTTTTTGTAGAAAATTCTTCTTCTAATTTTGCAATGAATAAAAATTATTATCGGACAATTCATGAATAAAAAAATCGCCATCGTTTCCGGCGCTTCGCAAGGCATCGGAAAAGCAATTATTGAAAGATTAAAAACCGACGGATATTTTTCTGTTGTTGCGGATATTTCCTCCGCCCAATTTATCGACAATGATGAAGAGTGCTTTAAATTCTTCAAGTGTGACATAAGCAATGAAAGTGAAGTTGAAAAACTTTTTACATTCGTCAAAGAAAAATGGAACTCTATTGATGCGGTTGTGAATAATGCCGGCGTCATTCGTGATAATATGATATGGAAAATGCCGCTCGATGATTTTGAAAAAGTTATTGATATTAATTTGAAAGGCACGTGGCTAATGTGTCGCGAAGCCGCAAAACTAATGCGCGAACAAAACTTCGGAAAGATTGTAAATATTTCTTCGCGAGCTTGGCTCGGAAATAATCGCGGGCAATCTAATTACACTGCGTCAAAAGCGGGGATAGTTGGACTAACGCGCGTGCTTGCGCTTGAACTCGGCAAATATAATGTGAACGTGAATGCAGTCGCTCCCGGATTGATTGACACGCCGCTCACTCAAAAACTTGAACCGAAAGTTTTAGAACAATTAATCGAAGCTCAACCGACTCGCAAAATGGGCAAACCGGAAGACATTGCAAATGCAGTCTCATTCCTACTTTCCGAGCAGAGTAATTTTATCACAGGACAAATCTTACACGTCGATGGTGGACGAAGCATAGGAAGTACGATTTTTTAAAAACATCTTCACCGCATTGTTTCTTCAATTAAAGTTGAATCACAATTTACCTGCCAAATTTTAATTTTATTTTTTTTGAGAACTGCTTTCCATTCGGCGAAAAGAATAAAACGTTTGCCGGTTCCGTTGAATGTTCCTGTTGCCATGCCGAATACTTCCACCGTTGAAACCAATTCTCTCAATTCTGTAACTACAATTTTATAATCGGGAAACATCTCGAAAAATTTCTTCCATGAGAGAACAACTAATTTCTTTCCCGACAAAATTTGATTTTTCGCATCAATGAACTCATGATCTTCAGAAATTAGTGATGCAATTCTTGCGCAGTCGTGCCGGTTAATCGAGTCGATAAATTTGAGAATGATACTCCCGTTCGACATCTAAAACGACTTAAGCTCCACGTCAACACTTTTGAATTAACATCGCTACGCCCTGCCCGACACCAACGCACATCGTCGCCAAACCATATTTCGCATTTTCACTTCTCTTCAATTCGTGCACGAGTGTTGTCAATATCCTCGCACCTGAACAACCGAGCGGATGCCCGAGCGCAATAGCTCCGCCATTCACATTTACTTTTTCGTGATTCAATTTCAAATCTTGTACGCATGCAATCGATTGAGCCGCGAATGCTTCGTTCAATTCTATTAAATCAATAGAATCTATCTTTAACCCGACTTTCTTCAATAATTTTTCCGTTGCAGGTACAGGACCGATTCCCATAAATGCCGGATCAACCCCGACTACAGACGCGGCAACAACTTCGGCTAAAGGTTTTAAATTGAATTTTTTTAACATCTCTTCCGATACTATCAACAGAGCCGATGCGCCATCATTGATGCCTGAAGAATTTCCTGCCGTTACAGTTCCATCTTTTTTAAATGCCGGTTTTAACGCGGCTAATTTTTCCAAAGTTGTTTCCGTGCGCGGATGTTCATCGACTGAAAAAATAATTTCTTTTTGCTTCGGCTTTGAAATTGTAATTGGAATAATTTCATCGTCAAATTTTTTATTCTCCTTCGCCGATTTGTATTTCATTTGAGAATTGAAGGCAAATTTATCCTGAGCATCGCGCGAAATCTTCCATTTCTCCGCAACATTTTCTGCGGTCTCTCCCATTGAATAAGGAAAATATTTCTCGCTCAATTTTTTGTTGATGAAACGCCAGCCGATTGTTGAATCATAAATTTGTGTGTTTCTTTCAAAAGCATTTTCGGATTTCGGAAAAACGAAAGGCGCACGCGACATACTTTCTACTCCGCCTGAAATAAAAATTTCGCCATCGCTACTTTTAATAGCATTTACGGCATTCATCACCGCTTGCATTCCCGATGCACATAAACGATTCACGGTTACGCCGGGAACTGAAGTCGGCAAACCCGCAAGCAGTGATGAGATTCGCGCAACATTGCGATTATCTTCGCCGGCTTGATTTGTGCAGCCGAGAATCACGTCATCGATCATATTTTTATCGAGGGAAGAATTTCTCTCGAGCAACGCGCTAATAACATGCGCGGCAAGATCATCCGGTCTCACTGCGCTTAAAGTTCCGCCATAAGTTCCTATTGGCGTGCGAACCGCATCAACGATAAATGCTCTCTTCATGATTTCCTTAAAATTTATTTCAGATTTTCACATACAAAATAATCAAATCAACATATTCCAAAATTTGTTTTGTTATACTATTTTGCAGATGAATTAACCTTTAATTCTATTCAGCGAAATAGGAAAGGAAAGCATGAACAGAATAAAAAACAAAACTTACATTTCCTCCTTTCAGAAAGGAGAACAGATTTGAAGATCAAAGCAAAAGTAATTGACGAAGAAGGTCTTCAACGAATCATCACCCGCATCTCACACGAAATTCTTGAAAAGAATAAAGGCGCGAAAAATATCGTGCTGTTAGGAATGAGAACCCGCGGAGAATTTATTGCGAAACGGCTTCAACAAAAATTAAGTGAAATTGAAGGAACGCCGATTCCACTCGGCATTCTTGATGTAACTTTATACCGCGATGATTTTAGGTTACGATTAAAACAGCCGCAAGTTTCCGTCTCAGATATTACATTCGACATAAATGAAAAAGATTTGATCCTTGTCGATGATGTGCTTTACACAGGCAGAACAGTTCGCTCGGCACTTTGCGCAATTTCCGAATTCGGAAGACCGAACTCAATTCAACTTTGTGTGTTGATTGACCGCGGGCATCGCGAATTGCCGATAAAAGCTGATTACGTCGGAAAGAATATTCCAACTTCAATTGATGAAGAAATAAAATTGAAGATCCAGGAATTCGACGGCGAAGATGCGGTTTATTTAATTGAATCCTCGGAGGAAAAATGAGTTTGCAAATAAAACATCTCATCGGACTTCATGAGGTTTCGAAAGATGATATCAACTTAATTCTCGAAACGGCAAAAACTTTTCGTGAAGTTATCGACCGTCCGATTAAAAAAGTTCCGACACTTCAAGGGCAAACTGTTGTAAATCTTTTTTACGAAAGCTCTACGCGGACAAGAATTTCTTTCGAACTTGCCGAGAAAAGATTATCCGCCGACGCAATTAATTTTTCTGTATCGGGAAGCAGCGTAAGCAAAGGTGAAAGCTTTAAAGACACAATCAAAAATATTGAAGCGATGAAAGTTGATTTGATTGTTGTCCGCCACGCAGTTGCCGGTGTTCCTAAATATTTGACAAAGATTTCTTCTTCGCGAATAATAAACGCCGGAGACGGCACTCACGAACATCCGACGCAAGCTTTGCTCGATATGTTTTCCATTCAAGAAAAATTTGGAAAGATTCGTGGATTAAAAATTTGTATTGTCGGAGACGTTGCTCACTCTCGTGTTGCACTTTCAAATATTTTCGGATTGAAAACTATGGGCGCCGAAGTTGCGGTTTGCGGACCCTTAACAATGATTCCCCCTTTCATTAAAGAATTGGGCGTAGAAGTTTTTCACAATATCGACGAAGCAATTCAATGGTGCGATGTGCTTAATGTTCTTCGCATTCAACTCGAAAGAAAAGCGCGCGAATACTTCCCTTCAATTCGCGAGTACAGAGAATACTTTGGAATCTCGAAACAACGGCTCGAAAAAAATAAAAAGGAAATTGTAATTCTTCATCCCGGACCGATAAACCGCGGAGTTGAATTGTCTTCCGATGTTGCAGACGGCGAACATCAAATCATTTTGCAGCAAGTAACAAACGGAGTTGCAGTCCGGATGGCTGTTCTCTATCTTTTAGGAACTCAAAAGTAGAAAGTGTTTTATGAAATTGTTATTACGTAATCTCCAACTGATTGATCCTCAAATAAAATTAAATCAAAAATCTGATTTGCTTTTGATCGACGGGAAAATAGAAAAGATCGGCGATCTCGATCCGAAAAAAATTGCACACGATAAACTCATCGAATTTGAGGGATGCATTGCCGCGCCGGGATTCATAGATATTCATGTTCACTTGCGCGAACCGGGGAGAGAAGATAAAGAAACAATTGAAACAGGTTGCGCATCAGCGGCGAACGGCGGATTTACTGCTGTTGCTTGCATGCCGAACACTTCCCCTGCCATCGATTCTGCCGAAGTTGTGAACTTCATAAAAAATAAATCAAAAAATTTATTGGTTGATGTATATCCAATCGGTGCGGCAACAATAGACCGAAAAGGAGAAACTCTTGCACCGATGGCTGAGTTAGTCGATTCCGGTGCAGTGGCATTTTCTGATGACGGCGTTGCAATTAAGAATGCGAAGATTCTTCGCTCGGCGATGGAATATGCAAAGATGTTTGATAAAGTTATTATCGAGCATTGCGAAGATGAATCACTTGCCGGCGGTGCGATGAACGAAGGAATCAACTCAACTATTTTAGGAATTCCCCCACTGCCGACTGTTGCGGAAGACTTGATTGTCATGCGCGATATTTTAATGGCTGAATACACAAACTGCAAAGTTCACATTGCGCACATCAGCAGTAAGCGTTCGGTTGAGCTTGTTCGCGATGCAAAGAGAAAAGGCATTCAAGTTACCGCCGAAGTTACGCCGCATCATTTTACTTTGACCGATGATGAATTAAAAAATTATGATACAAATTATAAAATGAATCCGCCGCTTCGCACAAAAGATGATGTTGAAGCAATGGTTGAAGGATTGATTGACGGAACGATTGATGTGATTGCAAGCGATCACGCACCGCATACAATTGAAGAGAAAGAGATGGAATTTGAATTAGCTCCAAACGGAATAATTGGATTAGAAACTCAACTCGGTTTAACATTAACCGAACTTTATCATAAAAAGAAATTGACGATTGAACAGATAATTCAAAAACTTGCTATCAATCCGAAAAAGATTCTTGGTTTGGCAATTCCCCAAATTAAAGAAGGGGAAATGGCAAATCTTACAATCTTCGATCCGAAAGAAATTTGGACAGTTGAGATAAAAAAATTCAAGAGTAAATCGATCAACTCTCCTTTCGAAGGAAGATTGTTAAACGGCAAATCGAGAGCAGTGATAAACAAATCGCAAATGTTTTACGAAAATGAATATCAAAATATCTGACTGCCGACTTAACTTTTATTTTTAAAATACACAATCGTCCATTTTTCTGTACAATACTTTATTAAAAGATAATATTGTAATTAAAAAACTCATCTGGCTTGTGGCATTTCTTTTGCAGTTCACTACCAAAAAAGTAAAAGGAAAAACAAAATGAAAAAGCTAATGATGATTACAATTTTAAGTTCACTTTTCTTCTTTGGATGTAAAGATGAAGAAGCGTATGTCTATGATTATACTCCCCCATCCGCACCATCGGGTTTATTCGTACTGAATGGCGATAACATTGTTGATATTTCATGGAACCACAACCGTGAACGCGACCTCGCCGGATACAATGTTTATTTCAGTTACAGTTACAACGGCAGATATGAATTGATTGGTTCAACACAAAACAATTACTTCACCGATTACGATGCAGTCAACGGCGTAAAATATTATTATGCAATCGCCGCGTATGATTTGAGCGGAAACGAAAGCGACTTGAGCTATGATGTAAGTTTCGCAACTCCGCGCCCCGAAGGTTTCAATCAATCTATTTTTGATTACAGAAATTTTCCGAACAATTCGGGTTATAGTTTTGATAACAACCGCGTCTATCCTTTTGACGATAATGAAACGGATTTCTTCTTCGAAAATTTCGGCGGTGTTTATTATCTCGATGTTTGGGAAGATACAGATATCATCGACATGGGACCAACGACTGATATTTATGATATTCCTTTCGCACCAAATTCAGGTTGGTCTTCAACGAAAGATGAACTTGCAAAAGTTGGACACACTTACGTAATCTGGACATGGGACAATCATTTCGCAAAGATCAGAATTAAATCGATCACTTCGGAAAGAGTTGTATTCGATTGGGCATATCAAACCGTTGAAGGGAACTCTCAACTAAAAGCAAAATTTCACGAAGGAAAAAGAAAGAAATTAACTCGAGGGAACATTAGATAATCGTGGGTCAATAATCCTTCAGCCCCGTTCGATTTCGGACGGGGTTTTTTATATTCTGTATAGCTTCCCAAATCTATTCTCCTTAAATTTACGACTAAATGAATATGCATCTTTTAAATAGAAGAATTTTATTGTTTCTAATCATTTCTCCCCTTTTATTTTTGGGGCTGAAGTTGACTTTTGAGCAGAAACTCTCGAGCGATAATTTTTTTTATTATCGCGATGATCCCAAAACTATCTTTTCAAAGATCGAAGAAGGCTTCAACAAGAATGAAATAAAAATTTTTTCAGATCAGTTTGGAAAACAAATTTATCTCAGTCTCTTCAACGGAGTTTCCGGTTATTACACTTCCAATCAAGCATTCTATGTTTTAAAAGATTTTTTGAATATCACGCGCCCTGAAAATTTTTCGTTCACAAAGATTCAAGATGGAGAAAATCCATACGCAACCGGCGAATTTTGGTACTCCTCTTCGGGAAAAAGAAGCAAAGGAAAAATTTATATTTCATTGAATGCGTGGGGGCAATCGTGGAGAATTTCACAGATAACAATCAGATGAAAACTCTTTACGAAAGAATAAAAATGCGCAAAGGCAAGTGGCATTTTGCACTTCTGTTCACTACTATCGGGTTGATATTTCTACTCGGCTATATTTCGCCGAAAGTAATTCAATCAACTAAAGAAAATTGGAAAGAAGAACGGCTAATCCTTGTTGAAGATATTAGAGAAAAAGCCGTTAAAGTATTTGATGAAAAACAAGCTACTCTCCTTTCAACTTCAATACAATTAAAAAATAGTTTGAGAGCAATTTTATCGGATGCCCACGATAACGAAAAAATCTTTTCAATATTACTGAGTAACGATTATGCAAATTATTCAATTTCATTTTTCAATCCTTTGGGTGAATTAGTCGGATGGAATGAACTTGTTCATTTTTATGATGAAAATTTGAGCAATCATTTTTATAAAACAGGTTCGTTGTTTTTCTTCAACTCGAACTTGATTACATTTTTAGGCGTAGTTGATACACTCAACCTCGAAGAAGGTATCTTTAAAATATTTGTAGGTATTCCATTAAAATGTGAAGCAGAATTTCTTGCTGATAAATTTAGTATCGAAAATTTTGATGAAACACTCTCAAATAAATTTTCGACAAACATTGATTTTATTTTCGAACCATATAAAAGTAAATATGCAACACAAACCGAAACAGCTTTTGAGTTGACAAATAATAATTCGGAAAAAATCGGATTAATGATTATCAACTATCCTTTATTGCAAAGTGAGATAAACCGGCTACGAAACACTTTTAGTTCATCGCAAAGTATTTTGATTGTATTTGCTTATTTACTTTTGGGAATGTCTCTTCGTCGAGATTATAAAATATTAAATTCCATGTTTGTAAAACTTTTAATGTTGATGCTTTATCTGGGCATCGGGCGGTTAATTTTATTTGCCACAAATATTCCTAATATTTTTCTTCCTGAAAATTTGAGTGATCCAAATTTATTTTCATCCAAGTTCGGGGAAGGAATAGTACGCTCACCGATAGATTTTTTCGTAACCACTTTCTTTTTCCTCTTAATCGCATTGCAAACATTTTCGAAAAGCAGAAAATATTTTTTTACGGAGGGTTCTGAAAATAAAACTAATAAATATTTTCTCGCTTTCGCAGTTGTACTAAATTCAATTTTTCTGACTCTCAGCGTTCGCGCTTTCGCCGCAATTTGCAAGAGCGTAATCTTTGATTCTACACTTCGTTATTTCAAAGAGCCGGAAATATTTCCGCCCTTCTCACACTTTTCAATGCTCGGAACTCTGCTTTTATGCGGAGTTGCGTTCTTATTAATTTTACTTTCTCTCCTTCTTTTTACAGCCCGATATTTTAATGTTAAAAGTTCTAACAAATCTGATCTAATATACATTTCTTCGATTTCGGTCTTCACATTCGTCGGACTTTATTTTTATCAATATGAACCATTACTTCCAATCTATTATTATCTCGTTTTTATCGCTATGCTTTTTCTTTTGGTTAAAAGTGCGGCGACTAATAGTAGAACAATTTTCTTACAATTTGGGATTTATTTTTTTGTTTCTTCTTTCGTTTCAACGCTCTACCTTAATTACTTCAACGGCGAGATGGAAAAAAATTCTCTTGTATCAACTGCGCTTGAATTGAAAAGATCAAATATTTCATTCTATAATTTTTTAATGAATGAATCACTCGAAACATTAAAAGATGATGAACTAATATCGAGCACATTTTTACAACAAGCCGACCGATTTCATGCCGCCGGTTTTATCGCTCTGCAAAAATTAAAACTTTCCGGACAAACGACGGCATATTCAATTTATTTTTTAGACCGTTCGAAAAAAGTAGTAGGCGGGTTTTCGCAAGGAATAAATTCTACCGATTTTTTTGCTTCTTTCTTTTCGGGAATAAAAATTGACGACATAATTATCAATGAAGTAATTGCGCCAAACGGAGAAAAATATTTAACCGGCTTAACTCCGGTTATCGATCGAAATATTTTACTCGGATATCTAAACTTAACTATAAAAATTGAGAACAGATTATTCTTGAAGGAATCTGCTCCAATACTCTTTGCAGCGGCTATTGATAAACCTTCCGATGTAATTCAACCGAAGCAATTAAATATAAGTTTGATAAATGAAGGCGGTATTGAAATACTCGGCGGAGTATTTGTTCCGAACAGAGAGATTATAAATCAAGTAATGCGTAATTCTTTTGATGGCTCAACTGAATATTGGATTGAATCGGAATCGAATGACGAAAATTATTTATCACTTGCTTATAATATTTCTGATTCAAACAGGAAAGAGTTCTACTTGGTAACGATCAAGAGAAATAGTTTTACATTAATACTATTCAACTTCTTTAAAATATTTATCGCTCATACTTTTTTGATTTTGATTTTTTATTTAATCGCAATCATTATAAATCTAAAAGAATTTTTACAACTGTTTCTCAGCTTCAGGACTAAACTTCTCGCGGCATTGATTTTAATTTCGCTGATTCCAATAATCGCGCTCGCGGCTTACAACAGAATCGATTCATCCGAAAAAATTACGGAGACTTACAAGTCTGGTTTGCGAGAAAGTGTTGTCTCGATTGAACGACACATTCAAAACCAGTTAATCCGCAATCCCGAGCGTCCGCTTGAAACCGCCTTTCATAAAGCGAGCGAAGAACTCGGTACAAATTTTTCGGTTTATGATAATTCCGATTTACTCTTTTCATCATATAACCAATATTATTATGCTACATTATTTCCGTCGGTTTTATTGCCTTCCTCCTTCGTTGAGCTTGTGATTAAAGATGGCAAACAATTTTTTCACACCGATGATAAAAATTTACATTATTCCTTCTTCTCCAAAACTTTAATTAATAATCATGAATATATTTTTGTAGTTGATAATGTGTTCAATAAAATTCAAACTGCATTTTCGCCGATCGAAGTTGATGTTTTTTTAGTCGGAGTTTATTCATTCGCGATTGTGCTAATACTTGTGTTCAGCACTTTTATTTCGAATACGATTTCAACACCGATAAGAAAATTGACACGCGCAACTCAATCTGTTGCAATGGGAGATTTGAATTTTGAATTGAAAACTTCGGATACAGGCGAGATTAAAAATTTGATTTCAGGTTTTAATTACATGACTAACGAATTGAGAAAAAGTCAGCAAGAAATTAGTCAGCTTGAACGCGAGAATGCATGGCGCGAAATGGCAAAACAAATAGCGCATGAAATAAAAAATCCGCTCACACCGATGAAACTTACAATTCAGCAATTGATGATCGCGTATAAAGATAAATCTGCAAAGTTCGATTCAATCTTTGAGAAAGTGTCAACAACAATTTTAAATCAGATTGAAACGCTAAATCAAATCGCTTCTGAGTTTTCTCAATTTGCAAGGATGCCGAGTTTATCTCTTGAAAAAATTAATTTGTGCCAACTGCTCGGCGAAATAAAAACTTTATATGAAGATGAAAAACTATCGATTGAGATTACCTGCGCTACCGAAAATACAAATATAAATGGTGATCTTTCCCAAACGAGAAGGATGTTCGTGAATCTTTGCCGAAATTCTCTGCAAGCATCTGCCGATAGAATTATGATTAATCTTTTTGAAGAAAACAATAATATTATTGTCGATGTGAACGACAATGGCACCGGCATCAAATCTGATGTTCAACAAAATATCTTTCTCCATAATTTTACAAACAAAGCATCGGGTATGGGATTGGGATTGAAACTCGCCAAACGTTATATGGAAAGCATCGATGGGAGTATCGAACTATTGCACTCAGAAAATAGAGACACAACTTTTAGGATTAAATTTAAATGAGCGATTCACTCACTTTAACCGCTAATCAAAAACGGGCTCTCGATTACAGCAAACATTTGTCCGTTACCGCAAATGCCGGCAGTGGTAAAACTTTTATTCTCACAAAAAGATTTATCAATATAATTCTAAATGAAAATATTTCTTTGAATGAAATTGCTGCGATAACCTTTACTGAAAAAGCGGCGAGTGAACTCTACAACAAAATTGCAAGCGCACTTGATGAAGTTCTACAGAAAAATTCTTCTCAGTCCACGCTAAAGAAAATTGAATCGCTAAGGCGTCAACTTGTTTCGGCAAATATTTCTACAATACATGCTTTTTGCGCCAGTTTGCTTCGTCAGTATCCCGTTGAAGCCGCTATTGATGCGGCTTTCAGCCCGATTGATGCAAACACAAGTAATGAGTTAATAGATTTGAGTATTGAAGAAGTTATTCAGAGTGAATTGGAAAATTCCAAAACAAGCGTAACAGCAAAAAAATTAATTCGTCTTTTTGGTTCAGTTAGAATTTTTTCATCTCAATTAAAAAACCTTTTCGGAAAACGAAATAAAATTATTTTTCTTGCGTACGGATTGTACAAAGATGAGCCGGATAAAATCGTTGAAAAACTTTATCAATCTTATTTGCAGCAACTAAATAAAATATTGGAACCTTCAATTCCAACTTTTGTGGAAGCGTTCAATTCAATTTTTGAAATAACATCAATGCGCGGCGAAAAAAAAGAACAGTTAATTATTCTTCATTCGCAACTGAATAAAGAACTTACATCGATTGGTTTTCTTCAACTTATAAAGAATAATCTTCTTCTACTTTTCACTAAAGAAAATTCAGTGCGTAAAGAATTCCTTTCTGCCGCTAATTCAGACAGATTTACAAAAGAAATTTTTATTCTTGAACGAATGGCGGAAATTGTCGGATTGATTGAACCATGGAATAATGTTTCGCAAACTGATGTTGAAGCATGTCGAATTGAAAAAGAAATTCTGCAATTCTTCGAAAAAGTTTTGGACGTGTATGAGAAGAAAAAATACGATTCCGGAATGCTTGACTATGAAGACTTGCTAATTAAAACATCGCAACTTCTTGCAAATGAAATTGTGCGCAAGGATCTTTCTCATCGTTTCAAGTATTTGATGATTGATGAATATCAAGATACTAATATGATTCAGTACGAAATTTTCATTCCGATTCTCGATGAACTTCGCGCTGGAAATCTTTTCGTCGTCGGAGATGAAAAGCAAAGTATTTATCGTTTCCGCGAAGCAGAGCTTGAAGTTTTTTCAAAAACAAAAGAAATGATTGAGAAGAACGAAAACAAAGAGGCAATCGTAACTCTTCCCGAAAGTTTTAGAATGAGCCCAGAGATTTGCGGCTTCAACAACAAAATATTTAGTAAGCTGTTCGAAATTCCAAATGATCTCTTTAATGAAGTCAGCCACTCTGAATTGATTTGCGCCAAGAATGACAAGGGTGAAAGTGAGATTGAATTTTTAATATCAGATGAAGAGGGTGAACAATCTTTCTCAGAATTGATTGCAAATAAAATTTTGCATCTTCATAATGAAAAAGAAATAAGTTACAATTCGATTGCAATTTTATCTCCGAAACGAAAGCACTTTATTCAAATTGAAAAGGAGCTATTGAAGAAAAATATTCCTTACGCAATTGTTGGCGGAATTGGTTTCTATCAAGTTCCACTCGTGATGGATATCTACAATCTCTTCTCGTTTTTCTTGAACAATAAAAATGATATCGCATTGATCGGGATTCTTCGCTCCCCGTTTTTCTTTCTTTCCGATAATGAAATTTATTCCATCTCGTTGCAACCGGGAGAAACATTTTGGGGAAAATTAAAAAACGCTTCGGTGGAAAATGAAAGAGCAAGATTCGCGTTTTCTCTGCTCTACGATTTTTCTGAAAAAATTAATGCTGAAGATCCTATTTCTGTTTTGAGAGCTATAACTTCGAAGACAAACTTTCTCTCAGTTTATTCTGCGCGGCATGACGGAACTTTAAATCTTTCCAATTTTGAAAAGTTCATTTCCATTTCCCGAAACTTCTTTGAACAAGGTTCTAAAACTCTTTACGATTACGTTGAATTTTTGAAGGATGGAATTGAAAAAGAAATTGATGAAGGGCAGGCGGCTGTACTTGACTCTGACGAAACCGTAAAAATAATGACGATACATCAGGCGAAGGGTTTGCAATTCCAAAATATTTTTATCGCCGCATCCAATGAATGCGTCAGACTTGAGAGCGTGAAAGCTAAATCAGTCGCGGTTGATCTCGATTTCGGTATTCTAACTAAAATTCCTGATGAGAATGATTTATTTAAACCATATTCTTCTTCTCCAATTTTAAGTCTATTCAATTTTATCGATAAACAAAAAGCCATAGCCGAGTACAAACGTTTGTTTTATGTTGCCGCAACTCGTCCCGAAGACAGATTATACATTTGCGGTAAAATTAAAAATGATCCGCAGAAAAATTCATTTCTTCGATTTCTATCCGATGCGCTCTCGATTGATTTTAAAAATGAAGATAAATTTATTCTCCAACAGAAAGTTGAAGTGCGGAATAATTTTTCCGGAAAGAATGATACACTGAATTTGAATTTCGAGATTCCGATAACAAAGACTCTTTGTGAACCAAAAGTTACTGATACGCCAATTCAACACATTCCCGTTTTTTCGATGAAGCTCGAAAGTAAGTCGGATGAACAGGAAGAAGAAATCATCTCGGCAACAAAAGTTGCAATTTTCAATGAATGTCCAACAAAATATTTTTTGACTTACGAAGTCGGTTATTCTCCTTTACTTGAATTCACAAGTAGGAAAATAATTGACAACGATGCAATCATCGATCTTGAGAATACCATTGATAATAGCGGCTCCGAGACACCTCGCAAAACCAAAATTTCGGCAGCTTTGCGCGGAGAGATAATCCACAAATTATTAGAATTGGAAATGAAGCTAAATGAAATTGATGGTTGGCTTCCTTCTCAAACGGAGATTTATAATCTGGGAGAAATTGATTTCAACAATTTTTCTACCGGATTAAAAGAGATTTTGCATATTTTTTATAGCAGTCAAATTTTCAGTGAAATAATAAAACAAGAAAATTATAAAAAAGAATTTCAGATTTATCTGAAAGAAAAAGACTATTATCTTTTTGGAATCATCGATAGAATTATTATAGATGAAGAT
Organism: uncultured Ignavibacteriaceae bacterium; assembly: GCA_964393605.1. Taxonomy (GTDB): domain Bacteria; phylum Bacteroidota; class Ignavibacteria; order Ignavibacteriales; family Ignavibacteriaceae; genus CAYMUL01. The sequence goes on along the minus strand of CAYMUL010000006.1, from coordinate 91,532 downwards.
TCGATCTGGCTTATTGATTATAAAACCGACAAACTTAAAAAGAGCGAGATACAAAAAAAACAGAGTAGATATTTTACACAGTTAAAATTTTATGCTCTGCTCGCTGCGAAATATTTTCCGAATGTAAAAACTATTCGTGCATCAATAATCTTTCTTGAATTTCCCGATCACGCTGTTGAATTTACAACCACGCAAACCGAAGCACTCAATTTTTCTGACGAAGTTTTCCAGGTCGTAAATGCGGTTCGCAAAAATAATTTCACAAAAAAACTTGAACATTGTAAAGATTGTTTTTTTTCGAACGATAAAAATCGTTGTATTTTAGTATAAACATTTTTTTTCAAATTAAAACGAGAAGTGAATGAAAATCAAATTTCTGTTTTTCCTATTGGCGGCAGTTTATTTTATTGGTTGCACGCCGAGTGTTCCAATCTATTACGAAGTTCCGATTGAATTTAAGGATGACGATAAATTTCAAAAATTTATTGATGCCCATAAACCATATTTAACCGGAAAAAAAATATTTCTTGATCCCGGTCATGGCGGTGAAGACCGCAGAAATAAAGGCGCAAAAGGGCTTGCTATCGAAGCAGATGTTAATTTGCGCGTCGGTTTATTTCTTCGTGAATTTCTTTCCCAAGCCGGAGTTGAAGTAATCATGTCGCGAGATAAAGATACGACGGTTGATTTGAAAGAACGTTCTTACATGGCTAATCGTACCGGTGCAGATTTTTTTCTGAGCATCCATCACAACGCACCAGGGCAGGAAGGCGATAACTGGACTAATTATACTTCGACATATTATCATGCAAAAGAATCGGATTACGAACATGAACCATCAGAAAGAGATATTGCCCGTTTTATTCAACGCGATTTGAGTTACGCAATGAGAAATTCCGGCGGTCTTGGTTCGTTTGATGGTACGTATTCCGATTACAACATTTATCCCGGCGCGGGTTTTTCTGTTCTGCGTGTAACAGAAATTCCATCAGTACTTGTTGAATGTGGTTTTCACACTCATCACTTTGAAGAGGAAAGATTGGCACTTGAGGAGTTCAATAAAATTCAAGCATGGGGAATTTTTAGAGGGTTGAGTAGATATTATAAAATCGGTGCACCGCAAATTGAGTATCAATCGATAGAAAAATTTGGAGCTGATTTTGAAATCAGTTTCGCTCTTGCAGATACAAACGGGATTGATACAAGATCGATTCGCGTTTTTGTTGATTCAACCGAGTCGGAAGATTTTTTGTTTGATAAAAAATCAAATACACTCGCGATAAGAATTCATGCGGCGGATGAAGTTGTTGTACGAATTATTGCGGCAAATAAAATGGGAATTCACGCCCTTCCCTTCCACAGAAAATATGTACTAAAAGAGGAGAACTAAATGTTGAACTATGTATGGCTCGGGCTTATAATTCTTGGGCTTACGGCGGCTCTCTCTTCGGATATTTCCGATTCGACGAGTAATAAATATCGAAACGAAAATTCTTTTCAGGCTTCATTCACGCCAAGCGATGAAAATGGGTTAGAAAAGAATAAATCTTTTGATGGAACATTAACGATTGATAAAAACGCATTCTCAAAATTTTACGATGTAAAAGTTGAAGAGGATGTTTCTATAAACGCAAAAATCTCTTTCGCCGATAAATTGAAAGAAGCGACTCTCTTCTTCAAGATAAATGAAAACTCTCCTGAGATTTGGAAAAAAATTGCGGCTGTCAACGGAAAGAATGACGACATCAGTGGAGTTGCTGTCATTCAAAACAAAATTGCGCCGAACGAATTTCTCGTCTCTGTAAAATTGGAAAGTGTTTCTCTGATAAAAATGAAAGAGATAACAAATGCCGCATTAAGCTACGCCGAAACTGCGGTTAATATTTCTCTCGGCTTAATCGGGATTATGGCTCTTTGGCTCGGTGTGATGAAAATAGCCGAAGAAGCCGGATTGATTACTTACATCGCGCGCGCGCTAAAACCAATCACAAAATTTTTGTTTCCTGATGTCCCGACTGAACATCCTGCAATGGGTTCAATGATTATGAATATTTCCGCAAACTTTTTAGGTTTGGGAAATGCCGCAACTCCATTTGGTTTGAAAGCTATGGAAGAACTTGATAAACTCAATCCTGAAAAAGGTACGGCTTCTAATGCAATGTGTACATTTTTGGCAATTAACACTGCCGGGCTAACATTGATTCCCGCGACTGCAATTGCAATCAGAGCCAGTGCGGGAAGTACTCAACCTGCTGTAATAATCGGTACTGCATTGTTCGGTTCTCTGTGTGCCACTACTGTTGCAATCACTGCAGCAAAAATTTTTGAAAAATTTTCCATACCAAATTTTTCGTTTATAAATTTTTTCAAAAGCAATTTGAAGACATTATTAAAAATCTTCGGCGTAATACTATCCATCCTCATCCTTTATCTAACCGGAGTTTTTGCCGTACTGGGAAATTCATTGCCTTCGTTGAACGCAGATTTTTTGAAACAAACAATTCAACTTGTATCCACTCTCGCTATTCCATTTCTAATTTTTATTTTTGTGGGATTTGGATTCTTGAAAAAAGTAAAAGTCTATGAATCATTCGTCGAAGGTGCAAAAGAAGGTTTCAACGTCGCGGTAAGAATAATTCCATATCTTGTTGCAATGTTGATGGCAATCGGAATCTTTCGCTCCGGAGGTGCAATGGATTGGCTAGTTTATATTCTAAGACCTATAACAGATTTTGTTGGGATGCCCGCTGAAGCATTGCCAATGGCGTTGATGCGTCCACTTTCCGGTAGCGGTTCTCTTGGAATTATGGCAGAAATAATTTCCGTTCACGGACCGGATTCATTTCTGGGAATTTTAGTTTCAACTTTTTATGGAAGTACTGAAACAACTTTTTATGTATTGGCAGTTTATTTCGGTGCAGTGAATATTAAGAAAACGCGCCACGCTCTGCCGGCGGGAATATTGGCAGATATAGCAGGAATTCTTGCCGCACTTTTTATTGTTCGTTTGCTATTCTTATAAAAAAAAATGGGTCGCAATTGCGACCCATCTCTACTTAACAAAGGGTATTACTAAATTTTTATTTAATTATTCTGAATTCAATTCTTCTGTTGAACATTCTACCGTCGGCAGTTTTGTTATCAGCAATTGGATTTGCAGAACCATAACCAACAGTTGATAATCTTGATGCGGCAACTCCCTTCGAGACTAAGAATTTCTTAACCATCTCAGCTCTTTGTTGTGAGAGTTTCTTGTTTGCATCAGCCGAGCCGATATTGTCAGTGTGTCCTTGAATTTCTACGCGAAGTTCAGGATTCATTAATAGAACTTGAGCGGCATTTGAGAGAATTGAATAAGATTCCGGTCTCAAGTTTGAGCTGTTGAAATCGAAGTTGATACCGACAAGAACCCAATTATCAGTTGATTTTTTAACGGTAACTTCTCCTGCATTTTTCTTAACGATTGATTCGATTTTATCGTAATCAACAACTGCGGGTTTGGAAGCATATTTTTGGATGATAGATTCAATTTTGTCATAATCGATTTTTGCTTCAGTTTCAGTTTTAATAGTCTTAACACCTTCATACATATCACAAACGATGTCTGATTTTTCACCACGGTCGAAGAAATAGACTAAACCAAAATCTAACGAAATATATGAATCGATTGAACCGCCGAACATTCCGCCGCCGCCCGGAGCTTGTGTTCCATCAAAGCGATCGGTTGAGACTGTTGTTTGCATTAATTCGGATTTGAATGACCATTCTTCATCGATATTGTAATAACCGCCGGCAATGACGTGGGCGGCAACTTCGCCGAATCGAGCTTCATTTTTTACAGTTACACCTTTATCCGGCGTAAAATAAAGTATCGAACCACCGATTCCCATATAGAGATGGAAATCTCCACAGTACACGAGTTTACGAGCATAATCAAACCCGAATACAATTGCATTATTGCTGAAATCTGCATTACCTGTGAACATTAAATAATTTAAACGGAATCTCATGAAATCGAATTCATTGAATTCACGTGTTACATTTAAGTGTCCGCCGAAATCAAGTGCTTCTGCGGGAATATCTCCCATTAATCTTGGACTTGTGAGTCCAAAACCTAATCCCCAGCTGTCCTTAAAAGGTTGAGAATTAGTTTCTGTTATCGTTAAAGCAACGAATAATAAAGTTAGCGAAACTAACTTTTTCATATAATACCTCTGATTTTGTTAATATGATTTTTCATTTTATTCAATTAAAAATTTTTCAGTTCAGAATCTTCTTCAATTACTTGTATGTAAATTATTATAAATAAATGATTTTTCCAATAGTTTTATTAAAATTTGTAAAAATTTTCATTTGAACTCAGAACTAGTTAAATGTCATGTTACCTGACAATTCATCTCGTCTTTCTGTTTAATCAAAACGATTTTTTTTCACTCACAAAAATACATACATAATAATTTCTGTTTGTAGCAATTTTTATGATTTTTCATCAAGTTAAAAACGTACTCGAAAAAAATGCGTGCGTAGACTCATCAAAAAATTCTAAAAAAATTTTGCAGGAATTCCTATTTTTGTGCGACAAAAAAATAAAACAAAGCGGGGCGTGGCTCAGCCCGGTTAGAGCGCCTGGTTCGGGACCAGGAGGCCGGTGGTTCAAATCCACTCGCCCCGACAACTGCACAAATAGAACACTGATAATATTGTTTTGTTCGTCTATTTATAAGTCAATCAACATTTTGTTATTTGTGTTCTATTTTTTTCAATAAAAAAAATTAAAAGGAAAATTTAATGGCTCAAAATCATTCGTTCGATATTGTCTCCGAAGTTGATCTTCAGGAAGTTGACAATGCCGTCAATCAAGCAATAAAAGAAATTCATCAACGCTATGATTTGAAAGATTCCAACACGCAAATCGAGTTAAACAAAAAAGACAAACTGCTGAATATTAATTCGAAAGATGATTACTCACTTAAAGCTACAATCGATATTCTTCAAACTAAATTTATTAAACGCGGCATTTCTATTAAAGCATTGAAATATGATGAACCGGAAACTGCCGGCGGCGGTAGGATCAAACAAAAAATTTCTTTGCAAGTCGGTATTTCAAAAGAAAATGCAAAGAAGATTACTTCACTGATTAAAGATTCAAAGTTAAAAGTTAATGCACAAATTCAGGATGAACAGGTGCGAGTACAGGGTGCAAAGATAGACGACCTTCAAGCTGTGCAAAAACTTGTCCGCGATACCGATTTCGATTTCCCTACCCAATTTGTGAATTACAAATAATTTCCTTTCGGAAAAAAATATTTATCCTGCATAAGCTTTGCGAAGCAGTTCTTGGTTCAACGATTCAACAATCGCAAATTCTTCAAGATCAATTTTTTCTTTATCGCCGTAATAATTATGATCGACGCTGTCTTTCTGCAAACTGTTTTTCAATTCGAGCGCGGAAAGAATTTCTAATTTCTTTACGACAAGATTATTCCCCCCTTCTGCATCGACAAACCCTTCTAAAAAATATGGACCCATCGTTAAAGTTTTTTCGGCAACAATGGAATAAACTTTCGGAAAGATTACTGCTTCAAAAGTGCCGCTCAAATCTTCGAGCGAAAGAAATTTCATAATATCTCCTTTGCGCGTGCGTATCCGCTTCGAAGTCATGTACCATCCGACCATCTTTACAAATTTTTTATCGAATGAATTCATCTGCGCCGCTGTGATAATTTTCTTTCCGTCATAATTGATATTGAAAAATTCAAGCGGATGTTTTGAAATCATAAAGTCGAATGTTTCAAATTCAATTCTGCATTTTTCTTCGATTGTATAATCGATATTCGTAATAACTTTTTGTTCAAGTTGAAAAGATTCGTAATCAAAAAGGTTCGGAATTCTATTATCAAAAATTTTCAGGTGATGAATATAAACATCGAGAAGCCGCATCAATGTTGGGCGCGTAAGCCCGAAGCAATCCATTGCGCCGCACTTAATTAGCATCGCTGCTTCTTCATACCTGATTCCCGTTCTCACTAAAAAATCCGGCAGCGAAAAAAACTTTCCGTTTTTATTTCGTTCGGAAACTATTGTATCGGCGGAGTTTTGCGAAAAATTTTTTATCGCCATCAAACCGATCCTTACTTCGTCTTTATCTCCTGCGTATTCGTACATACTTTCGTTGACGGAAGGGAGCAAAACTTTCAGACCGAGCCGCTTACATTCCTGCACATAAACTGCGGCAGAATAATATCCGCCTCTGTTGCTCAATACCGAAGCCATAAACTCCGCGGGGTAATGAGTTTTGAGAAACGCAACTTGATATGAAAGTAACGCGAACGAAGCACTATGCGCTTTGCAGAATGCATAACCGGCAAACGATTCTATTTGCCGCCATAACTCGGTTACAATTTTTGCCGTGAATCCTTTTTGCGCAGCCGATTCGAAAAATTTTTCTTTTACTCTTTGCATCGCCGTGTGTGAACGTAGCTTTCCGCTCATTGCCCTGCGAAGTAAATCCGCTTCTTCCAAAGAAAGCCCCGCGACATGATGCGCAACTTTTATAACATCTTCCTGATAGATCATCACTCCGTAAGTTTCCCCAAGATATTTTTCAAGTTCAGGCACAAGATATTTGCGCAGTTTCGGATTTTTATGCCGCGCGATAAACTCCTGCATCATTCCGCTTTCGGCAACGCCGGGGCGTATAACCGAACTTGCCGCAGTGAGCATTTCAAAATTTCGTACGGATAATCTTTTCAACAAAGAACGCATTCCGGGTGATTCGATATAGAAACAGCCAATCGTGTTTCCCGCGCGAATCAAGTCGTTTGTCGCTTTATCTCCGAAGAGCATTTTGTAATCAAAAATATCGAACGGAACATTTCTCGTATTTCGCGGCAATGCTGGAAATAAAGAAGCTATTCTCGTTTCGTCTCTTCTCTTGCCTTGAAAGCGATAAGAAGCCAAATCAAAATTTTCTTCTTCGGGTGATAAATTCGGGTTTAACAAAATAGTGTTCATTTGAACACTATGTTAGAATTTTCAGAATTAAAAGTCAAGAAAGAAAATTTTCAAACAATGGAATTTGAAAAATAATTTTTCTTTTTGGGTGGACTTAACTTTAAGTGAGAAAAAATGAAAGAGAATTATTGGCGAGAAAAAAGTTTTTGCAAAAAAGTAATTTGCATCGCAGCAAACTTAGAAAAAATATTTTGAATTCTCACCACATAAACAAGTTAATTTTTTGTAAGGAAGAAAATGATTAACTATTAAATGAATTCAATAAAAATATTTCTATAAAGAAATGAGGAAATTATGTTAGCCGAAGATGATGTTGTTTGGGTGTGCCAATATTGCGGAACACACAATACAGTTTGGGTTGATTTGACAGTCGAGGGAGAACAAGATTTTATTGAAGAATGCCGTATCTGCTGCAGACCAAATCGCGTAATTTTAAAAATTGACGAAGACGAGATGGCCGCAGCAGAAACGAGATTTATTGACGAATAAAGTCAGTCCATTATTTTTCTTAAAAATTCTGAACTTGCTTCTTCATCATCGTCATTAAGAGATTCGAAGAATCCTTTGGCTTCTTCTTTAATCTGTTTTTCGTAGACAGGCTTGCGAAGATTTTCAAAGAAGTGTTCGGGCTGTGGATTCGGTTCATCCGAATCTTCCATCAATTTTTCAGCGCTTCGAATGAATGTCGGTCTGTCTAAATCTTCCGATTCGAGATTTTTCACCGTAGGAAGTTTCATACGATCCCTGAGGACATTGATGAAATTATCTTCTTTTTTTTCATTAACAGAAGGTTCGAACATTTTTTCTCCTGCATCAAATCCGGTTGCGATAACCGTGAACGAAACGTGATCAAGCATCTCTTCTTTAAGAACGCATCCGAAAATAACATTTGTTTCTTCGCCTGCGGCTTGGAAGATGATGTTACTCCCTTCGTGAACTTCATTCATGGAAAGATTTGAAGAACCGGTAACATTCAGAAGCAAACTCTTAGCACCTTTGATATTCATGCCTTCAAGTAACGGAGAAGAGATTGCTTTTTGAGCCGCTTCAATTGCCCGATTTTCACCGCTTGCAATTCCGCAACCCATAATTGCAACACCGCTACTATCCATAACTGATCGGACATCGGCGAAGTCAACATTTATCAATCCGCGAACAGTAATAATATCCGCAATTCCTCTTGTAGCTTCGTAAAGCACTTCATTCGGTTTATCAAATGCTGCGAATGCATTTATGTTTTTGTCGAGAATGTTTAACAATCTTTCATTCGGAATGACAATTAAACTATCCACATATTTTTTCAATTCTTGAATACCTCGTTCGGCATTCATCATTCGTTGTTTGCCCTCCCACTTGAATGGTTTAGTAACAATTGCTACAACAAGGGAGCCAAGACTCTTCGCAACTTCAGCAACAACAGGTGCGCCACCGGTTCCGGTGCCACCACCCATTCCTGCCGTGATGAAAACCATGTCGCTTCCAGTTAAAACTTCGGCAATTTTTTCTTTGTCTTCTTCCGTTGCTTTTTTCCCGACGTTGGGGTCAGCACCGGCGCCAAGCCCTTTGGTTATTCTTGTTCCAATTTGGATTTTATGTTGTGCGGGATTCGAATCTAGCACTTGTGCATCGGTATTTACAACGATGTATTCTACTCCGTTCAAACCTTTTTTAATCATAGATTCAACGGCGTTGCAACCGCCTCCGCCGACTCCGCAAACTCTTAAGATTGCGCTCATCGGTTTTTCACGGTCAAGGGTAATGAAAGCAGGCATGATATTTTTCCTTTGTTTTTGTTAAAGTTCGTCAAAAAATTTTCTGAAATTTTTCCAGACTTGGTTTAGTCCATTTGTTTTATTTTTTTTCTTTTTTACGCTTTGAATATGCTCGGAGGATTTGCTTCCGGGAATTCCGCGTAACAATCCGATTACGGTTGCATATTCAGGTTTTTCAATATTGTTCAAACCCATTGCGACTGAGTCGAGCGGCACTCCGATTCTTGCCGGAATGCTGAATACTTCGCGTGCGAGTTCAGCAGTTCCGTTCAATAAAGAACCGCCGCCGGTTAGAACAATTCCGCTTTTAATTTTTCCTTTCAATCCACTGCTTCGAATATCCTGATCAATTATTTCGAAGAGTTCTTTCATTCTCATTCCGACAATTTGTGTGAGAAGTGAAATCGGTATTTTACTATTTCCTCTCGCACCTACACCTTTAATTAAAATGTCGTCATCCTTAATCATGACAGAAGGAGTTGCATATCCATAAGTTTTCTTAAGTAACTCTGCTTCGCTTGTAATCACACCGAGAGCTTCACGCACATCATTTGTTACATGATTGCCGGCAATTCCAAAAACCTTCGAATGTTTAATTGCATTTTGATGAATCAATGCAATGTCTGTCGTTCCTCCGCCAATATCGAGCATCAACACACCTAAATCTTTTTCATTTTCATCCAGCACTGCAAGGCTTGATGCAAGCGGTTGAAGTATGTATTCACCAACTTGATAGCCAGCCCGTTCAACAGATTTTTTTATATTTTGAATTGCCGGAAAACTTGCAAGCACGATATGATTTGTGGCTTCCAATCTGCCGCCGCTCATTCCCAAAGGGTTATCAATATTCGCACTTTGATCTACAAAATATTCTTCCGGAATGATGTGAAGAATTTGCATGTCGGAAGGAATTCTTACTGTTCGAACATCTTGTTCCAACCTATCGAGATCTGCTTGAGTTATTTCGCGCTCATCATTTGTGATCATAACATAATTTCTGTGGCGCATACTTCTGATATGTTCGCCGGCGACACCAACGTTCAACGTGCTTACTTTTAATCCGGCAATATTTGTTGCAATGTTCATCGCCTCGCGAATAGCATCGGAAGTTTTAGAAATGTTTGCAACTAAACCTTTGTGCAAACCTTCCGATACTGCAGTTCCGAATCCGAGGATGTGAAGTTTTCCCGTTTCATCTTTTTCAGCAATGGCAGCGCAAACTTTGGTGGTTCCTAAATCAAGTCCGGCAACAATATTTTTTTTGACTGCCATTAAATGCCCACCAATTCTTTTTTGATTAAGAAAATATGATCTTCGAAACGAAAATCAATTTTTGTAAAACTTTGTTTCAATTCGGAATTGTTGTTTAACTTTTCAACCACCTCTGAAAGAGCAATAATATTGGATGGAATCGAGTTAGGGTTGAAAAAGATTTCACTATCCAAATTGGAGAGAGCAATTTTTAATTCCTCGTTTGAAGAAAATATCTGTGAAATTTTTTGATAGAGTTCTTGCGAATAAATTTTTGAAGCAAATATTACTTGCAAACAATTTTCCAAATTTTCGCTGCGCAAAACTTTATTCACGCTTTTCTTCGAAACTCTATCGGTCATTATTAACGGAAAGTCAATCATGCGTGAATTTTTTAAGTGCGGAACTACTTGACGGTTGATTGTATAAAAAAACATTTCTCCTTCGATTAAAATATTTGCAACAATTTCTTTCTCTTCGAGATGAACCGTTAAACTTTTATCGGAATGAACTTCAATTCTTGCATTTTGTACATAAGGATGTTTGGAGAATCTATCCTTAATAACTGCGATTGCGATTTTTTCTTTTGCTGGAAATTCAGTCATCGATACAAATTTTAAGTAGTCTGCTTTCGAGAGCAATTTATTGCCTTGAATATCAACGCTTTGAACGATGATGGTTGATTTTTCTTCAATCGATTGTGTGAAAAGAAAGATCAACGTGCTGACAAGCATTACTAAAAGGATCGTTGCAAATAAATATTGCTTCAAGTTAATTGTTTCCTTTCAGCATATCGACAAACTTTTCTCCAAACTTCCAAATATCGCCGGCACCCATTGTAACAATTATGTCTTCATCCTTTTTAATAGATTTTAAAAATGCTGGAATATCATTTTTATCTTTTATGTAATGAACATTTTTATGTCCGATCATTTTTGCCGCTTCTGCAATTAGCTCGCCAGTAATTCCTTCAATAGGATTTTCGCGGGCGGGATAAACATCAGTGCAAATAAAAACATCGGAATTCAAAAACGATCTTCCGAATTCCTGATAAAAATCTTTTGTGCGTGTGTAAAGATGCGGTTGAAAAACTGCAATCAATCTTCGCTTCCATCCGGAGCGAACAGCGGAAAGCGTTGCAGTTGTTTCAGTCGGGTGATGTGCATAATCGTCAATAACCATCAATTCTTTATCGTACTTTACTTCGAATCGTCTGTACACACCGGAGAACGCCGCGAGTGCTTTTTTTATGGTCTCGAAAGGCACACCCAATTCTTTTCCGATAGTTAGAGCGACGAGAGAATTTTTTATCACATGTAGCCCGGGAACGCGCAGTTCAATTCTTCCCAAATTTTCGCCGAAGTAAATCGCATCGTAACTACTTTTAAATTTTGAGAATTGAATATCAGTCGCTTTAATATCGGCTTGTGGAGAAATGCCGTAAGTGAAAATCTTTTTATTAATCTTTGGAAGAATATCTTGAAGCGCGGGTTCGTCCAAACAAAGAACAACAAACCCATAAAATGGAACTTTATTCGCAAATTCTATAAATGCCGATTTGATATCATCAAGATCTTTATAAGTATCGAGATGTTCGCTTTCGAGTGTTGTTAATGCGGCTATCGTCGGGGTCAGCTTCAAAAACGTACGATCAAATTCATCTGCTTCAACAACGATGTACTCACTCTTTCCGAGCCGCGCATTCGTTCCACCGAGCCCGCTTAATTTTCCACCGACAATAATTGTGGGATCAATGTTTCCTTCTGTTAAAACTAAACCCACCATTGAAGTGGTTGTTGTTTTACCGTGCGTACCGGCGATTGAAATTCCATATTTCATACGCATACATTCTGCAAGCATTTCGGCACGTTTGATGACGGGAATTTTTCTTGCGATTGCAGCACGCACTTCAGGGTTGTTCAAATTCACTGCGGAAGAATATACAAGCACGTCGGCATCCTTCAAGTTTTCGGCAGTATGTCCTTCGTAAAATTTCACGCCAATTTCTTCAAGTCTTTTTGTTACATCGGAACGATTGAGATCAGAGCCGCTGATTTCAAAACCCTGGCTCAAAAGAATTTCCGCGATGCCGCTCATTCCAATTCCACCGACTCCAACAAAGTGAATATTACGAATAGTTTTAAACACGCACGCCTCTATATTTTTTTTCAGCGAGTAGGATTGCTCTTTCGGCGATTATCTTCGCCGCATTTGGATTCCCCATTTTAATAGCATTTTCTCTTATCAATTTCTTTTTCTCTTCATCGTTCAATAATTCTAAAACAGTTTGTAAAAATTTTTCATCGATATTTTTTTCTTCAACCATTATTGCAGCGTTACAATCCATCAGTGCTTTCGCATTGAAGTATTGATGATTCGCGGCTACATTCGGAGAAGGAATAAAAATTGTTGGAACTCCGACAGCAGTAACTTCAGCAATTGTTGTGGCACCTGCGCGAGCTATTAGTAAATCAGAAGAAGAATAGAACGCATTCATATCATCGATGAATTCATAAACCTTTACACGTTCGTCCACAAATTTTTTGTATTCGGCAAAATAATATTTTCCTGTTTGCCAAATTATTTGTGTTGATGAATCAAGTGCCGGAATAATGAATCGCGCAATTATTTCATTTAATCTTTTTGCGCCGAGACTTCCACCCAACACGGCGATAGTTTTCAATTCCGAATTCAATCCAAAACTTTTCTTTGCTTCAGATTTTGAAAAAATGTTTTCTTGTATGCGAACAGGGTTTCCGCTTACAAAAAGTTTTTTCTCTTCTCTCATATATTTTTTTGATGAATCAAAACTCAAATGAATTTCATCGGCATATTTTTCGAGCAAACGAGTTGTTACTCCGGGATAACTATTCTGTTCGAGCAGCATAATCTTGGCGCCCAATATTGACGCACCCCAAACCGCCGGACCGGAAACATATCCGCCGCTTCCGATTGCTACATGCGGTTTAAAATTGAAATTAATAATCAGCGATTGAAACAAACTGACAATCAACTTAATCGGAAACAAAATATTTTCAAGTGTAAGTTTTCGTGCAAATCCTTTAATCCAAATTGACCTAAATTTAAATCCCAATGCGGGAACAACTCTTCCTTCAATTTTTGTTTTAGTGCCGATGAAAAGAATTTCTGATTTATCGTTCAACTCTTTAATTTTTTGTGCAACGGCAACAGCAGGGAATAAATGTCCGCCTGTTCCACCGCCGGCAAATAAAAATTTGTATCTGTTTTGACTCACGCCGGCTCCGCAACAATATTTTGAGGTGCTGGATTTTTTAGTTGAGACAAACCAATATTCATTAACACACCGAGTGAGAAACATGTAATCCAAAGGGAAGTTCCACCGTGCGAAATTAACGGCAGAGGCAATCCTGTTGTCGGCAATACACCAAGCGCAACACCCGCATGAATAAAGGCGTACATGACGAACGTAATTGAAATTCCAAACGCTAAAAATTTTCCATAATCATCAGTAGCATTTTTCGCAATTAATACTCCGAATAAGAAAATTAGAAGATAGATTGCGAGAATAATCGTCGATCCAACAAGTCCGCTTTCTTCACCGACGATTGCGAAAATAAAATCGCCGTATGCTTCTGGTAAAAATAAATTTCGTTGATATGAGTGACCGAACCCAACGCCGAGAATTCCACCGCTTCCAAAACTATAAATTGCTTGCTTCACCTGCCAATTCACTTCTCCGCCATGAAACATGCTTGAGATAAAATTCAAAACACGATTTCTCGAATGATCAAAAATCATCGCCGCGCTTCCGCCGAGAAATAAACAAGTAATTACTGTGAAGAAGAGATGTTTAATTCGTGCGCCTGCGACAAAAAGCATCATCAATCCGAGTATAAAAATAACCGTTGCCGTGCTAACATTCGGTTGTGCTAATATTAATCCTGAGACCATGATTATCCATGTTAGCGGAAACATATAGCCTGTTTTAAAATCAGTGATCAAGTCAGCTTTGTTTTCAAGCAGCACAGCAAGATGTATCAATAGTAATATGCGTGCAACATCCGCAGGTTGAAATGGAAACGGAAATGAAATCCATCGATGTACACCTTTTTCCGCATTGAGTGATGATGGAAGTATGAACACAAGCAATAATAATAATAGTGTTAATAGCATTCCCCACTTGCTAAGATTTTTATAAACTTCGTAAGGAATTGCTGAAGCGGCGATGAGAATTCCAAAGCCGATAACTGCTTTCCCGAGGTGTGAATTGAAAAGATAAAATTGATCATCATGTTTGATTGATGCAAATGTACTACTCGCGGAAAGTACAAGAACTATTCCTAACAAAAGCAAAGCAATGGCGGAAATGAATATGCCGTAAGTATATTTTTTCATTTGCTGAAACTCTTCACGACTTCTTTGAAAACTTTTCCACGATGTTCGTAATTGTTGAACATATCGAAACTTGCGCACGCGGGAGAAAGAAGAAGTACATCATCCGCCACCGCATTTTTCAAGGTTGATTCGACTATCGACTTGAAATCCGGTTTTATTTCACAAGCGACGAGCGGGTTAAAATAGTCATACACTTTCTTTGCGGAAGAACCGATTGCAAAAATCTTTTTTACTCTCTCAAGAACTAAATCTTTTATTTGCGAGTAATCATTTCCTTTATCTTCACCACCAAGAATGAGAATAATATTTTTATCAAAACTTTTCAGCGCGTACCAAACTGAATCGACATTTGTTGCTTTCGAATCATTGAAAAATTTTATACCATTAATTTCCGTAACGAATTCGAGACGATGTTCGACACCGGAAAATGTCTGCAATCCTTTTTTGATTGCATCGTTGTTGATGCCTGCAGATTTGGCAAGCAGTATTGCCGCCATAGAATTCATCAAGTTATGTTCGCCTTGAATTGAAACATCTTCACGAGTACAAATAATTTCATGTTCATTATCAGACGAAAAAATAATTTTTCCATCTTTGAAAAAAATTCCGTTTTCAATTTCGCGTGTAATTGAAAAGTATTGCACTCTCGCATCAGTATGAATTGGAAATTGTGTGAATACAGGGGAATCAAAATTTAGTATGAGAGTTGAATCCGAATTCATGTTCTCAAATATTCTGTACTTCGAGCGAACATATTTTTCCATCGAGTTTTCGTAGCGATTCATATGATCCGGCGTAATGTTTAAGATTGTTGCCGCATCAGGTTTGAATGCATCAATCCAATCAAGTTGAAAACTTGAAACTTCAAGAACGGCAAAATCATTTGCACCGATATTCAACACTTGTTCCGAAAAGGCATTACCGATATTTCCTGCAATGATCGTTTTCAAACCTGCCGTTGTGAATAAATGACCGGTGAGTGCAGTTGTAGTAGTTTTACCGTTCGTTCCTGTGATTGCAAAAATTTTTGCATCACAAACATCGGAAGCAAATTCGAGTTCGCTTATGATTTTTATTTCTTTATCAATTAATTGTCGAACAATGCCGGCATGATTCGGCACGCCCGGGCTAATCACAACAAACTCCGCATCAAATATTTTTGAAGAATGTTCACCGATTTCAAAATTAATATTCATGCTCTTCAATGTTTGAATTGACGCACTTAATTTCTCCGCACTCCCGGAATCGCTCACGAATGGAATTCCTCCGAGCTTCGCAATCAATTGTGCCGCCGCGAGACCGCTTCGTTCCGCACCGAGAACCGATATTTTTTTTCCCTGCAATTGATTCATCTTATCTTGAACGAAATAAGTGTGATGATTGCAAGTAAAATTCCGATGATATAAAATCGAGTAACAATTTTTGGTTCGGGCCAATCCAGTTCCTCAAAATGATGATGAAGCGGAGCCATTTTAAAAATTCTTTTTCCTTCACCATATTTTTTCTTCGTGTATTTGAAATATCCAACCTGAAGAATTACAGAAGCTGTTTCCAAAAAGAAAATTCCTCCGAGAATCGGAATGAATAATTCTTTCTTAATTAAGATTGCGAGAATACCAAACGCACCGCCGAGCGCGAGTGAACCGGTATCTCCCATAAAAACTTGAGCGGGATAAGAATTATACCAGAGGAAGCCCAAACCCGCGCCAATTAAGGCGGCAACGAACACTGTCAATTCTCCCGAACCGGGCAAATAAATTATATTCAAGTAGCGCGCATAAATTGCATTGCCGCTAATGTAACTCAATACTGCAAGCGCAAGCATGACGATTACAGTCAATCCAATCGCAAGACCGTCAAGCCCGTCGGTTAGATTAACGGCATTTGAAGTTGCAGTGATTACGAAAATCACCATCGGGATGTAGAAATATGAAAAATCAAAATTAACATTTTTCAAAAACGGAAGAGTTGTAACGGTTGTGTACTCTCCCCAATTTCCTGAAAAATAAATGATAGAACCTACGATTGTTCCGACGATAAATTGTCCGAGCAATTTATATCTGCCGATTAATCCTTTCTTAAATTTTTTTATAACTTTTAAGTAGTCATCCAAAAATCCGACACCGAAAAGCCCGAGCGTTCCAATTAAAATTACAGTGATGTAATAGCTTGAAAGATCGCCCCAAAGGATTACGGGAACAACAACGGAAATGATGACTATGATTCCTCCCATTGTCGGAGTGCCGACTTTACTCCAATGTTTCTTTTGTCCGTCTTCTTTTTTCGCTTCGCCAATTTGATGCTTCTGAAGTAGCCGAATAATTTTCGGACCAAAATAAAATGAAATGAAGAGAGAAGTAATCGCCGCAAGTGCAGACCGAAATGTTAAGAACCGAAAAACATCGAAGCCAGGAGGATCGAAAACTTTGTTGATGTATTCAAACAAATAGTAGAGCATTATTTTCCCGTCTCCGAAAGAAATTTGACAAACTCTTCCATCTTCATTCCTCGCGAACCTTTAATTAGACAGATTGAATTTTCCCAACCAAATTTTCGCAAGAATAATTTCAATTCGTCTCTATCAGTAAAATGATGCGATGGAAAATGTTTTTTAAGAAGCGATGAATGAAGTGCTTTCATATTTTTGCCGAGCAGAAATACTTCATCAACTTTATTTTGAATAATAGCCGTAGAAAGATTTTGATGAAGCTTCTTCCAATTTGCGCCAAGTTCAAACATATCGCCGAGAATCGCAAACTTTTTTTTGTTTTGAAAAGAAGAAAGTACTCCGAGCGCAGATTTCATCGACTCCGGATTTGCGTTATAAGTATCATCGATAATAGAAAAAACTTTTGTGTTGATTAGATTCAATCTCTGCTTCGGCGATTTTAGTTTTGAAATTCCTTTTTTGATTTGCGAAACAGAAAGACCGAATTGCAAAGCGATTGCAACTGCTGCATTTATATTTTTATAGTTGTGTTCACCCAAAAGATTTGATTCGGCAACAATACGTTTCTTCTTTGTTCCGAATTCAATTCTACTTTTTCCACCATGAGTTACAGCCAACACTTTGTAATAATGATCGGATGCATTTGTTGAGCCGAATGTGACTGTATTTGTGTAACCGGTTTGAATCTTTGATAAATAAGGGTCATCTTGATTAATAAAAATCATTCCGCAATTTTTTTCACAAACATCGAGCAAAGATTTTTTTTCTTTCAACACGCCGGCTTTATTTTTTAGAAATTCGAGATGAGAGTTGCCGATGTTTGTAATCATCGCAAAGTCCGGTGATGCTACATTCGCAGTGTAACTTATTTCGCCGAAATGGTTCGTTCCAAGTTCAAGCACCATTACTTGATTTTTTTTCTTCGAAGATAAAATTGTAAGCGGAACGCCGATATGATTATTGTAATTCGCGGTCGTTGAATGAACAGAATATTTTTCCGATAAGATCGTTGTTAAATAATCTTTCGTTGAAGTTTTTCCGTTGCTTCCGGTTATAGCAATAACTTTTGCCGAAGATTTTTTTCTCCAGACATACGCAAGATAACCAAGTGCTAAAGTGGTATCGGAAACTGTTACAAAAGTTTTGTTCAAAGAAGAAAATTTCTTTTCATATTTTTTATTGATTACAAAACTCTCTGCGCCGTTTTTCATCGCTTCTGAAATAAATTCATGTCCGTCAAATCGTTCTCCTTTAATTGCAACGAACATTGAACCGCGTTTTACAGCTCGCGAATCGATCACTACCGATGAAGCGGTTTTATACGAATCGGGATTGTAAATCTGCGCAGTCGGCATATCAAACAAATCTTGGAGTGTGATGTTCAATTTTTTCATGCGAACAAATATTTCTCCGCAACTTCACGATCAGAAAAATGATGCTTGACGCCTCGAATTAATTGGTAGTTTTCGTGTCCTTTTCCTGCCACCAATATTATCGCGTCATTTGTGCTGTTCTTTATTGCCGAGGCAATTGCCTCTTCCCGATCTTCAATTATTTTATAGTTCGAAAGTTTTATACCTGAAATAATTTCATTAATAATATCT
Source organism: uncultured Ignavibacteriaceae bacterium (assembly GCA_964393605.1). Classification (GTDB taxonomy): domain Bacteria; phylum Bacteroidota; class Ignavibacteria; order Ignavibacteriales; family Ignavibacteriaceae; genus CAYMUL01. The sequence continues at coordinate 73,065 of CAYMUL010000006.1, read as the reverse complement.
TCAGCATTTTCAAATCTTGAGTTATCATTTGTAATGATAACGTTAGTGCTGTATTCGCTTGCGATTCTTCCCATAATCGGGCGTTTTGTTTTGTCGCGATTTCCTCCGCAACCAAAAACCGTAACTATGTTTTGATCGGGACCGACAATCTTGCGAATGTTTTGCAAAGTTTTTTCGAGACTATCTGCAGTGTGCGCATAATCTATAACTACACTTTTTGCTTCTTTCCGAATTACTTCAAATCTTCCGGGAACTTGCGGAGTATCTTTAATTCCCTCAACAGCAGTCATCGGATCAACGCCAAGAGATGTTGTGGCAGAGAATGCCGCAGTTGCGTTGAAGGCATTGAATTCGCCGACAAGACTTGTCTGCAAAAAATATTTTTTGTTTTCAAACACAACTGTGAAGTAAGTGCCGTTCATATCGAAACTCAAATCCTGAATTTGATAGTTACACTTTGCATTAGTTCCGTAGCTTATTTTTTTTGCTTGAGAATCTGCAATGAGTTGAGGTGAATGAACATCATCATCATTGTACACAGCAATTGCAGTATCGTCGAGCATGTCGAACAATTTTTTCTTCGCTTGAAGATAATTATCAAGTGTATGATGGAAATCAAGATGATCGGAAGTTAAGTTTGAAAAGATTGCGGCAGAGAATTTTAATCCTTCAACTCTTTTTAGTTGTAGTGAATGTGAAGAAACTTCCATAACAACGGAAGAACAGTTTTTTTCTTTCATCGAATAAATCAACTCATTAAGTTCATTGGATTCGGGAGTAGTGAAAGAAGAAGGAACAATCTCCTCATCGATCATGTTTTGAATTGTTCCTATTAATCCGGTTTTTTTGCCCGCCGTTTTTAAAATATTTTTTATGAAGTAAGTCGTTGTAGTTTTTCCATTCGTTCCTGTAACTCCGATTAGTTGGAGAGATGCACTTGGAAGTTTATAAAACGCATTTGAAAATTGAGCAAGGGCTAAACGGGAATCAACAACAACAACTTTTGTCAGCTTGGAATGAGTAACAAGTTCGTCTGGAATTGACGAATGATCTTCAACAACAACAACAACCGCACCGTTGGCAATTGCGCTCTGCAAGTGTTTGTGTCCATCAGTGTTAAATCCTTTTATCGCAACGAACACCGAACCTTTTAATACTTTGCGCGAGTCGTGAAAGATGCCGGAAATATCTTTTCTTTCAACTTCGCCGATAACCTGAACAGCATTAACGTAATTCATCAATTTAGAAAGTTCCATCAATTTGCAACTTCCTCGCTTGCCGCGCAATTTAATATACAAACATCAGTATCGGTTATTTCATCGCCCGGAGTAATGGATTGCGATTGTATTTTTCCGAAGCCCTTCAATTCAAAAAGGATGTTGAGGTTGTTCAATAATTTAATTGCATCTCGCACAGCCATTCCTTTTACGTCGGGCATATTCCTTTTTTGTGTGTTGGGAAGCGTAACGGTTGGAGTATTGTTCGTTTCATTTTCTGCGAATTGAAGTTGTTCATCTCCATTTTTAACTGTGGAAATTTTTATGATACTTTCATCACCGATTGGATTATTAAATTTCTCCGGTGAGTGTTCAATAACCTGTTTTACAAATTCCTGAAATACCGGAGCGGCAACATCTCCACCGTAATAAGATTCTTTCGAAGGTGAATTAAAAACAATCAAACAAAGATAAGTTGGATTCTCCGCGGGAAAGAACCCGATGAATGATGAGTTATAAAATTCTTTAGAGTAAGTGCCGTTAACAAGTGTTCGCGTCGTTCCGGTTTTTCCGCCGATGTTAATACCTTCGACTGATGCTTTTTTTCCCGTGCCAATTTTCACGGCATTTAGAAGTAACATGCGAATTGTTTGCGAAGTTTCATCCGAGATTATTTTTCTTAAAACGTTTGGTGCATTCTCACGAATCACTCCGCCGTTTGCGTCAATTACTTTTTTCACAAGCGAGGGTTGAATCAGCAAACCGCCATTAATTAAGGATGCGTAAGCGGCAATCAATTGTAGCGGAGTTACAGAAATTTCGTAACCGTAACTTATGCTTGACTTCGAAACTTTACTCCACAATTTTGGTTTGCGCAAAGTTCCTTTTGCTTCGCCGGGTAATTCGATATTGGTAACATTTCCGAAACCAATATCACGTAAGAAGAGATAGAAAGTTTCGGAATCAATTTTTTGCGAAAGTTTCGCCATTCCGATGTTGCTTGATTTTGCAAGCACTTCTGCAACCGTCAGCCAACCTTCGGCATGAGAATCTTTGATATTTACATTATTGAAAAAATAATTGCCGTTTTCTGCAAAGACTTTATCGTGCGGTGTGCAAAGTTTTTTATCAAGCAAGGCGGCAAGCGCAATTGTTTTGAATGTTGAACCGGGTTCATACGTGTCGGTTAAAATTTTATTTCTTCGAATTGCATCGTCAAAATTTTTGATGTTGTTCAAATCGAAATCGGGAGCGTTTGCAAGCGCAAGAATTTCGCCGTTCTGAGGATTCATCACCAAACCCATAGCAGATGCGGCTCCGAAGCGTTCGATACCATATTTTAAATTTGTTTCAAGAATTTCTTGAATCGATTTATCGATCGTTAATTCAATATTATAACCATCAACTGCGGGTTCGAGTGCTTGATCGATCTCGGTAATCATTTTTCCCGTACCGTCTTTGATTATTAATCTTTTACCATCTAAACCGCGAAGTTGATCTTCAAAAATTTTCTCTACTCCTTCAACTCCAATGCTGTTGTAATTTAAGTAGCCGATTAAATGAGATGCAACAGAATTGTAATTGTAAATTCTTGTTGGGTCTTCTTCGAACTCCAATCCGTTAATCTTTAAATCTTTTAAATTCAACGCATCCAAACCGGAAACTTTTTTTGCGAGAACAAATCTTTTATGATTTCTGGAAATTTTAGCGAGCAATTCCGATTTTGAAATTTTCAAAACTTTCGCAAAACTTGAAGCAACAACATTAATCTCAGATTCACTTGCCGCTTTTTTATTGAAATAGAATGTTACATCGTTGCTATTGTATGCGAGTAAGATTTTGTTTCTGTCATAGATTAATCCTCTGTTTGCTTTAATGGCAATAGTTTCACGTTGTTGTTTTTGTGCGTAATAACTTAACTCTTCCCCTTTGACTACTTGCAAATGAACAAGACGATATGTTAATCCTATAAAGAAAAGAACTATGAAGACTACAACGACCAATAATCTATTGATATTCATAATTCTCCAAATTTTCTTTCAGGCGATTAACTTCCGATTCGCTAACATTAATATTATCAAGTGCTATCGGATTAAAAACCATTCCAAGCTGATTTGAAGCGAGTGCGCGAATTCTTTCCTCACTTGAGAAGAACTGATACTCTGCTTCAAGTTTAATCATGTCCTCATTCAAGACAAGAATTTCATTTTCGATTCCTACTTTTCTCTTTTTCAGTTCATCGATGTTCAGTTTCATCGAAACGTATCCGAGCAAAATCATGAATAGCGTAAAGATTAAAATTAAGTATGCGAGCAACGCAGGTTTTTTCTTCATAATCTTTCAGCTACTCTTAATTTTGCGCTTCGCGCACGCCTGTTATTTTTTATCTCTTCAACTGAAGGAATGATTGGCTTCTTTGTAAGAATTTTTAATCGTGAAGTTTTATCGCAACGACAAACCGGAAAATCTTTTGGGCAAATACACGACAAGCTTTCATACTTAAAAAAATCTTTTACAATTCGATCTTCGAGTGAGTGAAAAGTTATAATTGCAATTCTGCCTCCGTGAACCAAACAATTCATACTTTCCGAAAGAAATTTTTTCAGAACATTCAATTCATCGTTCACATAAATTCTTAATGCTTGAAAAACACGCGAAAGAGTTTTGTTCAAATAATTCGGTGGTGTGAGCGGTTCAATAATTGAAACAAGTTCGGAAGTGTTTTCAAATTTTTTGATTGTTCTTCTTTGAGTAATTGCTCGAGCAATTTTACGTGCATTCTTTTCCTCGCCGAACTCGAAAAATATTTTTGTTAATAACGATTCATCCTCCGAGTTGACAACATCGGCGGCGGATTGATTTTTTGATTTATCCAATCGAAGATCAAGTTTTGTTTCTGCGCGGTAGCTAAAACCCGATTCGGATGAATCGAGTTGAAAGGAGGAGACACCGAGGTCAGCAAATATTCCGTCAAACACAGAAACCTGTTCCAACGCGGCAATAGAGCTAATTTTAGAAAAATTTAAGTTGTACAATTTTACTCGTTTATCGTCCTTGAATAGATTAGATGAATAGTTAAAGGCATGATTGTCAACATCGGTAGCAACGTACTTTGCAGATGCATCAAGTATTTCGAGCATTGCGCCGGCATGTCCGCCGAAACCGATTGTTCCATCAAAATAGTTTCCTTTGTTATTGGTCATTAAATAATCACAGCACTCTTTTAACAGTACGGGCGTGTGAATCGTACTCATAAACTCATCAAACTCGAAAAACCCGGCTCATGATGAGTCAAATCAAAATTCATAACCAGGTTTTGCATTCTTACAGCTTCATCACTTCCGAAGCTATTTGTTCAAAACTTTGTTCACTTGATTTTATGTATTGATTAAAAATATCCGGATTCCATATTTCAATTTTTTTCATTGCACCAAGAATCAAAACTTCATTTTTAATCTCGGCATATTCAATTAAGTTTTGAGGAATCAAAATTCTTGATTGCCCGTCAAGTGTATCCTCTGTCGCATTGAAGAGCATCATTCTAATGAAGCGCATATCCTTCTGATCGTAGATATTCAACTTCGTCAACTTGGATTCTAAATCGCTCCAGTGATCTTTTGGATAGAGATCGACGCAACGATCGATGCCTTGTGTCATCACAAAACTGCCGTTCGCTTCAGCAGAAATGTAGCGCCTAAGTTTGGAAGGGATGTTCACTCTTCCCTTCGAATCGATGATATGTATGTATTGACCTTTAAACATTTTCCTATTTTAAGTTACATGGTTTAAACCACTTTAAACCACTACATACCAAAATAGTATAAAATTGATTTCAAAGTCAAGAAGTTTTTTGAAAAAAAATGAAATAGTTAAAGAATTTGGACAGAATTGAGTGAGAATTGCAGATTATTTTCAATTCTTTCGGGAAAAAGCGAAGTGGTGCGAAGTGGAGTTAGTTTTTTCTTTTTAGCCGCGCGATGAAGAAACCATCGAATCCTGAGCGAGCTGGAGAGATCGAAACAGCTTCTTCCAAAGAAAAATTTGAATGATGTTGTAAAAAATTTTCTATCTGATTTTCATTTTCGGAGGGGAGGAGACTGCATGTAGAATAAATTAAATAACCGTTCACTTTTGTGATGTTGCAATATGTGTTAAGAATATTTTTCTGCAACTCAATCAATTCTTGAATTTTCTCGATGCTCAATTTCCACTTTGCATCGGGATTGCGCCGAAGAACGCCAAGCCCTGAGCAAGGAACATCAAGCAACAATCTATCTGCTGAGTCGTACAATCGTTTAAACACTTTTGTCGAGTCGATAACTTTTGTTTCAATAATTGAAATTGAATTTCGGCGAGACCGTTCTCGAAGTTGATTTATTTTTTTTTCGTTTGTATCGAGTGCAAGAACTTTGCCTCTGTTTTTCATTAAAGTTGCGATCTGAAGAGATTTGCCTCCGCCGCCAGCGCATGCATCCACAATACGTAAGCCGGGTTCTAATTTCATTTGCATGGCTACCTTTTGCGAAGAGGCATCTTGAATCTCGAAGAATCCATCTTTAAAAAATTTGTTCGTGAAAATATTTTGGCGATTCGATAAAACTAACGCTGAGGGAACATCTTCAACTTTTTCTGTTTCAATGTTTTCATCATTTAGCTTTTGCGCAAGTTCATCGCGCGAAATTTTCAATTCATTAACTCGCAGAACAACTTTCGCTTGTTGATTTAATGCTGATATTTCTTCATCCCAGCGGTTGCCAAGTGCATCTTCGCCTAATTTATCCAACCAATCAGGGATTGATTCTCTAATAGCTCGATGAGCTTCAAATTTTTTTAATCTCTCATCAATTTCTGCGGAAGAAAATTTTGTTTTGAGTTTTAGAAGTTCATCTTCGCGGGTGGAAATAAATAATTCAATTGCGATGATGGAAAATAGTTTTTCGTCGGAGAGAGATGGAATTTCGCCGCTCAATTCCCAAAGCAATCTCCACTTGCGAATAATATTGTATGAAGTTTCTGCCACAAATTTTCTATCACGCGAGCCCCATTTCTTATTCTTTCGAAGCAGATGTTGAATAATTTTATCGGCATTCAAAGATGAAGAAAAATTTTCTTTAAGAATGGAGACAACAGCATGTAAAAGATTGGGATGATATTTCAAGTGAGTAATTATGAAATGAAATTTGTTTTAAATATTATAAAACAAATTGATGAATAAAAAGCAAGAGCCACCTGTCGGACTTGAACCGACGACCTGCTCATTACGAATGAGCTGCTCTACCAGCTGAGCTAAGGTGGCTTCTCGAATATTTTATCTTATTCTTTTTTTATGTCTGTTCTTGCGAAGTCTTTTTTTTCTTTTGTGAGTAGACATTTTATGTCTTTTTCTCTTTTTACCACAAGGCATTAACGTGATCTCCTTTTATTTATAAATGTGAACTAATTAATTCTTTTGCTTGCTTCGCCTCTTTACTATTCGGCTCAAGCGCAATTACTTTATTAAACCATTTCACGGCTTCTTCCCTTTCTCCTTTGGAGAGATAGACAATTCCCATGTTATAGTTTCCGATTAAATGATCGGGATTTAATTCTAAACCTTTTTTAATCATCGAGATTGCTTCATAATATTTTTTAAGGTTGAAATAACAAACACCCGCATCGATGAATATTTCAGGTTTGCTTGAATCAACTTCGATATATTTTTTGTAGTTAGTGATGGCTTCTTCATACATTCCATTGTCGTGTAAAGTATGAGCCAATTGTAACATTAGATTAATGTCATTCGGATTTGCGAGCATTCGATTGCGTAAATCATTTATTGCTTGGTAGTTCGGCTCGTTTAATCCTTGCAAGTCTGTTTGGTTTGAATGATCATGATTAACTTTTGGAGTATCAATTACTCCGCTTACATACATCAAAAGAAAACCGACAAAAAGTATTCCCGCAAAAATAAGATAAATCTGTGAAGTTGAGAGTGAACTTTTTGAACTTTTTACTTCTCTCTTCTGCTTTGATGGCTTTTTTACGGAACTATTTTTCTTTTGCTGAACTTTCTTCCTTTCGCCCGCAACATTACTAACTTCAATAATTCTGCCGGAATTATTTATTACACTTCCGCATCCTTTGCAGAATTTATGTAAGCCATCGTTTTCTTCTCCGCACACCTCGCAAACAATAAGCAGAGAATTTTCGACAGATAAACTGCCACCATCAATTGAATCTTCTGTTAAATTATTTCCACAATTCGGGCAATACTTGAAAGATCCTTCTAATTCGCTGTTACAATTAATACATCTCATTCGTAAAGGTTTATTCGTTTCCTTTCATTCCCTGATCAACTAAAGTTTTAAAATCTTTTGAAAACTTAAAAACAGGGACAAAATGTTCGGGGACAAAAACTTTATCGCCGGATTTAGGATTTCGCGCAAACCTTCCGGTTTTCTTCTTAACTTTAAAGGTTCCAAATCCTCTGATCTCAATCCCTTTGCCTTTCCGCAAAGATTCGATAACACTCGTAAAAAATCCCTCGATAACCGCTTCGGTTTCAAGCTTAGTTAAGCCTGTGCCGGTGGCAACCATATCAACTAAGTCAGCTTTGGTCATTTACACACTCTCCGGATTTAATTTATGAAAATTCCGCTAACTACTTAAAAAGTAAGGAGTTAAAATAACACTTCGCTCTATGTAAAAAAAGAAAAATTCTCCTAAATAATCAAATACAAAGGAGTTGCTTGAGCCATTTAGAAGATGAGAAAGCATTTAAGTATTAACGTCTCAAAATGAAATTAAATCTCAAAAAAAGATGGTGAGTGAGCGAAAAGTTTTGATTTTGCGCTAAAATCGAATTGGCACGAGGTTTGTAGAAAGGGAATCAAATTTTGAAACTAATTAAAAACTGAAATTCGAAAGGAAAATTAAAATGGAACTGATACCGATTATAAAATTAGCGCTGACGTTATTCAGCATCCTGTTCATACTGGTAACCTCAGTTTCTTATGTTCTTTACAAGATTAAAAAACGTAAAAGTAAATCTAACCCGGTTATTGCCGCAAAAGAATTGATTTCACCAATGAATATCGGTCAACCAATATTAGCACCGGCGCACGCAAATCAAGTTACTTATGTAAGAAAGAAAACTGCAAGCGTACAACATTTAACCAGAATTAAGTATCAACAGCCGAAGGAAAGATTTAAGATTTTGAACGACTCCACTCTCTACAGAGAGAAAAAACAAGTAGTTGAAGAAATGCCAAGAGCATTTTATCAGCCGCAAATAGAAGAAAGAACAAAGTTTAGTTTGTATGATCACTACTCCGATAATGGTGATAAGCTTAAATCGCTTAGCTTCAACACAACTATTTAGGTATGTAATCGTTTAAATATACCCTCTGCGGTTATATACCCTGCCCGCCGGAAGTAACATTCCGGCTTTTTTATTTTAAAAGGCTTTGTTGCGAATCATCTGATTGCTATCGTAAGGTGCAGGTTCACCTCCCAAATATTTGTTGAACCATTCTAAATGAGAGTTATAATATAAAGGCATTGAACGATAATGATTAGGCCAGTGTCCGTCATTTTTGAAAATTATTAATCTCGAATCAATCCCCTTTTTTTGTAGAGCGGTGAAATATTCTACGCTCTGTGTATAAGAAACGCGGTAATCTCTTTCTCCGGTGATAATTAAAGTTGGAGTAGAAAAATTAGAAACAAAATTAGAGGGTGAAAATTTTTTATAATCGTCCGAGTTCCATGGTTGCCCTTTCAAATCCCATTCGGGGAACCAAAGTTCTTCTGTCGTTCCATAAAAAGATTCCAAATTGTAAATGCCCATCATCGAAACGAAGCACTTAAATTTTTCCGGTGCTTTTGCCTGCAACCAATTCATCATATATCCACCGTAAGACCAGCCCATTGCACCAATTCTATTTGTATCGATGAAGCTAAGTTTTGAAAGTGAATCGCGCACGCAAATTATATCTTCAAAAACATTTCCGCCCCAATCTCCGGATATCTGATCCGTATATGCTTGCCCATAGCCGCGTGAGCCGTGCGGATTCGGAAATGCAGTTACGTAACCATAACCGGCGTAAAGTTGTCCATCGCCGCGATATGCATCCATCCACTGTCCCTGCGGACCGCCATGAACATTGATAACCAACGGATATTTTTTTTGCGGATCAAAATTGTGAGGTTTAACTAAAAGCATATGCACAGGTTTATTGTCGGCGCCTGTAATCCATAATTGCTCTACAGGTCTGAAATCAACCGCTTCTAATAATTCTTTATTGTAAAAAGTAAGCTGAGTTTCTTTCTTCGAATCAAAATCGAATTTATAAATCTCCGCAGGTTTGTTCATCAGTCTGTAGGTATAAAAAATTGATTTACCATTCGGAGCAATTGTAAATCCTCCGATTGCAACGTTGTTAGAAATTTTTTCAATCTTTTGCGATTGAACATCAATCCGATATAGAGGCGAGTAACCCTGCACATCCGCAGTAAAATAAATTTGCTTTGAATCGAGCGACCATTGAATTTCATTTATCGCGTTATCAAAATTTGAAGAGATATTTCTATGAGTTTTTGTTTTAAGGTCGTAAAGTACAATTGTGAAAATATCCGATTCGAAACCGGGGCGATCTTGTTTTAAGTATGCGAGATATTTTCCATCGGGTGAAAAAATAGGCGAACCATCCCATGCTTTATTCTGAGTTGTAATATTTTCAATTTCATTGGAAGTTAAATCCAATAGCCAAACATCTGCGTTTGTTGTTGATGCTTGATCTTTTTCTCTATTAGAAACAAATGCAATTTTTAAGTCATCGTGAGAAAAATTAAACCCAACTCCTCCCAGAGAAAAAATAGGTGAGTGAAAATTTCCGGGTGTTAGATCGACAAATTTTTCTTCCTCGAATTTTTTCAAAATCAGATGAGAATATTTTCCTTCGTCGAAAGAAGTCCAGTGACGATAAAGCAGTTCATCGGCAAGATAAGCTTGGAGAGGATTCTCTTCGGCGGCTTCGATATTTTCTTTATTACATTCTTCATCAGCACCGCAATCGGGATAAACTTTTGAAGAAAAAATTGTTTTACTTCCGTCATTTGAAATTTGCAATTCATCTATTCCCGGATAATATTTCAAAACGGAAATCGAACTATCATTTTGCAAATCATACTTTAGCAAATTTGATTCGCCATCGATATACTTGAAATAAAAAACGTAGTTGTTATCCTTTCCCCAAAACGGTGAATAAGGATTTCCCTCTTTAATTTGAAGCTGTTTCAGATTTTTGCCATCACTGTTCATTAGAAAAATTTCGGTTTTGCTTTTACCCTTCTGCATATCATATTTTGTAACAGCAAAAACTATTTTACTTCCATCGTTTGATAAAGCAGGTGCCCCAACGTTTTTCACTTTGTAGATATCATCGAGAGTAAAATTTCTTTTCTGCGCAAAAGAAATTAATGAGAAAAAAATTACTAAATAGAAAATTCCGGATTTCATTTTAACTCCTTTAAATTTTTGGAAGACGTTCTAAATATGAACTGTTGCTCAAAATAGCGAATGATTCAGTCGCTTGTAAATCTTTTATGTTTTTGCAATTCATGTAACTCATTGCGCTTTTCACACCGTCAGAAATTCCATTGATAACATTTCTGACCGAGCCTTTGTAAGCCACCATAGTTTCTTCACCTTCGATAAATTCATTTTTCATTTTCACACCGAAAGAAGCCGAGCCGCGATACTTTTTCCAAAGTTGCCCGTTATATTTTATTATTTCACCGGGCGTTTCTTTTGTTCCGGCAAGCATCCTACCGAGCATGACAATATCGGCGCCGAGAGCCAATGCTTTTGCGCAATCTCCAGCGCTTTTTATTCCACCGTCTGCGATAATTTTTATTTTTAATTTTTTTTCTTCACGAGTAAAAAAAACATCGAGCAACGAGGAGACTTGCCCAATTCCTATTCCGGTTTGAATTGAAGTTGTACAAACGCTACCGCTACCGATTCCAACACGCACGGCATCAGCACCGGAGTTTTCCAGATCTGCAAGCATTGCGCTGTGAGCAATATTTCCGACGATTAATTTCACATCGAATTTCTTTTTAATGTTTTCTGATTTTTTTAGAACTTCTCTGTTACTCGCATTTGCAGTATCGAGGCAAAGCAACATTTTTTTTGCTACTAATTTTTCAATTACTTTTTCTTCGGTCGTTAAACCAATCGATACTGCGGTAATTCCATCCAAACTATTTTTTGTGGAAAGAATTTCATCTAAAGATGAATCGAATCTATTCAGAATTCCTATGCAACCCAATGAATTCAATTCTTTGCACATTTCAATGCCGGTAACGGAATCCATCGGCGAGGAAAGTACGGGAACGTTTAAATTTTTCCCGAGAAATTCTGTTTGCACATTTGATTCATTTCTCGATTTCACTTCCGAGATTTCTTTCGGGATTAAACTTATGTCATCATAAGTTAGTGATTGCCAATGATTGTTAAGTTCAAGTTTGGAATAAATTTTCATGAATGTCTCTCATTTCTTTTTTCTAAAATTTTTTCAATCTCGTCAAGTACAATATTCATTTTTTTAATTACGGCAAGAATCGGTTGAGATGAAAGCATATCTACACCCGCATCTTTTAATATATCAATTGAATATTTTGAGTTACCCGATTTTAAAAAATTTAAGTATCGATTTACGGCAGGTGCGCCTTCCGATTTCACAAGTTGAACGAGATATTCCGAAGCGGCAAAACCCGTGGCGTATTGATACACATAAAAGTTATAATAAAAATGCGGAATGCGCGCCCACGTGAAAGATTCATCTTCGGTAACGTGCATTTCTTTTCCCCAATATTTTTGATACACATCTTTGTAATCTGTACAAAGTTCCGTTGCAGTTGGAAAATTTCCCGATTCAATTTTTTGATAAAGCATTTTCTCAAACTCCGCAAACATAGTTTGTCGGAAGAAAGTTGTCGTTACATTATTTAAATACTTTTCGTAGAGGAATAATTTTTCTTCATCATCTTTAGAATTATTTATTAAAAATTCAAGTAACAAAGATTCATTAAACGTAGAAGCAACTTCCGCTAAAAATATTGAATAGTTTGCATAGCAGTATGGTTGATTTCGTCCCGTAAAATATGAGTGCATGTTATGCCCCATTTCATGTGTAAGAGTAAAAACATCATTTAACTGATCATTCCAATTTAGAAGCACGTAAGGATGCACGCCGAAAGTTGTTCCAGAAGAATATGCGCCGCTTCTTTTCCCTTTCGTTTCGAAAACATCAATCCATCTTTCGTTGAAAGCAGTTTTTAATGCAGAAAGATATTCATCTCCCATTAATTGAAGTGAGTCAACTACAATATTCATCGAATCGTCGTAAGAATATTTTTTTTCCAGCTTTTCATTGAAGACAGAAACATAAGAATCGTACGGGAATAATTGTTCTACCCTCAGCATCTTTTTTTTCAAAGCAGTCCAACGATGCATTGTTGAAATATTGTCGCTCACGCTTGAAATTAATTTATCATAAACTTCAATAGGAATATTATTCTTGGAAAGAGATGCTTCACGTGCAGAATTATATTTTCGCACTTTTGCAGTGAAGATATTTCCTTTTAAAGATGAAAGTAAGATACTCGAAATTGTTGATGAATATTCTTTGAATGGTTTGTAATAAGATTCTGTAACCGTGCGACGTAAAGTTCTATCATTAGAATAAAGTGCTGCATAATATTTTCCGTGTGAGACCGGGATTTTATTTTCGCCATCATCTTTCGCATCTTCAAATTTCAAATCCGCGTTTGTAAAAATAGAAAATGTTTCATACGGACCGGAAAGCACTTCGCTCGAGAAAGCCAAAATCTCTTCACTCTCTTTCGAAAGTGTATGAGGTTTTTCCCTGAAAAGATCATCAAAATAATGGCGATAAATTTCGAGTTCTTTTTCTTCACCAAGAAATTGTAAAACTTTTTCGTACGATGAGCTCAGCAATTCCGGTTTGATGAAGGAAACCGCCGCAGATGCTTTTGCATAAAGCGATTTTATTTTTTGTTCACGAGAGAGATTTTCTTGAATGGTTAAATCGCTATCCTTTAATAGCATCGCATAGAGATACAACCGCTCCAATTCAATGCCGATTGATTCATCATACTTAAGGCAACTCAAAAGTTGTTTTGCAGAGTGTAGAATCTTTCCTTCAAAACTTTGATAGTTTCCAAGATTGTTTTCTACCCATCGAAATTTATTTTCCCATTCATCGTTACTCTTATAAATATCTTCAATTTTCCACTTGTACTTTTCCTCAATGGAATCTCTCGGCGGCAGGACGGAGCTAAAAATTTCATTATCTCCAAAAAATTTCAAATACAATTTCTTCCTCAAATTTTACAAAAACGTCGCAAATATAAGGATGTATTGGTTTTGATTAATAATTTTCATCATAAATACCGACTTTTGCCCCCAACGGCGAGAGTTTTTCAATAATATTTGATACATCATAAACAATACCTTTAAATTTAATTGACTTTTGACCACATCAGGAGTTAATTTTGAAGTCTTAAATATTTTTATAAGTCATTATTTCAGAATAACTTGATATGAAAGAATTTCGATTTCGATTAATAATCATTGTTGCTGCAATCGGGCTGAGTGTATTTTATCTTTATCCTACTTTTCAGGATTATCAAAACACCCAAACTATTGCAAAGACTTTAGATTTAAAACTTGACAGTCTTAAAAAATCCAACCCGGATATTTCCGAAGACCAATTAAATAAATTTTTAACTTCCATTGAGGATTCGATAAAACTTGCTGACGCTTCAATTCGTGATGCAAGAATGAAGCGAATGAAACTCGGGCTTGATTTGCAAGGCGGTATGCGGCTTGTAATGGAAGTGAACACTGCAAAACTTCTTGAAAAACTTGCTAATGATCCCGATGATACTTATCGGGAAATTTTACAATCTGCTATTAAAGAAGCGTCTCTTTCCGATGAACCGGTCGTTGACATTCTTGTACGCAAACTTCAAGATAGAAAGATCAGACTGAGCAGATACTTCGGCTCTATCCGTGAGGATGATGATAAAATAATTTCTGATTTGAAATCTCAAACTGAAGATGCAGTCAATAGAGCGGTTGAAATTATCCGTAACAGAGTTGACCAGTACGGTGTTTCCGAGCCAAGCATTCAACGCCAGGGTGACAGACGAATTATTATTGAATTACCTGGCATAGCGAAAGAAGAAGAAGCACGGCAACTTCTGCAAGGAACTGCGCTGCTCGAGTTCAAACTCGTGCGCGATCCTGAATTTACTTTTGCCGTCATGGAAAAAATTGACCAGGTACTCGCAGGTAAATCTTTTGATGATTCAACTTCAATAGATGACTCGACCACTTTGGCTTCAAACGATACGACAAAAGCGGCTATAACCGATACTGCCAAGAATGCAGACACAACTGATCCGAATAGACAACTAACAGCAGAAGAATTTGCGAAAGAACATCCTTTCTTTTCTGTTGCACTTTTGGATCCGCAGGGAAGAAGTGCTGATGCATACGTTAAAGAAACCGAGAAATCGAAAATTGAAAGAATGTTATCGCGTCCTGAAGTCAAAAAAGTTATGCCGGATAATATTGAATTTCTCTTCTCCGCAAAACCAATTACTTTTCAAGAGGGTGAAGGAATTTTTCTATTATACTGCGTGAATAAATCTGCAGAACTAACAGGTGGTGTAATTACAAATGCCGTTGCCACAATTGACCCCGGAACATCCGCACCGATTGTTACAATGGAAATGAATTCCGAAGGTGCAACTGAATGGGCGAGAATTACAGGTTCAAATGTTGATAAGCGATGTGCAATTATCCTTGACGGCTCAGTTTTTTCTGCACCCGTTATTCGAGGTAAAATTCCCGGTGGACGATCTCAAATTGAAGGAATGGCAGATATGCAAGAAGCAAAACTGCTCGAAATAGTTTTGAAAGCCGGCGCACTCCCCGCTCCTGTTGATATTATTGAAGAGAGAACTGTCGGACCGTCATTAGGTCAGGATTCTATTTCTAAGGGATTAAATTCAGCACTAATTGGATATTTGATTGTTGGAATTTTTATGCTGTTCTACTATCAAAAAGCAGGTTCAATTGCGGGTGTGTCGCTAACATGCACAGTCTTATTCATCATTGGCGTTTTAGCCGCCTTTGGTGCCACTTTAACACTACCCGGTATCGCAGGTATCGTTCTAACAATCGGTATGGCTGTTGATGCAAACGTGCTAATCTATGAAAGAATTAGGGAAGAACTTACAACGGGTAAAACAATAAAAGCATCAATAGATAGCGGATTTAAGAAAGCATTTTCGGCAATTTTTGACGGTAATATTACAACATTTTTTACGGGAGTAATTCTATATCAATTCGGCACAGGACCAATTCAAGGGTTCGCTTTAACGCTGATGATTGGTATCGCTACAAGTTTGTTCAGCGCACTTGTTATTGCCAGAATTATCTTCGATATAATGGTTCACAAAGGTTATAAGATTTCTGTCGGTTAAGAAATAAGGAGTTTAAGAAGATGAGAATTTTTGAAAATTTAAATGTAGATTTTATGGGGAAGAGAAAGATGTTTTACATTATCTCTTCCGCTATTTTTTTAATTGGATTCGCTAACATTATAATCAGAGGTTTGGAATATGGAATTGACTTCCAGGGCGGAAGTGAAATAGTTCTTGAATTCCAAAAATCCGTTGACATAAGTGATGTGAGATCAAAGCTTGCGAATATCGGGCTAGGAGATATCGAAGTAAAAACATTCGGCGGTGAACGCGGCGTGTTGATTCGAACCGAACTGCAAGATATCCCAACCGATCTGTATCCGAAAGTTCAATCCTCAATTGAAAACACAATTGACAAATCTTTCCCGGGTATTGAAAAGCAAATTGTAGATAGAACTAATAATTCCATCACATATCAATTTGCTAACCCGGATACAACCTCGTCAATTGTAGATGAACTTTATCTCGCGGGATTTCAAGCCGGCAAAGTTTCGGAAGAACAGGATAATCTTCAAGCGATTGTAAGAATTGGAATTTCCGATTGGATAAAGGAAAATCTTTCTAAAAGTTATGCTGACAATAAGTTCCAAATTTTAAGAGAAGATATTGTCGGTCCCAAAGTAGGAAGTGAACTAAAACGCGACGCAATTATTGCCGTGTTTCTTTCGCTTGTTGCAATATTGATTTATCTCGGCTTCAGATTTAAATTCATCTTTGCACTCGGCGCAGTTACTGCTCTGTTTCATGATGTGTTGATTACACTCGGCTTGTATTCGATTCTTTATGGATTGATACCGGGATTAAATCTTGAAATTTCGCTCACCGTTGTTGCGGCATTTTTAACTCTTGTCGGATATTCAATCAACGATACAGTAATTGTTTTCGATCGTGTGCGTGAGTCGTTAAAAATTCATAAGACCGAAGCACTTGAAAAAGTTGTCAATATGAGTATAAATAAAACTATGAGTAGAACCATACTCACAGGCGGAACAACACTTCTAACCATTTTGGTTCTTCTGATTTTCGGCGGAGAAGTTTTAAGAGCTTTTGCGTTCACCCTCTTCTTCGGTATCATCATCGGAACTTATTCTTCAATCTTCGTTGCAAGCGCAATGGTTCTTGATTTCGCAAACAAATACAAAAAGAAATTAGAATTTTAGTTTTTATTCTTTTAATTTAAGGCTACTGAATCGAGTAGCCTTTTTTATTTTAAACAAGGATGAATTTATGAAACACTTACTTCTCACTTCTTTCGCATTACTTTTTTTCGTAACCGGATGTTTGACAACCGAGTTTAAAGAAATTTCAATTCACATTTCGGAAGATGGTTCGGGCAATGGTGAAATTGTGTACAAGAATTTGCTCAGCCAACGTTACTCCGAAGAAGATTCACCCGAAAAAGATTTTGAAAACTTAGTATCTGAATACATTGATGGAAATCTCTTCGAGCAAGAATTTCCTAACCTGAAAATTAAATCGAAGAAATTGTACTTAGAGAATGATCAACTTAACGGAAAGATTGAATTTGATTTTAATAATATTTCAGACTTAAATTTCTTTAAGTTCAACAACGAAAGCCCGATTATGTATCACTTAAAAAGTGTGGATGAAACTTTTGTTGAATCAAACGGTTTTTATAACGAAGATATTATGCCTGTCGTCTTTTGGGAAAATTCTGTTAAGCATTTAACATTAAAAACTTTAATAAGCGGTGAGATTATTCCCGAAAAGGATGAATTCATTTCTCTAAAAGATGAATTTCTTAAACGAGAAAAGAAGTAGCTGAAAAATTATTTTACTTTTACGATGAGCGCAGTAACATCATCGTGCTGCTCGGCGGTACCGCGAAAGGTTTCGAGTTCACTCCAAAGGTTTTTGAAAATCGTTTCTGCATCTTCCTTTGCGTATGTTGAAATACAATCAACTATTTTTTCATTCCCAAATATCTCTTCTTTTTCATTCATCATTTCATTCACTCCATCGGAATAAAAGAATAACAAACTATCTTTAACTAACGGCGCAGTTTGCTCAATCATGTTCTCCGAAAAAATATTATTCGGTGCTAAGCCGAGCCCGATACCTTTTGGTGTGTACTCTGTAATTTTTCCGTTGATGCTGTAAAAAGTCGGCATGTGCCCTGCACGTGCAAAAGTAATTTTCATTTCATCAAGATCAACTATTGCGAGCGTGAGAGTAATAAACCATGCACGGTTGATCGAATTGTAAAGTTCGGCGTTCATCGTTTCTAAAATTTGTTTCGGCGATTGATAAATTTTACAATAAAGGTGAAGTAGCGTTTGAACTTTCGTCATGTATAATGCGGCTGAAAGCCCTTTCCCCGAAACATCTCCGATGGCAAGAAATAATTTGGAAGAAGAAGCTTCGATAACATCAAAATAATCTCCGCCAATGTGCATCGCGGGAATCATCTTTCCGAAAATTTCAAGACGTTCGGTTTTCGGCATCGTCTTCGGCAACAAACCTTCTTGAATTCCTTTTGCAACTTGCAAGTCTCTTTCAATTTTTATTTTTTGCGCTTCTGCTTCAATTAATCGTGCATTCTCTAAAGCCACTGCGGCTTGAGTTGACACGGTGTGAATCAACTCTAAATCTTTCCCGGTAAATTGATGACCGGTATATTTCAAACCGATAAGAAGAAAACCGATAATACTATTTGAATGCGTTAAAGGAATCGCGGTATAAATATTTTCACTTTTAATTTCTTCATATTGTTCGGGAAAGATTTCCTGAAAATGATTTTGTTCAAGATTGGAAAGCGATGATGATAATTTTTTTTCTTCAAGAAATAATTTCAATTTTTCTGCATCAATAATTATTTCGTGAATGTTGGTCGAAACGCCTTTCGAGCAAGCCGCCGAAAAAATATTTTCATGATTCTTTAAGAATAGAGCAAAGACATCAATCCTTAAAGACATTGCAAAAGTTTCAAATATTTTTTCTTTGATATTCCCGATGCCGGGCAAACCGCTTAATTCCTTGCTGAAATCGATTAACAATCTTTGATATGCATATTGTTCGGGAAAGAATTTTTTTGTAAGAATTTCTTGATAACGTTCGCGCGTAGTTTGGAATATCACTGCGAATAACACAAATGATATTGCCGTAATGATATTTTGATAATTAGATGAGAACGAGCCGCCTATTAAACTTCCGAGTCCATAAATTGATATGAAGTAGAGAATTGCAAGAGTTACCGTTACCGAGCCGTACATAATTGTCCGCGTGATAACATCGGAAAGATCCATCAATTGATATTTGAATATCGAATAGCCGAGTGAAATGGGAAGGAGCGTAATTAATATAACCGGCGTGTAGAATTCCGGCGCGTTAAACACAATATCACTTATCTGCGGTGCGATGACGCTAACATAAATCAACGATACAATTGTGAGGATGAAGGACACAAAAATAAATGTCAATGTTTTCCGTTTAGATTTATCCTTTTGCCTGTAAAAATTTATCGAAAATAAAATCAACCCGATGACTAATGATGCAAAGTATGTTGTGTTCACGTGCCTATAAATCTGTCCGACTTTTATAAAATCAGCAATACTTTTGATTGGCTGAGAGAACATGTGAAAGTTCAGATACAAACCGAAAATTATTACGGCCGAATAAATAGTTCGAACAAACCATTTGTTATTTACAAACTCATGTTTTTGCGGAAAGAGACTGAAAAATCTAAAGATCAATAACGGAGCCAACACAAATGCGAAGTTGAATATAAACGTGTTCGACATGAACCAAAGTTTATTCGCCAATGTATAATCGAATTTTTGAAATAGTGTGTTAGTGCCGATGATATAAATTCCGAGCACAGGAATTAAATAAAATATTTTCTGAACTTTTCCGTCCGGTTTTGCAGTTAAAGTTAAATGTCCGACCAATAACCAAATTAAACTGAAGATAGAAAAGCTTGCCAGAAAAAAGTTCATCAATTTTTTTACGCGCACCTGTGTAATGATTGTGAGGTCTCCTCGTTTCACTTCATAATTAGCGTATTCACCTTCATCAATCGTATCCAAAATTCTTTGTGCATCGAAAGTACTTTTGAATTTAATTCCATTTAGACTTACAAACTCATCGCCGTTTCTGATGCCTGCGTTGTAAGTTACACCTCCGTAACGTACGTGATCAAAAAATACTTTGTGTTGTTTTTCTGCTACTTTATTTGTAACCCACAAACATTCATCATTAGAACTGCGAAGAAAAGTGAACTGCGCGCTAATCAAAATAATTATCAATGCTCCGAAAGTTATCGTAAGCAAGTTGATTAATTTGGCTCTCGACTTGAGATAAATCGCTTTTGTTTTTTGTTTGATGTTCATTTTGCTTTAATCACCACGATAGTTATATCATCCGATTGAGAAACTCCATCGGAAAATTTTTCTAATTCAATTTTAATTTTTTTTAAGATTTCATCGGCGGAGAATTTTTTTAATTCGAGTAGAAGGTTTTCGAATTTATCGTCGCCGAATTCTTCATCAAATTTATTTTTTGCTTCTGTTACTCCGTCTGTGAAAAGGACAATTACATCACCGGAATCAAGTTTCACCTCTTCGGAAAGATATGGCATCATCGTTTTAACAACTCCGAGAATTATTCCCCCTAAATCGAGATGAACGAGATTATTTTCTTTCAATAAAATTGGTGGGTTATGACCTGCATTCACATAAGTAATTTTTCTCTCATCGTCATTAACAATCATCCAAAAGAAAGTAATGAATCTTCCGTCGTTAGTATTTTCAAACACAAGATCATTGAGCAATCCTGTTGCTGCATCAATCTTAACTTCTTGTTTGCAAATTGATTTTAAAAACGCCTGCAAGTTCGCCATTAATAATGATGCGGGAACGCCCTTGCCGGAGACATCTCCGATTGCCGCAATGTAATTTCCAAAATCGTTTTTTATTAGATCATAATAATCGCCGCCGACTTGTTTTGAGCTGATACTTTCAGCGGCAATGTCAAAATTTTTTGTCGATGGAATTATTCTTGGAAAAAGATTTTTTTGAATCTCCCGAGCAATTTCAAGTTCTTCTTCCAATTTTTGTTTTTCGAGTGCTTCGCGGAACAATCGCCGGTTTTCCAAACTAACTAATGCCATGCTACCGAGCGAAAAAATAAATTCAAGATCATTGTCGACATAATCGTTGTTGTTCATTCGTTTTCCCAAAAGGATTAAACCCTTTGTTTCATTTCTCATCCGCATCGGAACGCCAAGAACAAAATTCATCTTTGTCAATTCATCCGAAACTGTCGAGAGTTCTTCTTTACTTAAAGCAGAGTTGATTTCCGATATATTAATTTTTTTAATCGCTTCGCTCAAAGCGGATTTTGAACCGGTAGATTCGAGCACTTTAAATTTATTTTCGTCATTGTAAATGATTGCATAAGTCGAAACCAAAAAATGCCCGAGTAAAGAATACAATAAAAGTTTTGCAATTCTTCCCTCTTCATTTAAAAGTCCGAACTCTTTGCTTAATTCAAAAAGAGAAGTAAGACGATTGATGCGTGTATCAAGACTGAGATTGACATTCTTCAATTCGCTGATGAAGTGCGAATTGTCAATCGCCGTGGAAGCGAGGTTCAAAATAGTTTTGAGAAATTCTTTTTCTTCGTTCGAGTATTCGGCTTTCGTGATTTTGTGTCCGAGAATTATTATTCCCAATTTTGCGCGTGAAGATTCAATTTCTTGTGCGAAGGAGAGATTATTTTCCCGAATATAATTTTCGATTTCACCGTTAATGTTTGATTCTAAATTTAGCAACGG
This sequence comes from uncultured Ignavibacteriaceae bacterium, assembly GCA_964393605.1. Taxonomy (GTDB): domain Bacteria; phylum Bacteroidota; class Ignavibacteria; order Ignavibacteriales; family Ignavibacteriaceae; genus CAYMUL01. The sequence goes on along the minus strand of CAYMUL010000006.1, from coordinate 51,492 downwards.
AAAATTTTGAAGTTCATTTTCAGAAATTCCTTTTGATGCACGTACTTCCAATTTGCCGTTGATGTAGAGTGCAACAATTCCTTTCGTAGCTAAAAATTTTCCCAGAGTAGAAAGAAGCAGATTATTCAATGTAAAATCAAGATTCATACTCGAGTTCACAATTCTGCTGAATTCGATCAGTGCCGTTAAATTTCTTCTGAGAAGATTATTTTCAACATCGCTACTCATGATACTTTTTTAAGTTTCTTTTTAAGCACAAGTTTATTTCCGTTTTTCGCCGCGCTGTATTCCACGGAATCCATTAGCGTTCGCATCAAATGAAGACCCAAACCGCCAACTCTTTTTTCGTTAAAATATTTTTCCATATTTGGAGAAGGAATATCATTCGGATTAAAAGACTTGCCATTATCCCTTAAAATAATTTCAAGTTCTTCACCAATTACTACAACCGAGACTTCAATCTCCCCTGAAGAATTTGCTTTGTATGAATGTTTCATTATGTTAGTTGCGGCTTCGTCGGAGGCAAGCATTATGTCATTAATTGCATCATCGGAGAAACCATTTGCAACAGCGTGTTCGCGCACAAAATCGCGAATGAGAGTTAGGTTCTCCGTGTTGCTTTTTACTTTTAATATGGAATTTAATTTTTGCACAATAAAAACTTTTTAGTTAGAAAATTTTTTTACAGCATCTGATTCGTTAGGAAGAATATCGTAAAGCATCGGAAAGCCGAGGAGGTCGAAGATATTGAAAACATTGGGTTGCATAGCCGCAAGTTTAATATCGCCGCTATTGTTCCGCATCGTTTCAATAAAAGCCATGAACACACCAAGCCCTGCACTGCTGATATATTTTAAGTTCTCAAAATTCACAACAACTTTAAACTCATTAGTTTCAATCAACTTTGAAAATGCTTCTTCAAGATGATGAGCCGTGTGTGCGTCAAGGTATCCTTTAAGGTCGATTATTTTTATTCCGTTATTTTCCCGAATATCAGTTTTGAATTCTGGCATCTGATTTCTCCGTTAATTCTTTCTTTTAAAAACCATTAGTGTCATATCGTCATGCTGTACACAATTTTCTGAAAAGAGCATGACTTCTTTAAAAATAATATTTGCAATCTCTTCCGAAGAGAGATGAGAATTTTGCCGCACGATTTCTTGCACCGAATCTAATCCGAAATCTTCGAGATGTTCATTCTTTGCTTCAAGAATTCCATCGGTGAATAAAATTAAGATATCGTCTTTTTCTAAATTCAATTCAATCTCTTCTAAACTTTCTTTGAAAAAACCGTTGTAACTTAAACCCAACCCGATGCCGCGCGGTTTCAAAATTTCAATGTTGTTTTTTCTGATTGTTAATATCGGGCAATGACCTGCGCGAACCATCTTTAATTTTCCTGATGATAAATTTATCATTCCGTAAGCCGCAGTAACAAAACTTTTTTTGTCGAGAGTTCTCTTCAATGTAACATTTACTTTGTCCATAATTTCTTTGGGCGAAGAAAGGATTTTTGAATATGATTCTATGATCCCTCTAATTTCAGCCATGATAAATGCGGCTGTAATCCCTTTTCCCGAAACATCGGCAATTGTGAATCCGATATTTCCATTCTCGAATTCGAAGAAGTCATAATAATCTCCGCCAACTTCAAATGCAGGAATGTACATCGCGGCAACATCAAATTTTTCAATTGTAGGAATTTTTTGCGGAATAAGTTTGTATTGAATTTCGCGCGCAACATCGAGTTCTTTTTCAAGTCTTTCTTTTTCAATTGATTCTTTGAGTAGCGAAGAATTTTCGAGTGCAATTGCGGTGTATTCGGAAAATGTTTCCAGTGCGGAACGATCTTCATCATCAAACGGCGCATCATCTTTTTTTACGATGAAGAGATAACCCGCGTCATTTCTGTGTGAACTAAGTTTTGCAACTGCCACGTATGAATATTTTTCTTCCGAAGTTTGAGTTTTTGTGTAAGGGCGCAAATCGAAATATTCAATCTTCGTATTCCCTCTCGCCAAACCGTTTGTAAAAACATGACGGGAAATTTTTTCAGCATAAAAGAACCCGATTTTCTGCGGTGCAATCGGTTGATCGGCGGAGTTGCTCGAGCGAGTCATCCATGCGGCACTGCCATCGCATACCTTCAGCGCAAGCTCGGTAATTGTTTCGGCAAGTTCGGAATCGTCGCGCACTTCATTAATCATTTTGCTAAAAAATTGTAGTGAAGAAACTTCATTTGCTTTTCTGTCGAACTCCGCCGCAGTAGGCAAATGAAACAGCACGGTCAAAAATAAAATGCTGAAATAAATTATTCCGTACACATAAAAGATGAATAGCAGATGGTGTAAAGCCGGAGAGAACGAACCCGTCATCGATGTAATAAAGTCATCCGCAACATTATAATTCAAGTTCACAATGAAAAGGGCGCAGATTAAAATTGACAGCATCAGCAGTTGTTTTTTTTCTTTTTGACTTAGGAATGCTATCCATGAAATTTTAAGCGAATTGATGACGATTAAAATTATCGCGTTTACTGTTATTGCGAGATTTATAAATTTGTAATCTTTGTGTTCGTTGAGAAGTGCTGTCAATCCTGCAAGGAATACGAATAACACCAAAGCTATGTAGTATGTTTTAAGATTTCTTCTCTGTTTATAAAATAGAAATTCTTTGAATACTATGAAGAAGTAAGCCGTTACAATCATCAGTGTAAAATTGAAAGTGAAGATTGCGCCTTTGAGAAACGGCGAACCGCTCTTATACAATTCCTCTTCGTTGAATCCGAAAACATATCTGACAATTAACTCGAAGATATGAGCGTTGGCAAGTATGAACAAATTTGCAACTAAAAAACTGATTACAAGTTTAATCGGCTTAAAATTTTTCTTCCCGAAAAGATTCGTGTAATTGGAGATGATCGAATAGATTATAAAAACTACAATCAGTTCCTTTGCAACTACAAGGAATAAACTTTCTCTGTTTTCAACAAGAAAAATAAATAGCAACAAACCAATTACGCTCAGAATTAATACCTGTGCTTTGGCGTTTTGCTTGATGTTCGATATGTTAATTTTTGATAATTCCATTCTGACTTGAAAGCAAATTTATTGAAATAACTTCATTTTTGAATGGAAATTATTGGATCATTCGGGAACTATTTTTCCTTCTATGATAATCGGATTTTATAAAGGATAGATGAAATTTATCCTATGAAAGAGGGATGCGTGAATTTAAATCTCAAATTTTATTTGGGGTTTCGCGGAACTTCTTTTTTCCATGTATTCATTTCGCGGCGAAGTTGATCGAGTTCTCTCTTAAGAATTTTCATCTCCTCTTTAATGTTGCCCGGAAGATGTTTCCAGATGCTGTCAATCTCCTTCGAGTTGTAATTTTCAATCACGATTGAATCTTCTTTAATTTCAAAATTGAAATTGCGTAAAAGAGAATCGAGATTTATCGATTTATACTCGGCTTTGCGTGAAGCATCTTCATTATTAAAATAATAATTTTGATTATCCTTTTCCTCTTCGACAAAATTTCCATCACCGACAGAAGTTACTTGTAAGTTTTTCTTCCTGGAGTTTTTATTTGGTGAAACGGTGAAGGAGAAAGAATTTTGGGAACTGAATGAATCAATCCGCATTTCGATGTTAAATTCTTTCAATTGTCCAATTGCAAAATCCATCCACTTCACTACGGAAAGATTATCTTTTTTCTTATCGCTGACAGGGAAATTCATTCCCGGAATTTTTATTTTAAATGACTGTGTATCGGAATAGACAACTACATCAGTCGTATTGTTGGATGGATGATTTCTATTCTTAGTTTTTGGATGAACAAAAACTTTGAAATTTTCATTCAAGGCTTTGTTTGCTTGTTCAATTTCCTTATTTGCTTTTTCCAATTCTTCATTGGCAGCGGCACGTGCGGAACGGAATTCCGATTTTAATCTATCTTCATCGATATTCAGTTCTATTGAAAAAACTGTATCGGGATTTATGCACACATAAACATTTTGCACATCATTTTTCAATTCGCGAAGTTTAATCAGGGAAGAATTAAAATCTTCAACTTTCGGTTCGGAAACTATCGATGCAAAAACTTTTTGATTTGCATTCTTTGCAACGTTCAACAATTCTGCTTTGAGCAAGTTTTGATAAGTCCAGATATCTTTATTTAAAGCGAAAGTATTATTTTCATTCACTAAAATTTTGGAGGAAATTTTGTCATTGTACACGAGAAGGATTGAATCAACTTTTTTCTTTTCAAGTTCATTCAGAGAAAAAGTTTTTACAAAAGAATCCATATTAAAAATGGCATCTCCCACCGCCGAATACTTTATCTCAGCAATTTCGTTTCCTTCGGCATCATGTTCTAAACTAAGAATTTTAGTTTTATCCTCATTCAACGGTAAGAATTTATTGAAAGCAAAGTTGAAAAGGTCTTCGCTTGTTAACTTCGAGGTGAAGAGATAGGGTTTCAAATTGCTTGTGTAAAATTCTACAAGATCGGATTTTTTACTTTCATAAAAATCGGTTAACAATGTTGGCTCGAATTTCAAAAAGAGAGCAAGAAACACAGTCAATAATCCAAAAGTTACAACCGGTTTTCTAAATGCAAAAAAACGCTTCCAGCTCGATTTATCTGTCTCTAATGCAGCGAGAAGTCTTGTATCAAAAAACGGATCCGGCTGAAGCGGCTGAATTGAATTAACTTGTGATTTAATTTTGCGGAGATTTTCAAGTTCGGCGCGTAACTCTGCCGATGTTTTTAATTTTTCTTCAACTAAATTTTTTTCGATTGGTGTTAATTCATCATCGATGTAAGCGGAAAGAAGCAATAAATCTGTATCATTTTTTTTCATAAGATCTCCTTTTGATACGGTTCAAGAGATTTTTTGAGTGCCTCTCGCGCTCTGAAAATTCTTGACTTTACGGTGCCGAGTTCAATCTTAAGCGATTCCCCTATTTCCTGATAGCTGAGCCCATCAAAATCTTTCAGCACGAGTGGAATTCTCAAACCTTCGGGAAGTTGTGCTACATGTTTTCTTACAATTTCTTTTGTGTCGAATTCTTCTTTTGCCATAGTTGGCGAGTGGCGGAATTCTTCATCATTACTAAACGGAGAAAAAATACTTCTGATTTTCATTTTACGAAGATGATCGCGGCATTTATTTACGGTAACGCGATAAAGCCAGGTTGTGAACTGCGACTGATATCGAAAATATTTTAATTTTCTAAAAACAGAAATAAAAACTTCCTGCGATATATCATCGATGTAGAATGTATTTCCGAGTGTGAGGTAAATTAAATTTCTGACTTTTTCGCGGTGACGATTTATCAAAATAGAAAAGGAATTTATATCTCCTTCGTTAAATTTTTTAATTAGCGAAAAGTCGTCGTCTAAAGTTAAAATAGTTTGTTGTTTCACTTTTTCTTCTTCGTTTTTTGAATTCATAGTTTTTTGACGCTTTATGATATTTTGAGTTCCATTTCAGTTTCAAAATTAAATGGAAAGCGGTCGCAAAAAAAATAGTTGACGTAATTATTCTACAATTTAACTTAAAAAAAGTCCGTTGCTCAAAATTATATTATTTAGAAGTTGGAAAACAAAGCACGCTTGGTTAAATTTCTTAAAAAAAATTGGAGTAGTTCATGAAAGTAAAGTTTAATGAAAAATATAACGCGGTTGTCGCCGAATTAAAAGGAAATGTAATGGGCGGACCGGAAGCCGTAGATTTTGGCAATTCGCTAAAGAAATTACTTGCCGAGGGAAAGAAGAATGTAGTAATCGATTTAGCCGAAGCTAAGTTTATGAATAGCTCCGGTTTAGGAATGTTAATCTCTGCCCTCACAACAGTTAAAAATGCAGATGGGCAACTGAAACTTTCAAACGTAACAGATAAAATTCAAAGCTTGTTGATGATTACAAAGTTGATTACAATTTTTGAAACTTACAAATCCGTCGATGAAGCTGTAAAAAGTTTTAATTAATTTTATTTTATTTTTTTTAGTTGAACTCCGGTACACGCCGGAGTTTTTTTTGTTCAATCATTAAATATCTGTTTTGTAGATGAATTCAAATTTCAACTTTCTGTCTTTCCTTCACAAATTTTTGTTGAAAAATAATTTTGGGAGTTTCAAATGAGTGTTTCTGTAATTGTCGGCAGCCAATGGGGCGATGAAGGAAAGGGAAAAATTGTAGATCTTCTTTCGGAAAAGATGGACATCGTTGCCCGCTATCAAGGCGGTGCAAATGCCGGGCACACTGTCGAAATCGGCGATCAAAAATTTATTCTTCATCTAATTCCTTCGGGCATATTGCGCGGAAATGTTATTTGTGCAATTGGCAATGGCGTTGTAGTAGATCCCAAAGCTTTACTCGATGAGATTGAACTTCTTTCTAAACTTGGTGTAAAAATTGGAGACAGATTGAAGATAAGCGGCAATGCGCATCTCATTCTCCCCTATCATAAAATTCTTGATAACATTTCAGAGAGCCGCGAACAAAAAATCGGAACAACCGGAAGAGGCATCGGTCCTGCATACATTGATAAATATGCGAGAAAAGGTATTCGCATTACTGAGTTTATCAATCCTGAAAAATTTAAAATTAAACTTCAAAAGGCAATCGATGATAAGAATAAACTTTTTTCTTGCATCTATAAAACAGACGAAGTAAAGTTTGAAGAAATTTATAACGAATACTCGGAGTATGCCGAACAAATAAAACCACTCGTTTCGGATGTGAGTTACTTCCTCAACAAATCGCTCGAAGAAAATAAATCGATAATGCTTGAAGGCGCACAGGGCGCACTGCTCGATGTTGATCATGGGACGTATCCTTTCGTTACTTCATCGCATCCGACTGCAGGCGGCGCGTGCGGCGGAACAGGCATTGCTCCGAATAAAATTACTTCAATCATCGGAATCGTTAAAGCGTACACAACGCGCGTCGGTGAAGGTCCTTTCCCTACAGAACTTCTTGATGAAAACGGAGAGAAGTTGAGAAAAATTGGAAGTGAGTTTGGCGCAACAACCGGAAGACCGCGTCGTTGCGGCTGGTATGATGCTTTCTTAATTAAATATACTTCAATGATTAACGGTTTAACTTCCGCCGCTATTACAAAACTTGATGTGCTTGATTCGATGGAAAAGATTAACGTTTGCGTATCCTACGAATTGAACGGCAAAAAATTAGAAGCATTTCCGCCCGACTATGATGAGCTTTCCAAAGTAATACCAATTTATGAAACACTCGACGGATGGAACTCCGAAACTAAAACTTGTTCTTCTTATGACCAACTTCCTGCAAAAGCGAAAGAGTATTTGAAGTTCATCGAGGTGAATTCGAATATCAAAATCGGAATTATCTCCGTCGGTCCGAAAAGAAGCCAGACTTTTTTTGTGGATTGATATTCTAACTTAATGCATCATGTTTGCAGTATGAATATTGAAAATTCTTTATTAAAAATCGAAAAGAAAAAATTATGAAAATGTTTGGCGGTCCCGCATCGACGAACATCAAAATTTTCCTTCTCGTCATTGCACTTGCAATTGGTGGCGGGACTTTGTTCTACACAAATTCTCTCGTAAAAAAATTGCAACAGAAGGAAAGGGATATCGTAAAACTTTTTGCAAAGGGACTCGAGTACGTTGCCAACGCGCAAAGCGATGAAACTGATTTAACTTTTCTTTTCGAAAATATAATTCTGCCAATTGACTTTCCGATGATTCTTACCGATGCCGATGACAATATTAATCAGTACAGCAAAACGGATATTAGAAATATTAAATTTGATACAACTCTCTCCGAAGCGAAACTTCATGAATTTTTTAAAACAAAGATTGCTGAGATGGATGCTTCAAATCAGCCGATTCTCGTTAAATATGTTGCGGGTGCCGATACTTTAATCTTAACAAAAATTCATTACGGCGATTCCGAGTTAATCAATCAACTTCTTTTCTATCCTTACTTGCAAATTCTCATCGTCGCTGTTTTTGTGTTGATTGGCTATGTTGGATTTTCACAAATTAAAAAGAGCGAACAAAGTAACATCTGGGTGGGGATGGCGAAAGAAACGGCGCATCAATTCGGTACGCCTCTTTCAAGTTTGATGGGATGGATCGAACTTCTGAAAATTAATTACAATGATCCCGACAAAGTGCTCGATCAGACAGATGAAATTGAAAACGACGTTGAAAAACTTAAAAAGATTACGAACAGGTTTTCGAAAATTGGATCGAAGCCCGAGTTGAACCATGAAAAAGTTTATCTCTGTATTCAAAAAGTGGTGGAGTATTTCAACCGCCGCATTCCGCAAATGGGAAAGAGAGTAAATATTCAAATTAGCGGCGATTCAAATATTACCGCAAAAATAAATTGCGAACTCTTTGAATGGGTGATTGAAAATTTAATTAAGAATGCACTCGATGCTATCGAATCGGAAAATGGAATTATCTCCATTTCTGTCTCACAGTTAAAGCACAAAGTTGAAATTGACGTTTCCGATACGGGCAAAGGAATTGACATCAACCGCAGAAAAGATATTTTCAGGCCGGGTTACAGCACGAAACGGCGCGGCTGGGGTTTGGGTTTAAGTCTTTCCAAAAGAATAATTGAAGAGTACCATAAAGGAAAAATTTTTGTGAAGAACTCCGCGGTTGGCAGCGGAACTACTTTTAAAATAATTCTTTCCGATTAACAATAATTTACTCTTTCTTCTTTTTAGTGAGATACATTTCCCAAGCGGGAGAAATGAAATTCTTTTTTCTTTAAATCCATTTTATTTTGAAGAAAATTAAAGTGGCATAATAATTGTTTAAATAGAGATAGAAACAAGTGAAAATGTTTCTAGCATAGCACCCTCCTTATAGTAGCACACACAGCTGCCGCGGTTTTTGCCCTCTTCCGCGGCAGTTTGCTTTTAAAGAATCCTGCCCGCACTGATGTTGTTCTAAGTATTTTGACTATTCTAATAATTTTTTGTAACCAAGAAAATCAATTTCTCTTAATTTGACTTTATGAAAAAATATTTTAACTTGCTTTGTACCAAAAGAATTAGAAGAGAAAAAAATGAAAAAAAATAATAATACTCCAAATGTAAATTTGAATTTGAATGTGCGTGGGTTAGGGCAATCTGCAACAATAAAGATTAATGAAATTGCAAACCGTTTGCGCGAAAACGGAAAGATGGTTTATAAATTCGGCTTGGGACAATCACCCTTTCCTGTACCCAAACCTGTAGTTGAAGAATTAAAAGCAAATGCTCATCAGAAAGATTATTTACCTGTGAAAGGTTTGCCTGAGTTGTGTAAATCTGTTGCGAAATATTATAACCGCACGCAGGGAGTTGAAAGAATGCCGGATAATATTCTAATTGGTCCCGGCTCGAAAGAATTAATGTTTTTGCTTCAACTTGTTTATTATGGTGACTTAGTAATTCCAACACCGAGCTGGGTTTCATACGCGCCACAAGCATTTATCATCGGTAGGCATGTAAAATGGCTTCCTACTACTTTCGAAGACAATTGGAAATTGACAGCAATTGAATTAGAAAAACTTTGCAAAGATGATCCGGAGAGACCGAGAATTGTAATCCTCAATTACCCGTCAAATCCGAGCGGTGCTTCCTACACGAACAGCGAGTTGAAGGAAATTGCTTCCGTCGCAAAGAAATTTAAACTTGTACTTCTTTCCGATGAAATTTATGGTGAATTAAATCATAAAGGAAATCACATTTCTATCGCTCGTTATTATCCCGAAGGAACGATTATCAGCGGTGGATTAAGCAAATGGTGCGGCGCGGGCGGATGGCGATTAGGAATTTTTTCTTTTCCTCAAAGTTTAACATGGCTATTAAATGCAATGGCAGCGGTATCTAGTGAAACATTTACTGCAACAAGCGCTCCAATCCAATTTGCCGCAGTACGAGCTTTTGAGGGGGGGATTGATATCGAACGCTATTTGTGGAATTCAAGAAGAATTCTATCAAGCCTCTCACAATGGATTTTAAAAAAATTAACAGAGCAAAATATCAGTGTTAAAAAACCTGATGGCGCATTTTATCTTTTCCCTGATTTTTCAATTCATCGAGATAAATTTTTTAAGCACGGTATTTATAACTCGAAGATACTTATGGAAAGAATGCTGGAAGAAACCGGTGCCGCACTTCTTCCCGGTGCTGTGTTTGGAAGACCATCAGAAGAATTTACTGCACGGCTTGCATACGTAGATTTTGACGGAAGTAAAACTCTTGCCGCCGCCGAGCAAATCCCTATCGATAATAATTTGCCCGACGAGTTTTTTGAAACTTATACTCCAAATATTGTAGTTGGAACTGATGCAATTTGCAAGTGGATTGAAAATTTATGAATTAGAATATTTTCTGTTCAATCATTCCAATAATTCGACTTCGGAATCATAGATATGTTCGTTATACATCGCTTCCATTTCATCTTCGAAAAAAAATCTCTCACCAAATGCCGGAACTAACTCATTCATCCACACAGCTTTTTCATCATACTTTGCAAAGAATGGTTTGGCTACCCAATCAGGATTTCTTCCTTGAATCATCCGCATAACAATGACTTTCATATCATTCATTTCAGAAACACCAAGAATTTGAACTTTACCGGGAATACAAGACATGCTCGGTCCTCTCACAGTTCGGCAAACTCCGCTAACCTTTTGATATGCGTTTCTAAAAATCTGCCACGCTTCAACGAGAGGTACTGCAAAGTAATGTTGTGCACCGGTATCTCTTGCTAAAAACATATAATAAGGAATGCATCCATTATCAACTTGCAAACGCCACATCTCCGCCCAGGCTTCAAAATCATCATTTACATGCTTTATTAAAGGAGATTGTGTACGAATGACTGTTCCCGTCTGTTTAATTTTTTTGATTGCTCTTACAACTTCTTCCGTTCTTAATTCTGCCGGATGATTGAAATGTGCCATAAGTGATAAATTTATTTTACTATCAACAATAGATTTGAAAAGAGATAACATTTCATCTGCATCATCATCAGTAGTAAATTTATAAGGCCAGTACGCAAGGGCTTTACTTCCGATTCTTATAGTTTTCAAATTGGGAATTTTTGCATCAATGATTGGTTGAATATAATTTGCAAGTAGTTTGGCTTTCATAATTAATGGATCACCACCTGTGAATAGTAAATCAGTTACTTCTTTGTGTGCTCTAAGATAATCTATTAAAAGTTCAGTTTCTCTCATTGCAAATTTATATTCGTTCATTCCAACGAATTGAGGCCAGCGAAAACAGAAGGTACAATAAGCATGACAAGTTTGTCCTTGAGAAGGAAAGAACAATACTGTTTGTCTATACTTATGCTGCATCCCCAATAATTTAGTGTCATTAATAGATGGTACATTCAAACTGAGTTGCCCGGCTGGATGAGGATTTAATTTCATTCTGATTTCGTGGGCTGTAGAATTAATAATATTTTTATCTCCGGACTCAAGAGCAGATTTCATGCGGTTATAATCTTCTGCAAGCAACATCTCTTTTTGAGGAAATGTTAATACATACATCGGGTCATTCGGTACGTTATTCCAATCGATCAATTGTTCAACCACATAATTATTTACTTTGAATGGGAGAACATTTCCTACAACTTCAATGGCTTCCATTAATGAAGCGTCTAAATTCGCAAGTTGTGATATAGTTTTATAGTTTGCGAGATGATAGGCTTTGTATTCCATCTGATTCCTTTCGTCTATCGTATTATTAAAAGTTTTCACTGATCCCTACACTTTAATTAATTGCAATTAAACATTTTATCCCAACATATCAAGTCAAAACTCGATAACCGCTTGAATTCAAGCTAAAAATGAGATAAAAATTCTTGCTCAAAGATTTTTATTTTATCTTGCACTAAAAAAAAAGAGAATACATGAAAACATATTTTGCGCTCGAAATAATTTTTGATTCTATCCCGAACGAAGATATTGTCGCAACGCTGTGGAAATTTGCGCCGCTCGGATTACTTGACGAGAACGAAAAAATTGTGCTCTATTTTCAAAATTCTTCCGATTTCAATATTCATGAAATTGAAAATTTTTTACATCAATTTTCGAATGAAAAAAATTTTACTATCAATGCGAAAGAATTGCCTTTAACAAATTGGAATGAAGAATGGGAACGCTCGCTTGAAGTAATTCACGTTTCCGATCGGATTGTCATTAAACCTACTTTTAGAGATTATGAAGCTAAACCGGGACAGATCGTTTTAATTATCGATCCCAAAATGTCTTTCGGTACCGGCGAACATCAAACAACAAAACTTGTACTGCTCGCTCTTGAAAAATTTGTAAGTCAAGGAATGAAAATATTGGATGTCGGGACCGGAACCGCCGTACTTGCAATTGCTTCGATAAAACTTGGCGCGGCTTCTGCTATCGCAATTGACAACGACGACATCTGTTTTGAGAACGGAATTGAAAATACAAAGCTCAATGAGGTAGAAAATTTCGTTTCAATTCGCACGGGAATTCTTGAAGAGATTTTGGAAAAAGACTTTGATCTGATAACAGCAAACATCCAAAAAAATGTTTTAATGGAGATTGCCGATAAGATTATCGAGAGTTGTAATTTAAACGGAGTGATTATCCTTTCGGGCTTATTAATAAAGGATGAAAACGATATCCGCTCCTATTATGAAAAACTCGGTTGCCGGTTTTTGGAGAAACAAGTTATGGACGAATGGATTTCTTTAATCTTTAAAAAGAATATTTAGCCCTTGCATAAAACGATTCTCCATAGCCGCCGAATTCACTCGTAGGCGAGCCATCGAACAGTAATGCAATAAAAGAAAGATCTAAATTTTCGAGGGCAGACCAACTTACTAATGGCATCAACGCAATTGATTTATCATCGGGATTGTAAATTGCAAAAACAGTTCCGCGCACAAGTGGTGAAATGTTGTACGCAAATTCCTGGTACACTGAAAATCTCGCTGGACTTAACAGATTTAACGTTTGCGCATCAACTAAAAAATATTTCGCATTTCTTATTTGCCCCAAATTATTGTAAAGAAATTCTGTGTGAAGATAAAATGAATTCGTAAAAGTATAATCGAAAGATAAAACAGAACTCATGTGTAGCTTATCAAATTCATCATCCGTCGCGCCGTAAATATCAAGAGTAATATTTTCCAATACGGGTTTTTGATTTACAATAACTTCGCCGCGAAAACCGGCACCGCTTATATCCCCCGCCCATGAAAATCCGCCGAGCACTTTCATCCCGCGCACACCTGCAAGAAAATTAAAATCATACCCGGCTTTATTGAATGAATATTGAACCGCCGTTGTAGTTATTTTTCCCGGTTTTGCCGGAGAGATTGCAAAATCTAAACGAGATAATTCATCCATAAAATATTGAATGCGAATTGCATCCTGTCCCGGTCTCTCTTCATAATCAAAATCAAGTACGGAGAGAGGGTTAAAAAGATCGGTAATATTCCAAACCCAACTTGTTCCCCATGCGATTCGTTGTCTTCCCAAAGTTATCTGTAATTTATGTTTTTGAAAATCGTAATTAAATCTATCAAACTCCGCATGCGCCCATGTTTTGTTTTTATTGATTAGTTGGGATTGAAGACTCATTAGATTGTAATCATAAATTAAAGACTCGGAGAAGTTTGGAATTCGAGATAAAGATTCACCGTTCAATAATCTAATTCGTCCTTCCACAACCAATTTAGAATATTCGGAGAAATATGTTTTCGTATTCAGCCGAACATGGAAAAGATTATCCGTGATTCGCTGTTCGATTAACGGAAACTTCGAATTGCTCAACATATATTTTGCGTACCCTTGATAGTTGAATTCAATTTGCGCAAATAAAAATCGATAAGAAAAAAAAATGCAGATTGAAATCAATCGTTTCATATTATTTCCGTTCATTTGATTTGATATGTCCATCTTCGAGCGTAACCACGCGCCGCGCACGGTTAATCACTTTATGATCGTGTGTAGAAAAAACAAAAGTCATTTTATAATCTTCATTCAACTTTTGCATCAGATCGAGTAACGATTCCGCAGTTGCCGAATCAAGATTTGCAGTCGGTTCATCTGCAAGAACAAAAGAAGGATTGGATGCAAGCGCGCGAGCAACTGCAACTCGCTGTTGTTGCCCGCCCGAAAGTTTTGAAGGGCGATCATTCATTCTATCTTTCAATCCGACTTCATCTAAAAGCTTTTCTGCGCGTTGAGTTCTTTCATCGCTTTTCAATCCTTGCAACAGCATAATGAACTCTACATTTTCCTTCGCGGTGAGAACCGGAATTAAATTGTATGCTTGAAAAACAAAACCGATATGCTTCAAGCGAAATTCAATCATCTCATCGGTTTTAAATGTAGAGATGTCGGTATTTGAAATAAATATTTTTCCTTCGGATGGTCTATCAAGCCCGCCAATCATATTCAGCAGTGTGGTTTTCCCTGAACCTGAAGGACCGACGATTGCAGTGAATTCACCTTCTTCAATTGAAAGATCAATTCCTCTCAAGGCTTCAACGGGGATAGCCGATTCAGTATAAATTTTTTTTAGTTTTTCTATTTTTATTAGTTCCATAAACAATCCTAAAAAGTTCTAATTGCCTCTGCGGGTTGTAATCTTATCGCTTTGAAAGCGGGATATAATGATGCGAACACCGCAGTGATAATTATCATGATTGAAATAATATAAAAAGCTTCCGAAGGCATGACGGGATATAGCACAGTATTAATGCCGTAGTACGCAAGTCCTTCGGAAAAGATGGAAAGATCAACACCGATTATTGAAACGATAAGTATTGTGATATAACCAAGCGCAACTCCGATAACGGCACCGAACACAGAAAGAATAATTGACTCCAACATTATCAAGCGAAAAAGTTTGAGCCGCTTCATTCCAACAGCGAGGAGTACGCCGAATTCACGCACGCGATCTAAAACGGACATGAGCATCGTGTTCACAATTCCGAACAGCAAACCGAATAATATTATCGCCATAAAAAAATAAAGCTGTATATCAAAACTTGCTTCGCCGTATTTAAACATCGGTGAAAGTTCAAGCCAGCTATCAACATCATAATTGGAAAATTCTTTTTTCAAGTTTGGAAGTATGTAATCTGCGGTTTCACCGTTGACAACACGAATTGCGATTTCGTGATAAATAGGAGAAGTATCGAGTAGTTTGAAAAGATCATTTTCTTTTACAAAGAGTTGCATTCTGTCGGATGTTGATGATTCAGTTTCAAAAATACCAACAACTCTCAGAGCCGCATAAATTATGCTTCCGTCCAATCCCTGAAAACTTATTACAATCTTTGAACGGAGTTCCACTTTCAACATTTCTGCAAGTTTTTTTCCGAGCACAACTTGATCCGGTGAATGAGAAAAAAATTTTCCTTCTTTAAGTGCCGAGCCGATAGTAGTTACTTTCTTTTCATTGTCAAAATTAATTCCGACAATTTTTATTCCGCTACTTGCGTGCGGGGATGAAACAAGTCCATCAACAATCACTCTACCGGAAACACCAACTATATTTTTGTTATCGTAGAGTTTGTAAATAATTTGGTCACCATTTCGCAAATAATTATTTAAAGTCTTCTCTTTCAAAAATCCTTTTGAATGAATTTGGATATGTCCCGTGGTTCTATCAATATAATTATTAATCATCGCTTCCCACATTCCATTCATCATTGCGATAGTGAAAACACCGCCCCACAAGCCGAGAGCCGCAGCAGTGATAAGGATAAAACTTCTTCTTTTATTCCGCCAAATATTTTTCCACGCTAATTGAGTTATCATCGCATCACTTTCTGAATGTCTTTGATGGTTCTAAATTTCTAATAACAAGAAACGGATAAACCGCAGTGATGAGTGAAATTAAAAAGACAATCGAAATTTGAGCAAAGAAAATTCCGGACTTCAAACTAAACGGAATAATTGGATCCATGCCGAAGGAAGCCATAGCTTCGGCGGCGTCCCCCGTTAGTGGAATTGGGTGATAGTAGAGATAAAGCAATATCGGATACGCACCGAGAATTCCTGCTAATGAACCAACGATGGAAAGAAGAAAAGTTTCAATTGTTGTAATTAAAATTAATTTTGTTCGTTTCATTCCGAGCGCAATCATAACTCCGAACTCGCGCATTCTTTCTAAGGTCATCATCATAATCGTTCCAAAAATTCCGAAGCCGATGACAACGTAGAGGATAAAGAGCATCACGATTCCGCTAACACTATCGAACTCGATTGATTGCTTCAACTCCGGCATTAATTCTTCCCAATATTTAACTTCGGTTTCGGCGTTGACAATTTTTTTTATTTGCGAAATTATTTCCGCCGATTTTTTTTCGTCATGAAGAAGAATTGAAATAGAAGAAATCATTCCCTCCATTCCGAGCAAAGACTGTGCGCGGCTCAGTGTCATCACAACCGTGCCGCTATTATTTTCAGGGAAAGTATATTTTATTATTCCTTCAACTTTCATTTGCGCCGCGGCTGTAATGCCGTGATACCCTTGTCCGTAAAGGATAATCGTATCGCCGATTTCAACATGCAAGTTTTCAGCCAATCCTTCTGAAATCATAAGCCCTTGTGAAGACTCGTTTAAAAAATTTCCGCGGATTAATTTTTTGTGCAATTCCGAAAATTTTTTTTCATTCTCGGGGAGAATGCCATAAAGAAAAGATGCTTTCGTGTTGTTCCCCGATGATGCAAGTATGAACGATTCGATTTTTGTATTCGTTGCTTCAACAAGTTGGTTTGAATTAATTCTTTTAATCAATCTTTCATCGTAAGGAATGCTTTTATCGAGAGAAGGTTTATCCCAAAAATCAATTGCCTGCACGCGAACATGCCCTGTATAAATGCGGGTGTAGGAATCAATCATCATATCATAACTGCCGTGTTGCATCGAACGGGTGAGGAGAGAGAGAATAACCGCAAAGAAAATTGAAGCAAGTGCGATTAGTGTTCGCTTTTTATTTCGCCAGAGATTTTTCCATGCGAGTAATAAAAATAATTTCACTTCACCTTCTGCATATTTTGAATGGAGAAAAATGATTTATCAAGTTTTACTTCGAATTGCAGTTTATGATAAATCAGAATAGTTTTATTTCCCTCATCGATATTTGAAATCATTTCCCAATGTGTCGGAATTTCTCTTCCCCCCATTTTTTTTATATTGGAGCCGACAAAAGTTTTAACGAGAAAACCGTCTTCGTCGTAGTAATCTGACTTTAGTTGGAGAAAAGATTTTTTTGTTATCCATGTAATAATTTTATTCCAAACAATTCCGGCGGAAGGTTTAGGAATCATTTCGATCTTATAACAGAGTTCATCTCCTATTTCTTCTTCGCCCAATATTTTATGTTTAAAATCATTTACGAATGAAGAAGAGCGAACGAGGTCATCGTTTGTAAAATCGGAACCCATCCACGATTGAAGCATCATCGATGGCGGAATCTTCACGGGTTTTTGTACGGAAGGAATCCAATTCCAAACTTCCTTTTCTCGTTTAAGTGTTACTGTACCCTTATCTCTTGCGGGTTCGGTGATGTAGATTAAAAAATAATCAGGTTCAATTGCCCACGATTTCATGCTTGTACTGCGAGACCAATTCGGTTTAACTACCGTCATCGTTATTTCAGCATAATTACTTTTCGAATACATTTTGTCAAGAGATTTTTGAATTATCTCTTCGGGAGATTGTGGAAAGATTTGCGCTACAAATAAAACGATAAGTAATTGGATAATATTTTGCATCTCACAGATTTACGTTAATTCTTATCTCAAGCTAAAAAAAATTAATGTTGATTTACAATGCAGAAAAATAACACAAACCATTTATCCATACTTGTAGGATAAAAATCGAACGATGATTACAAAGTTTCGGAAGATAAAAACTGTATTAGGTTAAGATGAATAATGCCTTTATAATTTCCACCTGCAATCGGATCCATGGAAACGACAAATTTTTTGTAATTATCTTTTATCTTCAACAGATTACCAAATTCGCGCTGAACGGTTTTTTCGTTCGGCATGAGATATGTTGTTTGAATGTAAATAGTATCGTCACCTTTTCTACAAACAAAGTCAATTTCATTATTTTCAAATTTGCCGACAAATATTTCATAACCCAAATAATGCAAGTGATTATGAACGACATTTTCGATAATCTTGCTGATATCTGAGGTTCGAAACCCAACAAGCATATTTCTTAACCCAATATCCTCAAAATAATATTTTTCATTTACTTCAAATATTTTTTTACCGATTACATCCACTCGCGCGACTTTTGAGATAAAGAAAGCATTCGAAAGAAAGTTCAGGTAGTCCATCACCATCCTAACACTCATATTTATCTTCTGCGATTTTAAATATGCGCTTATGCTATTTGCAGAAACTAATTGTCCAATATTATCCGCGAGAAAGCGAGAGAGTCGCAGCAGAAAATCAACGTTTCTAATATTGTGTCTGTAGACAACGTCTTTAAGAATTATTGTGTCGTAGATACTTCGCAAATATTGTTGAATAACCTCATCTTCAAAAGGTAAGTTGATCAAATATGGCAAACCACCAAAACGAAGATATTTTTCTAAAGAATCGCTTCCCTTTTCCAGTTTATGAAACATGAGAAACTCTGAATAATTAAGCGGCTGAATATTAAACGCGATATATCGCCCCGATAAATTTGTTGCAAGATCTCCTGAAAGCATATTAGCATTACTCCCACTAATGTAAATATCCGCTTTCTTTTTTGCATTTAGATCTATTAACGCAGTTTCAAAATTTTCGATTTCTTGTACCTCATCAATGAAGACAAAATTTTTCTTACTGCTATTGAGTTGCTTATAGATATGCTTTGATAAATCTTTTCCGGTTTTGATAAAATCAAACTCGTAGAATTCTTTATTCACATAAATGATATTCGCGTTTTGAAATTTGGATTTGAAATAATCCATAAGCAACAACAGCACACTACTTTTTCCGGCGCGCCGTTGGCCTGTGATTACTTTAATCAAATGCTGATCAGAAAATTTCAGAATAGATTCTAAATATTTGCGTCGCTCAATTAACATTCTTCGCTCTTAAGTTGATGAATCATTGTTGCGAATATAAAACTTTAATTTTAATTCTTAACAGTATACCGCAAACATTTTAGGTTTTTCCCGTTTCTTTGCAGTATACCGCAAACATCTATATTTTTTCCAACTTCTTTGCAGTACACTGCAGAGCAAAGATTTTGGAGAGAGATATATTCTTGAGATAAAATAAATTAATAACGATCGAGTTTAAATTTCTCACCGAGATAAAGTTTCCGTACTTCCTGATCCTCGGCGAGCGCTTCAGCAGTGCCTGAACGGAAGATGATGCCATTGATGAGTATGTAACCTTTGTCAACAATGCTCAATGTTTCGTGTACATTGTGGTCTGTGATGAGAACGCCAATACCTCTATTTTTAAGATTAGCGACGATTGTCATAATATCTTCCACCGCAATCGGATCGACACCGGCAAATGGTTCGTCGAGTAAAATGAAACGCGGATCGGTTGCGAGTGTGCGTGCGATTTCAGTGCGCCTTCTTTCTCCGCCACTAAGCTGGTAGCCCAAACTTTTTCTGATGTGTGTAATACTCAAATCTTCGAGAAGTATTTCAAGTTTATTTTTCCTTTCAGTGCCGCCGAGTTTCGTCATTTGTAATATTGCCATGATATTATCTTCAACAGAAAGTTTTCTGAAGATTGAGGCTTCCTGCGGAAGATAACCAATACCGAGCCGCGCGCGTTTATACATCGGCATTTTTGT
Source organism: uncultured Ignavibacteriaceae bacterium (assembly GCA_964393605.1). GTDB lineage: Bacteria > Bacteroidota > Ignavibacteria > Ignavibacteriales > Ignavibacteriaceae > CAYMUL01. Next base: position 31,661 of record CAYMUL010000006.1, on the reverse strand, counting down.
TATTTCAAGATTGTCGAGAAAAACTTTTCCGGCATTAGGTTTAATCATTCCGACAAACATGTAGAAAGTCGTAGTCTTCCCAGCACCGTTGGGTCCGAGCAATCCGACAATCTCCCCTTGTGTAACTTGAACCGAAGCTTTGTTGACCACAGTTCGCTTCTTATAAATTTTTACAAGCTCTTCGCATTTTAAGGTTGAATTGTTTTGCAATTTTTACTCTTTATATTTTTTTAAGTTAAGTAAATCAAGTTTTTCAGGTTTGGAAGGAAAGAATTTAAATCTCGGAAGTAAAAAACTTTTTTCATTTCCTTTAATAAGATTTTCGGGATGGTATTCGCTGTTCGGTTCGCCGAATAATCTCACTTCATCGACTTTTTTGTCCACAAAAATAATTCTTGCATCCCGCGCACTTGCTTTAATCAATCCATTCGGTTCATTCTCTTCGTACAAATAATATACGCTCAAAACATTCTGAAAAACTTCTGTCATCGATAAATTATTTTCAGAGAAACTCATCTCAACATTTCCGCCGGAAATTTGATCTAGCCGCGCCGGATAATCTTCATTGAATGATGTAACCAATGCATCTCTGAAAACTTTAATCTTCTCAATTCTCTTTTCAAAAAGTTGAATGTGAATTGAATCTCCCGAAAGCTGTGAAGTTTCATACCACATCACCGGTTGTGCTTTCGCTTCTGCTTCTTTATAAGTTAGAAGCGATGCATCAAGTTTATGATAGACCGTAAGTTCATTTCGTGAAGCGAACAATCCTTGCCAAATTAAAACCGAGTCGGTAGCAATGAATTTATTTTCTTCGCCGCGAAATGCTTCCATTTTTTTCGAGCGAATTAGCAACGTATCGATAGCGGTAATCGAATCTCCCTCCGTTGATTTTACAGTATCGATTTGAATGAACATCGGTTCATCTTTAATCAATGTATAATTTTTATTGCGATGATCTTCGAGGTATTGACCGGTGATTGAAACGTTATCGTTAAAATTATTAATCTTGACATTTCGAAAACAGTACGACAACTTCGCATCTCTAAAATGAATGAGACTATCGGCATAGATAATATTTACGCTGTCTTTGATAATGACATCGGTAAATGCAATCGCTTTTGCTTCGGGGCGAAAATAAATCAGATGTTGCGAGTTCAATGTTACGGTGCTATCCCACAACTTTACATTGAAATCAAATTCAGCGCGAGATTCATTAAAATAATATTCCCCTTTCATCGCCGTCAAAACTACTTTTGTATCTTCGAGTCGAACGCCGGTTGTTGAAACTGCGCGGCGGCTATTGCCATAATAAAATCCTTCTTCTGTATAAATTGTTAGCGTGTCCTGTTTAATAACAACATTTCCGATAAGCTTTGCGTCGTTCTTTGCAAGATATTGAATTGCACGATTGCATGTTATCACAACATTCCCTTGAGTCAAAACTACATTTCCGATTACCTCGCGGATAGATTCGCCATTAACATTTCGCCCGATTAATTGCTCGCCGATTACCGTAATCATTTCTTGCTGTGCAAAAAGTGAAAATGAAAAAAGTAGTATGAATAATATTTTCATTATTGATTTACGTTCGTAACATAAGTGATTCGATAAATCACATAATTTCTTAAATGTTGATCGCTTTCAAATCCGTAGCCCTGAATTTTTTCTGTCGGTGTAAGAATTGTAACAAATTCATCTGTAACAATTTTTTGATCGGAATTTCTCCACATAAGTTTTTCGGTAGTTAAAGTAACGCCGCTATCGTTCACTGCAACAACGTTTTCGTAAGCGTATAAATCTCTTGTTTGATCATTGACCATTCCGCGCTTAGCCGTGAGTGTCGTAGATTTTATTTCTAATTTGTTATAGAAATCGATCTGCATAGTTGAATCCATAAGCGTCTCTTTAGATATTTCGAAAGTGCGCAGATGACCGACTTTCATAATGGCGCGCGTTTTGCCTGAATCGCTGAACACAATTGTAGAGTTCCAACTTTCTTGCGAAGGAAGTTCGGAGATATTCAAATTCACAACCGGCGGTTGAACTTTTTCGGTGCATTGGAATGCAGTAATTAGAAGAACAACCAATATTATTTTTTTCATCTCGTTTGAAGACCGAGATTTATCAAATCATGTAGATGAATAATACCGATCGGTTTTTTATTTTCATCGGCGACAATAAGAGAAGTGATTTTGAAATTTTCCATTGTTTGAAGTGCGAAAGAAGCGAGCACATCTTTCGTAATTGATTTCGGGTTGGAAGTCATCGCATCTTTAGCGGAAAGATTTTCGATGTTCAAAGTTTTTTCGAGCAGTCGGCGCAAATCTCCGTCCGTAATTATTCCCGACAGCAATCCGTTTTCATCAACAACAATGGTCATACCCAAACGTTTTGAAGTAATTACAAGTATTGCATCTTTTAATGGAGTAGAAAGATTAACAACGGGCATCGCATCACCGCTAATCATGTTTTCTTCAATCTTGAGAGAAAGTCTTTTTCCTAAACTTCCGCCGGGGTGAAGCATTGCAAAATCTTGCGCAGTGAATCCTCTTCTTTCAAGTAACGCAACTGCAATTGCATCGCCAAGCACGAGCGTAGCCGTTGTTGATGCGGTTGGCGCAAGATCAAGCGGGCACGCTTCTTCATCAATTTTCATGTAGAGATGAATATCAACTTCTTTTGCAAGTTTAGAATTTTTGTTTGAAGAAACTCCTATCATTTTTACACCAAGCCGTTTTAAAAGCGGAAGCAAATTATTCATCTCTTCCGTGTTTCCCGATTTTGAAATTAGCATCACAACATCTTCTTTACGAACCATTCCGAGATCGCCGTGAAGTGCGTCTGTCGGATGAAGATAAATTGCGGCGGTGCCGGTAGAGTTCATTGTTGCAACAATTTTCCGGGCGATCAATCCTGATTTTCCCATACCTGTCAAAACAACTCTCCCCGAACAATTGTAAATGCTTTCAACCGCGAGTGAAAAATTTTCGTCAATGCTTTCAAACAGATTGTTCACCGCGGCGGCTTCAATCTCTATAACTTTCTGTCCGATACTGATTATTTTTTTTTGATCCAACTTTTTCTCAATTAATTTTGATATTTTTTTGTTATGGCGTCAATCTCTAATATTTCTTCTAAAAGATTTTCTAATTGATTTAACGGCAACTGGCTTGCGGCATCGCTCAACGCTTTTTGCGGTTCGGGATGAACTTCCAGGAAGAGAGCATCGATTCCAACCGCTGTTGATGCCTTTGCGAGATACTTTATAAATTTCGGTTGTCCGCTCGATTCTCCTCCTTTTGCCGGAATTTGTACTGCGTGAGTCGCATCCATTACAACGGGAAAACCAAGTTCGCGCATTATCACGAGTGAACGCATATCAACTACAAGATTGTGATAACCGAATGAAGTTCCCCGCTCGGTTAACAAAATATTTTTATTGCCAGTCGATTGAACTTTATCCGCCGCAAATTTCATGTCTTCGGGTGCGAGGAACTGTCCCTTTTTTATATTTACAACTTTACCGGAATTTCCTGCGGCAACCAACAATTCAGTTTGCCTGCAAAGGAACGCGGGGATTTGCAAAACATCGGCAACCTGTGAAGCCGAAGCAATTTCTTTTTCGGAATGAACATCGGTTAAAATCGGAAGAGAAAATTTTTTCTTTGCCTTGGCTAAAATTGTTAAGGCTTCATCTTCACCAATAGTTGAAAAAGAATTTGCGCTTGTACGATTTGCTTTTTTATAACTCGATTTAAAGATAAATGGAATTTCAAGTTTCGAAGTAATATTTTTTATTTCTTCTGCGGTTTCAAAAATCATTTCTTCATTTTCAACAACACATGGTCCGGCAATTAATGCAAGCGGATTGCCTTTCCCAATTTTGATTTTATTTATTTCAACAACTGTCATTTACTTTTCACTTCTCGCTTTCAAATAAAGATGAAGAATCGATTTTTCTTTTTCTTCCGAAATGTTTGTACGCGGTTTCGGTTGCTTCGCGCCCGCGTGGTGTGCGGTTGATGAAGCCTTTCTGTATCAAAAACGGTTCGTACACTTCCTCTATTGTTCCCGCATCTTCGTTGACGGCAACTGCAAGAGAATTCAAACCGACGGGACCACCGCCGAACTTTTCAATTATCGTAAGAATGATTTCTTTATCCATCTCATCAAAACCGAATTCATCAACTTCAAGCGCGAGCAATGCTTTTTTTGCAACGCTCAAATCAATTGACGATTTATCTTCGAAGTCCGCAAAGTCGCGTGTACGTTTTAATAATCTGTTCGCAATGCGTGGAGTGCCGCGCGAACGTTTTGCAATTTCAACTGCGGCATCTTTTTCAATTTTAATATCCAGAATTTTTGCGGAACGGAGAACGATTTTAAAAATTAATTCCGATTCATAATAATCGAGACGTGATTTAATTCCGAAGCGATCGCGAAGAGGCGCAGTCAGCATTCCCGCACGGGTTGTTGCTCCAACCAAAGTATATTTTGGTAAAGAAATTTGAACTGTTCTTGCGCTCGGACCTGAGTCGATCATAATATCAATTTTATAATCTTCCATCGCCGAGTAAAGAAATTCTTCAACGATTGGATTAAGTCGGTGGATTTCATCGATGAACAGAACCGAATTTTCGGAAAGATTAGTAAGAATTCCGGCGAGGTCTCCCGGCTTTTCCAACACCGGTCCTGATGTTGCTTTAATCTTTACTCCAAGTTCATTTGCGATTATATGCGCGAGCGAAGTTTTTCCAAGTCCGGGCGGTCCGGTGAGTAAAACATGATCGAGAGATTCAAATCTTTTTTTCGCCGCGGAGATATAGACGTTTAAGTTATCCGTAATTTTAGATTGCCCGACAAACTCCGCGAAGGATTTTGGACGAAGCGAAGTATCTAATTCTTTTTCTATTTGTTCGGCTTCCGGATTTACGGAAGAATTTCTTTTCAATTTTTGTTTTCTCTTTTCAGTTTGATGTAACCAAAGGTTTATTCTTAAAATTCAATTTGTTCAGCACAATCACCATGCCAATCATCAATGCAATCATCGCCAATGCGGAAAGGATTGTAACAAGCGGATTCAATGACCTGCCGGCAATGACATAAAGTCCCGGATTAAACGGGCTTCCGTATAAAATTATTAAATGCACGACGTAAATTATCAATGTATTTCTTCCAAGTAAAATAATTATTTGTGGAATCGTTTCTATTTTCATTGCAAGCACAGTGAAGATAGAATTTACGAGTAGCACAATCCCAATTCTTAAAAAAACAAGATTCGGACTCGTTGTCCAAAATAGACTTTTATTAATCAGAAGAATTTCAATTTGATTTCCAAGAATTGCCAAACCGATAAAAAGAATTCCAACGATGAAAAGTGAAAGTGAAAAACTATACGAGTAAAAAATATTCGGGTTCTTTGCTAAGTATAATCCTAAAAATGCACCGGCAAAAATGTAGCTCAACCATGGGAACAGCGGAAAGTTTGCACCTGTGCCGGAATAAAAATATCCTGCAAAAAACTGATGCATAAATTCGATCCACTTTATTTCATTAAAGATTGGATAAACGCTGATTACAAGCAATGTGGCGAAACTGAATTGGAAGTATTCATTTATTTTTGTCTTCTCGGCAAGCCAAACTAAAACAAGTATAAAAAACAATCCCATGCCAATTAGTTGAAGAACATCGACGGCAAAAAATATTTTCCATTGCTCTTCGCTCGCCGCACCGAGATTTAAAATATTCCAACTCGGGAAGCGAAGAATATATCCCCAAAACAAAAGTGTAAGTACTCTTCTAAATCCTTTTTTTACTCGCGGATTATTTTGGAAAGGAAGTTTGTTCAACTTCAATAAATATGTGAAAACCGTTCCCGCAGTGAACAGAAATATCGGTGCTGTTAAACCACGATTGAAATGCCAGATACCGAAAAAAAAGTTGTTATAATCTCTGAAAGATTCTCCGAGCAGAACGTCAATCGTGTGCCCCTGAACCATATTGATAACCGCGAGAGTTCGAATTAGATCAAGAAAGATTACTCTATTCTTTGTTGAACTTGTAGTCATTTATTTTTTTAACGGAGTTTGGCAATCATTTCAATTTCAACCGATGCGCCGCGCGGAAGTTGATTTACGCCGACCGCACTTCGCGCATGTTTGCCCGCATCGCCAAAAATCTTTTGAAGCAATTCCGAGGCACCGTTTGCAACTTCAGGTTGGTTTGAAAAATTGTCGTCGCTTCTAACGAACACCGTCAGCTTTACAATTTTTTCAATCTCGTCAAGATTTCCAACAACAGATTTCACTGCGGCGAGACAATTTACAACTGCAATTTGCGCGGCTTCTTTCCCTTCGGCTTCGGTTACATCTTTTCCAACAGCACCCGCATACTTTAATACACCTGCAACAGTTGCAAGTTGACCTGAAGTATAGACATATTTATCAACCTGATTTGCGGGAATGTAAGCGGCAAGCGGCTTTGCGGCTTCGGGAATTGTTATGCCGAGTTCTTTTAATTTTTCTTCTATCACATTCTTTCCTTTTTTATTTTGTTCGGGATAAAATCCTCAAAATTTCTTTTAATCGAGCAGATGAAATTTTACTATCTTTAGTTAGAAAAAATTTCAACAATTAAATTTTATACTATGCTTGAAACCAAATTTAATGAATTTGTCGCGATTGTAAAACGACTTCGGAAAGATTGCCCGTGGGATCGAGAACAAACTAACGAATCAATAAAAGCCGCTACACTCGAAGAGGCGTTTGAAGTCGTTCATGCGATTGACGAAAAAGATGATAAAGAATTAAAAGCCGAACTTGGCGATCTGTTCCTCCATATCGTACTTCACGCAGAAATTGCGTCCGAAGAGAAAAGATTTTCGCTCAACGAAGTAATAAGTTCCATTTCGGAAAAATTAGTAAGAAGGCATCCGCACGTATTCGGAAATGTTGCGGTGAACGGAACTGCCGACGTCGTTCGAAATTGGGAAGCGATAAAACTTGATGAAGGAAGGAAATCTGTTTTGGAAGGACTTCCCGCCGCAATGCCTGCATTGTTGCGGGCTTTCCGGGTTCAGGAAAAGGCGGCTAAAGTAGGTTTTGATTGGAGCAGAAAAGATGAAGTGTGGGAAAAAGTTGAGGAAGAAATTCACGAATTGGAAGATGCGGAAAAAAATCTTACTCATTCCGAAGTTGAAGAGGAATTGGGTGATCTGCTTTTTGCACTTACAAATTACTCGCGGTTTTTGAATATCAATCCCGAAAATGCTTTGCGAAAAGCCACACAAAAATTTGAAAAACGATTTCGTTTTATTGAAGAAGAATTAGAAAAAAGAAATCGAAAAATTACGGAATCAAATCTTGACGAGATGAATGAACTTTGGGAAAAAAGTAAATCAAAATTTTAAGAATGAGTTCGCACTAATAAGTTCATTAATCTAAAATTGGAAAAGAATTCTAAACCGTTAAAACGGTTCGCCGTTCTTTAGTACCTTTCAATTATAATTATAATCAATTCTGGCAAAATATTTTTTATATCCCTGCTACCCTTGTCAATTTTGACTAAAACAGTTAATTGTAAAATGTTCAACTTTTTTGCTGAATCGTTCCGATGGTTTTGGTGCAAGAAATTAAGGAAGATAAGAACTGTTAATTATGTCATCCCTACGGGATTAAATATTACGTTCGTGATTTTAATTACCAACATATTTTCCCTAACGGGAAAAGTGATTGAAAAATATAAAAATCCCGTATGGATGAGATATTGGTAAAAAGCAATGACGCAATCAAATTCAAATCCCTTTGGGGATGAATTTTTTTTCTTCGCTGGAATGCTCTCATCACCAAAGTAGAAACAACAAATTGTTGAACATTTAACTTTGGTTCTTGCTTGTCCAGGTTAGGTTATTATTAACCATCCTTTTAAGCCGTTGGTTTTAGGAAATGTATACTGAATAGTAAAACGGTTTCAACCGTTTCCTACATTATTATAGTACACTCAAGAATAATTATTTCTCTTCATAGAATTTTTCGTATGCGTTGATAATATCCTTCACCAACTTATGCCGTACGACATCTGATTTTTCAAAATATACAAACTTCACGCCTTCAATATTCTTCAGAATCTCCTGCGCCTTTACTAAACCGCTGACTGCCTTTGCCGGCAAATCAATCTGCGTAATATCACCGGTAACAATCGCTCTTGAATTCACGCCGAGTCTCGTCAAAAACATTTTCATTTGAGTATCAGTCGAGTTCTGTGCTTCATCCAAAATTACAAATGCGTTATTCAAAGTTCTTCCGCGCATATAAGCAAGGGGAACTATTTCCACGATTCCCTTTTCAAGATAACCCTTTAATTTTTCGGAAGGCATCATGTCGTCGAGCGCATCATAAAGAGGGCGAAGATAAGGATCAATTTTTTCTCTAAAATCTCCCGGCAGATAACCGAGACTTTCACCCGCTTCAACTGCGGGGCGCGCAAGTATTATCTTTTTTACGATTCCTCTTTTCATTGCGGAAACTGCAAAGGCAACGGCGAGATATGTTTTTCCCGTACCAGCCGGACCAATTGCAAAGCAGATATCGTTTTGTTGCACGCTTTTAAAGTACTCGCTTTGTCCCGAAGTTTTTGCTTTTATCGTGTCATCCTTCGTATAAAGGATTATTGAATTGTATTCTTCGCCGGAGATAATTTCTTTTCCCTGAAGAGTTAATTCTGAAATTGTTTGAACATCGGTATCGCGCAACTTTCCTTTCGTATTCAAAACATAAATCATCTCTTTAAAAATTTTTTCGATTACATCAACTTCTTCTTCAGTTCCTTTAAGCGAAACAACTTCTCCGCGAACAGTGATTGCAGCATTGAATCTGTTCTCAAGCAATTTCAGGTTTGCATCATTCGAACCGAGAAGTGATAACATATCTACAGTACCGAGCGAAATTTTTTTCTCTTTTACCGCCATAAAATTATAGTTCTAAAAAAATATTTGGGATTTGCATTTAATTTGGTTTAAAATAAAAATGCCCCTGCAAAAAAATACAGAGGCATTTTTTGAATTATTAAAAATAAAAATTCATAATAAAGATTTACTGAACCGGAGCCGGTTTGTAGTTAGCTCTCAATTTATCGTATTTAGATTTTTCGTCTTCTGTAAGCGGCGGAATCTTGAACGATTGATTCGGGTAAATCAAATCAGGATTTTTAATCTGAGATCTGTTTGCTTCGTAAATTTTCGGCCAAGCAAAACCGTTGCCGTAAAATTCTTTTCTGCGTGCGATGTACCAGAGGCAATCACCTTTAACAACCGTGTACATTACATCTTTTTCAACGACAGCTTCAGACCATTCGTTAAGCCATCTTTGCATTTGATTGTGTACTCTGTCGAAGAATTCCGGTAGAGCAGAAATCTTGTTTGCTTTAAGTGCATCAAGATCTTTTTGGCGATCAGCTTTCGGACCTTCTTTGCGTCGGATTTTTCCTTCAAGTTCGGTAACGGCTTTTCTGAAATCATCGATATGAGCTTTCTTTGCGCCGACCATAGCATAGAGTCCATCGATACAATCATCATAAGATTGCATTCCGGTTAATTTTTGTTGTAATGCGTTAACATCATTTTGAACAGCTTCGTTCTCTTTAGCTAAGCTTTCTTTTTTAGCTTTGAGGCGAGCCATTTCAGCTTCCCATTGTTCAACGGTCAATTCAACTTTTTGAGCAAAAGATTGAACGCCCATCATTAGCACAAAGGTGAAAATCATCGAAATTAAATTAAATTTTTTCATTCTATCATATCCTCCTTATTGACCAATCTTGTTTAAGTTGGATTGAGTTTCTTGTTTCAGCTTTGCGCATTCTTCAAGTTTTTTGTTTTTGTCGGCAATTTCTTTTTCAAGTCTTGCTCTTTCATCTTTGAGTGAACTTGCTTGTTTTTCTAAAGAAGCAACTTCTTTTTTCAACGCATCAAGTTCAGCATATTGCTCTTCGGTTACTCCGCCGCAGCCAACAAGTGCAACTGCTGCGCCAAAGACGAGAACCAAACTCAAGCGTTTCATCGCTTTCATAATATTCATGGTTTTTCCTCCATTTATTATTGTTATGTAATTAGTTAAAAATGTGAACTAATTTAATTCATTCAATCAGATTTTTCAATAAAAATAGTCCTTCAATGATTTTTTAACAAAATCTGCTACAAAATCAAAATTGTCTTCTCTGAATAATGCTCGTGAACTTTCCGCCGGCGATAATCAGGTGGTCGAGTACAGGAATATTAATGATTTTTCCTGCTTCGATTAGTTTTTTTGTGATGGCAAAATCTTCTTCGCTTGGCTCGGCGTTTCCGCTGGGATGGTTATGAACGAGTATTATACTTTTTGAGTTGTTAAGAATTGCAATCTTAAAAACTTCCCGCGCATGAACCAGACTTGCATCCAGTGTCCCGACTGAAATTCTTTCATACTTAATAATCGAATTCGAAGTGCTGAGGCAAACGACGTAAAAATTTTCTTTCAGTTCATCGCGGAGTATCGGGATGAAAATATTTGCGACATCTTCAGGGGAAGTAATTTTGTTTGAAGAAGAAATTTTGGAAAATTGAATTGCAGTTCTTTTCCCGATTTCGAATGCGGCGGCGAGTGTAACTGCTTTATCCTGCCCAATACCTGAAATTTCTTTTAACTCGCTAATGGTCTTTTTACCAAGTTGCGTGAAATCGCCGTAACGAAGCATGAGTTCTTGCGAAATTTCTAAAACATTTTTGCCTTTGGTTCCGGTGCGAAGCAGAATAGCAATCAATTCATCATCGGTCAAAGCGTCAGCCCCTTTTTGAAAAAGTTTTTCCCGTGGTCTTGAATCGAGCGGCAGTTCTTTAAGTTTTTTCATGAAATAAATTATTTCTCATATTTGAATTTATCAACCAACTCATAGATTCCCGATTTATATCTCACTAAATTCAGAAAACAATTTACTCTTTCATCGTTGAAGAAAATGCTGTTATGATATCCGATGGAATGAAGATTCATAAAATCTGAATTATTCAGTTTGTTATCGAGTGTTGCTTGTTTTTCAAAAACGCCGAGTAGAAAAGTCATTAGATCGTATCCGTATAACACATTCTTCGTCAACTCGGAATTAGTTTTAGAAAGAAATTTATTTCCTTCGGAGATGAAATCATCGTCGCGATAATCGAGAAAATAATCTGTCGAAATTGTAAGATTGTTACTAAGAATTGAAGATGTCCCCAGCCCTTTCATTGTAACCCAATCTTGATTTCCGTAAAGATCGATGATTATAGAATCGGTGAGAAATAAAGTTGTAAGTGCCGGAATTGCTTTGCTATCGGAGATCGGTAAGTAGATGCCGTCCAAATTTTTTACATCTTTTCGCAATTGGTTCATCGCTCCCGATAAATTTAATGTTTGCAAAGAATAAGAAGAGTTGAGCAAAATTTTTCCGCCGAGTTTTTCAAATTCATTTTTGAATGAAGAAGCAAGTTGTTGCGAATAACCTTCGTTCGAGAAAATTATTCCCATGTTTCTTTTCATTACTACAAAATATGCGTACTGCGCCATGATTCTTCCGCGCAAATCAAAGCTGGGATTCGCTTGAAAAAAATTCGGATAGATTTGCGTTATATCGTTATCTGTTGCGGTTGGCGAGAATATCGGAATTTCAGTATCTCGTAGTTGTTCGCAAATAAATTTTGTATCGTCGCTGTAAATAGAACCAATTACAAGCAAAACATTTTTAAGAGTTTTAAGTTCTTTTGCAATTTCAGCTACTCGAACTTCGCTTCGTTGTGTATCCTTAATGAGCAAACCGATTTTTGCAGAATGTTTTATGTTGTACTGATCAAGAGCATACTTTATTCCTTCAAGCACTTCGAGTGATGCGGGAAATGTTTCGCTGCCTTTTGTTATGAAAGGAAGCAATACAACAATTTTCGGAGTATCGTCGCTGTCGCTCATTTTTTTCTGATAATAATCTACTGCTTTGGCGTGTTCTTCCGCGCCGGGATAATTCTCAATTATGTAAAAGAAAGTTTTCTCGGCTTCGCTCTGGCTGCCGCTATAATATTGGTTCAAACCGAGGTTCAAATATAAAAACGGTGTAAGTTCATGTTCGCTGTAAAGATAAATAATTTCCTTCAATGCGGTTTCGTTCATGATTGAAGTGAAAAGTTCCAAACCGTTTTTACAATTTTGTTTGATAGTAATATTCGCAGCAGAAGAATAAAGATCGAGCAGCAGTTTTACTCCTGCTTGAAAGTCTTCCTGTTTATATTTTACGAATGCAAGTGAGATAATAACTTGCTGAAAATATTTACTCGTTTCATGATTAACGAGAAAGTCATTCAATATTTTTTCTGCGGAGGGGAAATCACCGCTTTTAATTTTACAATTTGCGAGAAGAAAATGCGCGGCTGTAGTTTTTCCGTTGAAATCATTTTTGTAAGCAATGTTTTCAAATATTATTGAGGCATCTGAAAATTGATTTGAGTTGTAAAGATCGAGCGCAATTTTAAAATCGACATCAACATCCTGTCCGAAAATTGTTTTGCTTGAAACAATGAACAATATCAAAACTACCAAAATTGTTGAAATATTTGTAACCGGTTTTTTCATTCTCTGCTATTCTTTTTCTGTGCGGCAATCCGCGGATCATCCTTAAGCACTTTATCCATCTCCGTTTCCGTTTTCTTTAAGTTATCCAAACTTAAGTAACAAATTGCCATTTGCAAACGTACTGCGTCGTTCACTTCATTTTGATTTTTTTTGAGAGATTCAAAATATTTTAATGCTTTCTGATACTGCCCTGATGTGAAATGGATTCTTCCTGCCCACTCTATCACGAGAGGATCTTTCTTGTTTAGCGTCAAAGTTTTTTTTATCGACTTCATCGAATGTTCAATCATCCCAAGATGATTATAAGCAATAGCATACCAAAGATGAATGTTGTAATGATCTTTGTTTAACTCTTCTGCAGATTTTATAAACTTGAGCGCGTCATCATATTTTTTTTCATAGACCGAAATTCTTGCGAGATACATGAAAGCATCTTCCACAAATTCGGGATCGGTTTTTGCGTCGATAAATTTTAAAAGATTAATTCTCGCCAACTCATTTTCGCTCAACATAAAATGCGCGTAACCGGAAAAGAAATAAATTATCGGATCCTCTTCAGGTTGAAGGAATGAAAGCACTTCGACAAATCTATCCCAGCACTTATTTTTGAAGAGTAGAGATGCCACATAAAAACGTAAATTGCGATTTTCCGAATCGGCTTCAAGTTTTTCATCGAGGATTTTAATCGCCGCTTCATGTTGTGATCTTTCAAAATACATGTTCACTAATTCAAATGATGCATCGAGTTCATCGGGAAATTCATCGCTCAATTTTTGTAACACCTGGATTGCATGCAGTGATTTTCCTTCACTGACCAATCGCTGAGATTTTTTTATTAATGCTTTTATTCTTTGATGATCATCCATCTTTATTCCCACTCTATTGTTGAAGGAGGTTTAGAACTAATATCATACACAACACGATTGATGCCGCTTACACTATTGATAATCTTGCTTGAAACCGATGCGAGGAAATCATGATTGAAGTGAAACCAATCCGCAGTCATTCCATCAGTTGAAGTTACTGCACGAAGCGCGAGAACATTTTCGTATGTGCGAAAATCTCCCATCACGCCGACAGACTGCACGGGAAGTAAAACCGAAAATGCCTGCCAAATTTTATTGTAATAATTTGCATCGATTATTTCATTGATAAAAATTTCATCCGCCGCGCGAAGAGTGTCAAGTTTCTCTTCGGTAATATCGCCGATGACACGAACTGCAAGTCCGGGTCCGGGAAAGGGATGCCTTTCTAAAAATTTATTTTCGATTCCTAATTCATCGCCGACTTTTCGTACCTCATCTTTGAACAACATTCGAAACGGTTCAATCAAGTTCAAATTCATTTTTTCGGGCAGTCCGCCGACGTTGTGATGCGTTTTTATTGTCATTGAATTTCCAACAACCGAAACGGATTCAATTACATCGGGATACAAAGTTCCCTGCACTAAAAATTCTACGCCCTTAATTTTTTTTGCTTCGGCTTCAAATAAATCGATAAAAGTTTTGCCGATGATTTTTCTTTTCTGTTCGGGATCGGCAACACCTTTCAATCTCTCAAGAAATAATTTTGAACCATTGAGAAGGTCAACATCGAGATTCAAATCATCGCGAAACATTTTGAAAACTTGCGCGCTTTCATTTTTCCGCATTAGCCCCGTATCGATATGAATGCATTTGAGTTGATCGCCGATTGCTTTTTTTACAAGCATCGCCGCAACAGTTGAATCCACACCGCCGCTCAATGCACAGATAACTTTTTTCTCGCCCACTTCGGCACGAATTTTTTGAACCGAATCATCGATAAAATTTTTCGTTGTCCAATCTGCTTTTGTTTCGCAAATATCAATCACAAAATTTTGAATGATCTGCTTTCCATATTCAGTGTGCATCACTTCGGGATGAAATTGTATTCCGAAAATTTTTCTTTCCAAATTTTGTATCGCACAGATAGGAGAATTAACTGACCCGGCAGTCAGTTCAAATCCTTTCGGAATTGATGTAACTTTGTCGCCGTGACTCATCCAAACAGTGAAGCTGTTCGCACAATCTTTAAACAGCGCAGAATTTTTTAGTAAAGAGATATTGGCGCGCCCGTACTCGCGGTTTTTCGAAGGTTCAACATTTCCGTTGAGTTTGTAACAGATTAGTTGAAGCCCGTAGCAAATGCCGAGTATCGGAATATTGAATGAAAATATTTCTGCATCGATAGTGGGAGCTAAATCGTCGTACACACTCATCGGACCGCCGGAAAAAATTATTCCTTTCGGTTTTTCGGTTTCAATTTTTTTTAATGCCGATGCGGGAGCTACGAGTTCTGAGAATACGTTTAGTTCCCGAACTCTTCTTGCAATCAATTGTGTGAATTGAGAACCGAAATCGATAATTAAAATTTTGTCGTTCATTATTTAAATCTTAACCTTCATTAACGAAAAAATTTCTTCCATTCGTTGCTTCAATGTGTGATCTTTTTTTAATCGAGTCAAAGCGTTATTGCCAATTTGTTTGCGGGAAGATTCATCGCCCGAATATTGTTTAAGAATCTCAACCAGTTCATTTTCATTATTAAAAAGTTTTATCTCGTCATTTGTAAATCTATTCGGAATATCTTTTTGAAAATTAGAAACTTGAAAACTTCCGCAAGCGGCGGCTTCCATTACGCGAAGATTTAATCCTTCCCCGCTTTCGGAAGCTCCTTTATCGAATCCTTTATGCACATTCAAAATAATTTTTCCGCATTTGAGAGCTTTCATCATTTCGAGCCCATATAACGCATGCCCTTGATACAAGCGGCTGAGCGTGCTGTTCTTCCATCCTCTTCCCCAAATTTTTATTTCAAATTTTTCGCTTAGCCGTGAAAGCAAATTTTCGCGTTCGGGATAATGACTTCCGATGAAAGAAATTTCACACTCATATTTTTTTCGATCGTTATGAGAAATTGCAAGCGGTTCTGTAATTCGAAAATCATATCCATAAGGAAGATGAAATGCATTTTCATAACCGGTGTTTTTATAAAGCTGAACCGAGTAAGGATCGTAAGTGAAAAAAAAATCGTAACAGGGGGCAACCTTTGAAGAGAAGATTGGAAATTCCCACGGGTCATCGCCGAACCAATTAAACATTTTTGCACTCGAAACATTTTTTAACTCTTTGAGAAACTGCGGAGTAAAAGGTTCTCCTTTCAAAACAAAAATGAAATCGGGATTAATTTTTTTCGCGAAAGCAATCAACCGCTCTCCCCTTTTTTTATTGATCGCCGCATCGGAAAAAATTCTGATAGTTTTGTTAAAAGGAAGAACAGAGTTCCAATCAAATTCATAAACATCCAAACCGATTTCTTTAAGCGCAGTAGGAATGAGTTTATTGAACAATATCATCCGGTTGTAACCGGACACATAAAGAATTTTCATTTGCCGGTGAGTGCGGCGTATGCTTCGCTATTAAGTAAATCGTTCAGTTGTGCCGCATCGGTAATTTCAATTTTTACCATCCAGCCCTGTTTGTACGGGTCGGAATTTACAAGCTCCGGATTATCAACAAGTACAGAATTTATTTCCTTTACATTTCCATCGCACGGGGCGTACAATTCACTTACGGTTTTGACCGCTTCAATTGTTCCGAACCTTTCCCCTTTTTTCATGGACTTCAGAGCAGGATCAATATCAACAAACACAACATCGCCGAGTTCGCTTTGCGCATATTCGGTTATTCCGATTGTTCCATTATTTCCATCGACAAGAATCCATTCATGATCGCTTGTATATTTTAAATTTGTCGGGAAGTTCATTTTTCCTCCTATTTATTTTTTTTCGTCTTTAAAAAATTATCAAGAAAAGAAGTATCAAAATTTCCGCCGATAAAATTTTCATCTTCCAAAATTTCGAGATGAAGCGGAATGGTTGTTTTGATTCCTTCAATTGCACACTCTTCAAGCGCACGTTTGGCGCGGTTGATTGTATGTGTTCTATCCTTTCCCCAAATAATTAATTTAGCTACCATCGAATCATAGTAAGGGGGGATTACATACGATTGATAAATATGTGAATCCACTCGCACGCCAAAACCGCCGGGCATGTGAAGCGATTCAATCTTTCCTGCAGTCGGACGAAAATTATGTTCCGGATCTTCTGCATTGATTCTAAATTCCATCGCGTGCCCGTTCGGAAGATTGGGAAGTGTTTCAATTTTTTCTCCTGCCGCAATTAATATTTGTTGGCGAATGAGATCAACATTGTACACAAGTTCTGTAACGGGATGTTCAACTTGAATACGCGTGTTCATTTCCATGAAATAAAAATTCTTATGCTTATCAACCAGAAATTCAATCGTTCCCGCGCCTTCATAATTAATAGACTTTGCACCGAGTACTGCGGCGGCACCCATTTTTTCTCGAAGTTCAGGTGTGATGATTGGAGAGGGAGATTCTTCAATTAACTTTTGATGCCGGCGTTGCACAGAGCAATCTCGTTCGCCGTAGTGATAAACGCTTCCATGCTGATCGCCGAGTATTTGAAATTCGATATGTCTCGGATTCTCCAAATATTTTTCGATATAAACATCCCCGTTTCCGAATGCGGCTTCAGCTTCACTCTTTGCAGTTTGGAATTGAATATCAAATTCGGTTTCGGATTGAACGATTCTCATTCCTTTTCCGCCGCCTCCCGCGGATGCTTTGATGATAACGGGAAAACCAATTTCTGCGGCAACTTTTTTTCCGAAATGTAATTCGGAAACAATACCATCACTCCCTGGAATAACAGGAACGCCATTATTTTTCATTGTGTCTTTTGCGGTTGCTTTATCTCCCATCATCATTATCATTTGTGGGGATGGACCGATGAACTTGATATTAGAGTCTGCACAAATTTCGGAGAAGGAAGCATTCTCCGCAAGAAAACCGTAGCCGGGATGAATAGCGTCGGCACCTGTAATTTGCGCGGCTGAAATGATTGAAGGAATTTTTAAGTAGCTTTCTTTACTTAAAGAAGGACCGATGCAAACGGCTTCATCCGCAAATGTAACAGGCAAAGAATTTTTATCCGCTTCGGAATAGACGGCAACGGATTTTATTCCCAACTCTTTACACGCACGGATTACTCTTAGTGCAATCTCTCCCCTGTTAGCAACAAGAATTTTGTTAAACATTTTTCCTCTTTAGTTATGCGAGCTCAATCAAAAATAGTGGCTGATTGTACTCTACCGGTTTGCCGTTTTCAACAAGTACTTTTAAAATTTTACCCGAAACGTCGCACTCGATTTCGTTCATCAACTTCATTGCTTCAACAATGCAAAGAACTGTGCCGGCAGAAACTGAATCTCCTACTTTAACATAAACATCTGCATCGGGTGCAGGTGCGCGATAAAATGTGCCGACAATCGGTGATTTAACTTCATGCACTTTGTTATCGGCTTTAGTTTCTTTCGGCGCAGATTTTTCAGGCTCTGCCGCTTTCACTGCCGCACTCGAAGGCATAATTGCAACTTGGGGTGATGCAGTTTGTGCAACTACTTGTTTTATTTTTTTCGATAATCTTACTTGTACATTTTCTTCTTTGATTTCAAGCTCGGTTAAGGAACTTTCATCCATAAGTTTGACAAGTTTTTTGAGGTAATTAATATCCATGATAAATCCTTACGGTTAATTCTTTACTCTTTCAACATACCCGGCGGTGCGAGTATCAATTTTCAAAATATCCCCTTCGTTGACAAACAACGGAACGTTGACGACTGCGCCTGTTTCGAGTGTTGCAGGTTTCATTGCGCTGTTTGCGGTATCTCCTTTAAATCCCGGTTCGGTTTCAGTAACAGCAAGTTGAACGAAAATCGGAATTTCGGCGTAAATAATTTTATCCCCCTCCATCAACAATTCAATGTCTGTCGACTCTTTAAGAAATTGCATTCCATCGCCAATATAATCAACAGAAACGGGAATTTGGTCATAGTTATCATAATCCATACAAATTAGGTTCTCGCCGTCTTTATAAAGATATTGATATTTTCTTCGTTCAACGCGGACAATCTCGATGCTTTCGCCGGAGCGGAAAGTATTGTCTATAACTTTACCGGTTCTCAAATTTTTTAGAGTCGAACGCACAAACGCGCCTCCTTTTCCCGGTTTTACGTGTTGAAATTCTACAATTGCGTATAAATCATTCTTAAATCGTAATATTAATCCATTCTTGAAATCTGAAGTATCAGCCATAAAATCCTATTATTTTTATAAAAATTACGGGGCAAAATAGAAATATCGGCTGCTGAAAACAAGTTGAAGTTTTTGGAAAATTGGAACGGGGAATTGTAAATGGAGAATTGTGAATTGTTGATGGTGAAGTGGAGTTTGAGTTGATTGAGGCATTGCCTTTGAATGAAGAAAACTAATCTGTGATCATGTCCTTTTCTGCAACACTATCGCATCATCGCAGTAATCGTCAAAATCTCGAGAAAGTCATCGCTACAAAATTCGTTGCTTTATTTAGAATAAAAAGTATTATTTTTGTAGTGGAATGAAGGATTCAATTAATTTAAAATGATGACAATCGAAGAACATATACAATATTGGATTTCAACGGCAGAATTCGATTTGCCGGTCGCCGAAAGTATGTTCGAGAAGGGGCATTATGTTTGGTGTTTGTTTATCGGACATCTTGTCCTTGAAAAAATTATTAAAGCTCATTATGTTAAAGATACCGGACAAACGCCGCCTAAAATTCATGACCTCGTAAAATTGGCAAACAAAACAAAATTGCAACTGACGGATGAACAACTTCTATTCTTAGACGAAGTTCTTGATTTTATGATTGAAGCAAGATATCCTGAATACAAACAAAAATTGTTTAAAACATTTACAAAAAAATATACTAAAGAAAAGATTACACAAATTAAAGAAATGTATCTATGGCTCAGATCCCAACTGCAATAAAAAAAACTATTTTGGATTATTTGAAAGAATTGGAAGACAATAATTTCCCAATTGACGAAGCAATATTATTTGGTTCATATGCGAAAGGTACAAATACCGAGTGGAGCGATATTGATATTGCGGTTGTCTCTTCTGCTTTTGAAGGAAACAGATTTTGGGATAAACAGAAAATTAGACAGATAAAAGCCAAAGTCGATTATTCTATTTCCCCTTTACCTTTTCGTCCTGAAGATTTTGACGAGAGCGATTTGTTCGTAAAAGAAATTTTAGAAACGGGAATTAGAATTGTTTGAAAGGATATCTTCTTAAAAAATAAATCGGATGATTTGAGATGACTTTTTTCCGTGGCAGTGTTTAAATTTTTTCCCGCTACCACAATTACAAGGATCATTTCGCCCCGGAATTTTGTTATGAATAATTGGAGTATGTTGTTTTATTCCACCAACAAAGTCAATTCTTTGTAGTGACGGAACTCTGAATGTCATTACAGTTTTTTCTTGAAAATTTGTTATTGCAAAATCACCTTTTGAAATTACATCCATTCCTATTAGAAATTTACAAGAATCATCATCAGTCAATTGATCACACTCTGTAACAGGTAATATGAACTGAACATTCTGATTGTTAAGAATTATTTTCACTGCATAGACGCTAATTCCATCCTTTATTCCATGCACTCCTTTGACGCGAGTCTTGCCGACAGCGATTAGTTCTAATTTTTGCGCCAGTGATTTAGTTATCGCGGAACCTGTGGCACCCGTATCCCAAATCGCAAATGTTTCATCCGAAATTCCTGTATTAGTATTAGCAACTTTTATCGGCGAAGTAATAACACGAGAAATTTTTTCATAACTTCTCGTTAATGCATGAATAGGTATTTTATTTTCGGGTGTCAATTAAAAATTGCTCTTGTGTGAAAAGTTTGAGTGTAGCTTTCCTCACCCGGTACACATCTTTGGATTAAAAATTTTCCTAATTCAAATTTTTTTTGGGATTCAGCTAGAGCATCTTCAAATGAGTCATAGTAACCAACGATTTCTTCTTTAATAATGACAAGAAATTTTCCGTTGTACTTCTCGACCAATTCTTTTTGGTGAGATAGGTAATAATTAAATTCTTTTTCTAACATTGTTTCACCTCAAAAAGTATAAAAGTCATATCAAAAATACAAAACTGGAGTCATTAATTCACTGACCCAATATATCCCCCAATTATTGATTGCAATACAAAAGTTTGCATAGCTCAAGTCATTCCGCCAAAAATAAAAATCAAGCCCGTACCATTGCACGGGCATGATATCTATCAATAATTAAAAATTTAAACCGACAGAAAAGTAGTGTACGTTCTTCAATCTTCCGAAATCGGAGTAGGCGTAGTCCATTAATATTCTAACGGATTCTATAAATCTATAATTCAATCCGAAACCGAAAGTTAAACCCTGTTCGGTTCCTTCTTCAAACAAAGATTTCAAACCTGCACGCGCGAAAACAATTTCATTCCACGCATATTCAAATCCTGTATTCACCGATTCAGTGTTGTCATTGGGATGAACCGCATCAATAGCGGCTGTTAAGCGATGTTCGGTTTCTTTTATAAAATCGGCAGCAACACCGACGCGGAACATCAACGGTAAATCAAATTCGTCAAGTTCTACTTTGGTATTGATAATATTTCCTTCACCCGAACCAACTTGAGTGATAACTAAAATATCTCTTCCGCTCATTTTCATTTTCGGTCCGAAGTTGGAAATGCTTGCGCCGATTCTGAATTCATTTAATAAAGGAATTCGATAAAGTGTGCCGACATCAAATGCGAATGATGAAGCCGACTCATTCCAAATATGCTCTCTCACATACTTAGCATTGAAACCAATTGCAAAATTATCTGTGAGGTTTCGTGCAAAAGACAAACCCGCTGTAATAGCACCGGAGGAGAAAAACTCACCGGTTCCTTCGGGTTGTTCAATCGTACGAACAAGCATATCTCCCATTGACAAAACAGAAACGAAAACACCGACGGTACCCAGATCGTCCATGTTCATTGCTACTGCGGAATGTTCGAGATCGACATCAAGTATCCAATCAACATGATTGAATGTAGCCTGCCTGCTGTAAATCTGCGCAAGTCCGGCAGGGTTCCAATAAATTGAAGCGAGGTCGCCGGGCATTGTAGTGAACGCGCCTCCCATTCCGATTGCGCGCGAGCCGACTCCAATCTTTAAAAACTGCGCCGAGGTTGTGCCGGTTTTATTTAATGATGCGGCAAGTTGCGCCTCAGTTTCATTAATTGAAAAGATGATTGCGATGATTAAAAATATTTTAATCAAAAAATTTTTCGTAATAAAATTGTTCGTCATTTCAAAACTCCTCAGCATTACTTAATTATTGCAAATTTGATGATCTTCTCACCGACACCGGGGGCATCGATGTGAGCGAAATAAATTCCATACGCGACAGAAAATCCATCTTTATTTAAAAGATTCCAATACTCTCGCGCATCTTGAAAAGTTGATTCATGCTCAAGTGTTTGAACAAGTTCTCCGCTGAGTGTGAAAATTCTTATCGTACATTTCTGCGGAAGATTTTCAAAATATAACCTTCGTTCGCCGCGAGTAGTGCCCGGCAATTTGCTCGTCGGTTCAAGCAAGTTATAGCCTACATAAGGATTAGGCACAACGAAAACTTTATCGAGAGCCGACTTTGCGTCATCGGCAGAATAAGTTCCCGCGGTAGTTTTGAATGAGAATGCGTCATCTCTTGTTATCGGTCTATTCGTACCGATAAACATAACATCGCCGGAAGTTGGAGCGATTGGGATTACGGTTGTATCGGGATTTTTGTAAATCACCAAGCCCCAGGTAATAGTATCGTTCGTAGTTGAGTTGGAAGACGGTGTGAAGAAAATAATCTCTTCGCCCGAAGTCCACGCACTATCCCTCGTAACTAAATTCTCTTTTAAATATGTAGGAATCCTAACCGGAACACCGGTAGTTACATTCACTACTGAATAATTTACTGGAATAGGTTTAAGTTGCCCGGAAACTAAAACTACTGCAGTGTCTATTTTATTTGTAGAGAAGCGAACTTCATAATCGGCGGGGAATTTTGCTTTCTTCGAACCGACCGAACCTAAATCAATTCTGAAAAGAAAGTTGGTATTCCCTTCCACCCACTTTGTCCTTGCGGTATCAATTACAATTTCGGGATAATCTTTTACATAAAGTTTTACGCCGCTAAAAGCAGGGTTTGCATCCTGATTATTTAACAATGTGCTTTCATAAAGCGGGTAATAGCGATAAGTAACCGAATACTTTCCGGTAACAGGAATAGTTGATGAAGTAGTTCTTCGAATTAATCCGCGTGGATAATCGACGATGTAATCCATTCCTTCTGCATAAGAAACTCCTGCGGAAGATTTAACTGTTGTGCCAAATGCGGGATCGACGCCAGTGAATTTCATTTTGGTAAAATTTGTACCGATGAATTCAACTTCATCTAAAACCGGAGCCATCTTCAAAACTGAATAATTTTTCTGCGCTTGCATAATATTATTAATAATCATGCTATCGTTGAATTGGAGTTGATATTCCATATTTTCTTCAACAGCGAGATCATCCAATATTTTCAAGGTTATCGGCGCATTCGAAATTCCACTGATTCTATTAAGTTGAATTTTTTCATCATCGGGAGGGATGTAACCTGCCGCGCGTGGACCGGGAATCACCATCACCGTGTTCACATCAAATTCTATTTCCGAAGTGATTGGATCGATTGTAATTTTCTTCGTTGTCTCGGTCGGAGGAACTCCCACAGAATCGCCATGATCATACGCGACAACTGCATAATAATAAGTTTGTCCGTTAATGACATTATTTGAATCGACAAATGTATGAACAAGTCCACGATTATTACCGAGGAAATATTGGATACCTCTGCCTGAAAAAGTAACGCTGTGATAACCTTTCCACCAATCTTTAATATTGGCAGTCCATCTTCCATCAAGATTGATATCGGTGAAGAGTTCACCTAAATCGTACTTGCCGTTGTAGTTTTGATCTTGAAAAGGTTCGTCTCGATAATCAATATCCCATTTTGCTTCGTTACCTTTTGTATCTTTTAAAGGAGTAGAAAAGAAAGCAGAGCCTTTTCCGTCGGTAACGGTTTGGATATCGTTGAAAGCAGGATCGGTGCTTCTGTAAATGACATAGCCTTCAAAATCTTTTCCGGTAAGTGGATCTTTACTTTGTTCAGATTTGGCATCCCAAAAAAGTGTAACTTTTTTATCACCGGGAACTGCAACCACTTCAGGCTTTGCCGGCGGTTTATAGAATCTATAATTCGCATTATAAATTCTCTGCACAGTTTCAGCGGTTGTCAACAAGTCATCTAAATCCTGTCCGAATAAAATTCCCATCGAGATAGTTTTAATTTCGAATGCATTTAGAGAAATTGGACCGGAACCAAAGACAAAAACTATATCGGAGTTCTGTTGAATCTCTCCAAAGTTACCGGGGCGTAATCTGTTATAGATAGATTCATCGTTAGAAACTTTTTCGCTCGCCCATGTCCAGCTATTAAAACTTGTCAAGCCGAGTTGATCGGATTCATCCAAATCGGTTAATTCAAAATTTGGTTCGCCGGGATAAAGCGGGTCTCTTGCACCGGAAGGAAGTTTGCTTCCGGCGGTTGGAATTCCGTCTCCTTCGCCGGTATCAAGTGTGTTGGCAATACCATCAACGCCGACATCGTCTACATTGGGATTCCAATCGCCGTCATTATCGATGCCGTCATTTTGTCTTTCATCAATCATGCCATCGCCGTCGTTATCAAAATTATCACCGGCACTTCCCGGGCTTTCTAAAAATTTGCCGGAAACATAACCGAGTGTAATTCCTAAATAACCAACGCCGTCGCTATCCCATAAATAAACTAAACTTCTTGCATAAACAGGAATGTTGCTAACATCATGGTTACCATCATAATTATAGGGCGGAACAAATAGTCCGTTATCGTCGGAGACTTCGGAACTTGCACCTCCCACATCGCAATCTCCATAGAGCCCAAAGTAAATTGAATCGATATTTTTTGAACTTACATTGGTTGCAGTATAAACAAAGAAGATTGAATTTTCGGCGAGAGTGTTGCTCCATTGCAAAGCTCTTCCGTCAACTTGCAACCCCAAACCTCTTCTTTGCGGTTCGGCGGGGAAAGGGAAATAATTGAACTCGCGGTTATCACGATCATCCATCGCCCAAAAAAGTTCGAGGTCTGCGTTGGTTGCGTCTTGTTCTAAATAACCGGGCCAAACATATTTTCCTAAAGTCGGGTTGTACCATTCGATAGGCCAGCTATCCGGTCTGCCATCTTTATTTTTATCTGCGGCAGGATTTGAAGCGATAAATTCTTGATCGGGATCGGCATAACCGGGGAGGGGTTGAAATGCCCAGAGTGTATCGCCTGTAGGATTGACTTCACGGTACGCGGGGTAGTCCCACAGTCCATCGGAAACGATGTGCAATCGTTTCGTTGAATCGTTATTATCGGGAACCGAACCGGCAAACAAAGGGCAAAACTGGAAAATGTATGAAGAACCTCTCCACACGCCGTTGTTCACGTTGACAATTCTATCGGGACCGGGGGCAATTCCTCCGTAATTATAAACTTCTGTGATGACACGGTTTGCGTTCATCAAGTAATGTTTTCGATCTTTTTGTCCCGCTGTTTTGTAAAATGAATTTACACTTGTTGGTTTCACATCCATAGGATTCGAAGGAGAAAAATTCTGTTGCGAAGAGATTCTCGACATAAAATCTTTCACCGCTTGATGTTCGTAGCTTCTTTTCTGTTCATATGAACTTTGAGCAGACGCAATGCTTAAAGAAAAAATAATAACAATAAAAAATTTGAAAAGTATTTTCATAAAAAAATTTTCTCCGAATTAAAATTCTAATGAGAAGCCAAGTTGAACTTCTCTCGGTGGGTAAAAATAATCTGGGCGCGAGAACCATTCTTCAACCGTGTTGATTCCGGGAACACGTTTGCTTAGTTCTTCCGTAGCTTTTGTTCCCCCTTGATATTGTTGAAGCGAATAAAGGGAGCGACCCGTATCGGAATAGACTACTCTTTCGTTTAAAGTATCGAACAGATTGAAAATCTTTGCGAAAATGTTTACGACAAATCCCATCACGTCAAAACTTTTTTCAGCGAAAAGATCGAACACGATTGTCGATGGTCTTCTGCCGCTGTTAGTTTTAATGGAGATAAGATTCTCGATTATCTGCGGCGTGTAAGGAAGCCCTGTTCCCATTCTTCCGATTAAACTTACATTCCAATTTTTCATTTCCCCGATTGATGTTGTTAAATTCAATGTTTGCGATTGATCCCACGGAAGAAATACAACTTCTTTTTCTGTTTGTCTGCCGGAAGAAAGATCTAAGAAGAAAGCATCGGAGTTCATGTCGTTACCTTCGGCAACTTGAAAAGTATAATCGAGCGTAACACCGAGTAAATCTGATTTTGTTCTTCTCTTCGTCAGTGTGAAGGTGATTCCTTTAATACTTCCGTAATCTTTATTGACATACTTCGAATAAGTTTTATCACCGCGAATTCTCACGACCTGTGTTGCAAGCAGATCACGAACATCTTTATAAAATCCTGTTATGTTGAAAGCGAGATCATCCATCAATTGTTGTTGTAAACCGAGTTCATACGTAACTGTTTTTTCGGGATTCAAATTTGCATTTCCGAATAGCGGTGTACCGCTGGAAAAATTTGATTCGAATTCCGAGTTGGCATATAAAAATCTGAATGGCGGCATCTGGAAAAAATGTCCGTACGAAAAGTGAATAATTCCTTTATCCGTAATGGGGAAAGAAATTCCGAGTCGCGGCGAAATTTGATGCTTCCCTTTCGCATCTGCAAGTAAAGAATTCGGATCGATGTATGAAGGGAATCCATCCGGATCATTCGGCGAAGGATAAAAAGTATTAGTTGAGTAGACAGACTTGGCACTGAAATAATCATATCTCAAACCGATGTTGACAATAATATTTTCATATTCCATTTTATCTTGAGCATAAATAGAAAACTCGGTTGGTTTCTTTACATAATAATCGTGCGACGCATTCGTTGTTGGAAGGATTGTTGGAGTTAAATATCGAACAGTATCTCTTTGAATTGTAAAATTCTCAAAATTCAAAGTATGAATTTTAACTTCACCGCCGAATTTAATTTCATGGTTTGAGTTGATCTGGCTTGCTAAATCAAATTTAACAATTGATGTAACTGCGTATTCATAATTGTGCCCGTTCTGAGTACCGCCGAAAAGAAAAGTGTACGATGCAGGTGTTGTCAATTTTTCTTCCGGCTGATAGCCATCAGAAGGTTTTAATTGTGAAAGATCATCGCCGGGATAAAATTTTACAGGATTACCGAATAAATCCTGCAACGGAAACAAGTAGCTCGCATAGTAATTTGTATTATGAGAAAACTTTAGGGAGTAAAAAGTTTTTTCATCCAGGGCGTGACGTAATTCTAACACATTCAATAATCCTTCATCATAAAAAGTAACACGTCCATCGGGATTAATTTTGTACGAATGATTATACCCTTGGGAGTTGCCGAGAGAATAGATAGCGTCATAACTGATTTTCATTCCCGGAAGCGGTTTGTAAGTAAGTTTAAAAGTTCCGCTTCGCGTGATGTGCCAATTCATCGGTACAATCTTACCATCGCCCGAGGAAGCAAGTCTTACATCATTGGGATCAAAGGGGTTGATATAAATAGAATCCCAAATATTTTGTTGTCTCTTTCCGTAGAGCCATCCGTCATCTTCATCATAACGAAACGATGTAAAAAATGTTAGAGGCAAAAGTGGTACAGGTCCACCGAGTGTGAATTCGCCAACCATATTGTTTGTCAACTTTAAATCGTTGATATGAGTAAATCTTTCCTTTCTCGAACTTAAATGATCGCCTGTGTAAAAGCCGACATGCCCTTTGTATTGCATGCCTCCTTCTTTCGTAACAGTGTTGACGATTCCGCTCATCGCATTTCCGTACTCTGCATTAAATGTTCCACTAATTACTGACAATTCTTGAATTGCATTTGTAGCAATACGAACTGTTGCAGTATTATCGAAGGGATTAGAAATTGGAACGCCGTTCACCGTGTAAGAAATTTCGCTTGATCTTCCGCCGCGAATATGAATATCTCCGCCGACGCCTTGTGTAACGCCAGCCTGCAATACGAGCAGTTGTCCGATACTTTCAACGGGAAGATTCTCAATCGTTGATGCATCAATTGTTGTTTGGGAAGAAGTTAAATCTTTTCTGACGAGAGGCGCCTGTGCTTCAACCACAACTTCATCAATTTCAATTGATTCGGAATTTAAAGAAGCATCAAGCCGTGTTGTAAAATCACTATTAACTTTCACATTAACGAATTTCTTTTTTTGATAGCCGAGCGCGGAAATAATCACAGTGTATTCGCCGGGAGAAATATTGTTAATTGTATATTCGCCTTTCATATCAGAGGCGGCGCCGAAGTTAGTTCCTTCGAGAACGATATTCACGCCGAACAATGGTTCGCCTGTTGTTTGGTCGGTAATCTTTCCTCTAATTTTTCCGGTCTCTCCGGCAAATAAATTTGCGGCTATTAAAGTAATAATCAGTAGCAACTTGTGCATTCAGCCCTCCGTTTCAGAAAACTTGATTTAGTTAATTGTTTTAGTTAGTGTGATTTATTAGAAAAAATTGTTCATGAAATTAAACATTCGAGAATTTCAAAACAATAATTGAAAAGAAAAAAAATCATTTCAATGCGAATTCAGAAAAGTGCAGACAGCATTAGCAGAGTTCTCACCATCCATCGCAGAAGAAATTATTCCTCCCGCATAACCGGCTCCTTCGCCTGCAGGGAATAACCCTTGCAATGAAACACTCATGCGTGAATCTTTATCTCGCACAATTCTAATTGGTGAACTCGTTCTGCTTTCCGGCGCCAGTATTTGCGCCTCTTCGGTGAGGTATCCATTCATTTTTTTATCGAACTCGATTATTCCTTTTTGCAATTTTTGCACGATGTATTGTGGCAAAATTTCATGTAAAGGTGCCGAGACTGTTCCCGGTTTGTACGATGCTTTCGGAAGTGTGGAAGAAAGTTTATTATTAAGGAAATCGGTAATTCTTTGTGCGGGTGCAGTTTGGTTTCCTCCGCCGGCGTGGAATGCCGCCCGCTCTATTTGCTTTTGAAATTCCAATCCTTTAAAGCAATCTTCAGTCTGAACATCTTTCACAGTGTTTTCATTTATCTCAACAACAAATCCGGCATTTGCAAATAAGGAATCTCTTTTGCTAACCGACATTCCATTCACAACCAATTCACCTTCTTGAGTTGCGGATGGAATTATTATCCCTCCCGGACACATGCAGAAAGAAAAAACTCCGCTACCATCAACTTGACAGGCGAGGTTGTAACTTGCCGCAGGTAAATTGTTCGGCGTCTTCATTGTGTGGTATCGAATTTCATTTATTAGTTGTTGCGGATGTTCTATGCGGACGCCAAGCGCGAATGGTTTGAATTCGAGAGTAACTTTTCTTTCATATAAAAGTTCGAACATATCGCGCGCAGAATGTCCGGCAGCAAGAATGACAGCTTTCGCTAAAAATTCTTTTCCATCGGAAGTGCGAACTCCTTTCAAAACATTTTTTTCGATTATAAGATCATCTACTTTTGCGTTGAAGTGAATTTCACCGCCACAATTCAGAATGGTGTTTCTAAGATTCTCGATGATCTTCGGTAATTTATTTGAACCGATGTGCGGATGAGCTTCAACCAAAATTTCATCGGTCGCGCCGTGTTGAACAAGTATGTCAAGAATTTTTCCGACGTTACCGCGTTTGGTTGAACGAGTATAAATTTTTCCGTCGCTGTATGTGCCGGCACCGCCTTCCCCGAAACAATAATTTGAATCGGGATTGACGAAGTGGTCTATTTGCAAGGCACGAATATCTCTTCTTCTTGTACGAACATCTTTTCCGCGCTCAAGAATTATCGGTCTGATGCCGAGTTCAATCAATCTTAATGCGGCAAACATTCCCGCCGGACCAAAGCCGATGATAATAGCTTCTTTAGATGAAGCGCTATTTTTCTTAACCGGTTTGTAATCTACTTTTTGAATTCGCTCCAAAGGTTGTTCGTTAATGAAAACGCGGAACAAAGTTCTGTACACCGGATACATCGCCCGTGAGTCGATTGATCTTCTTAAAACATAAAAGCCGGTAATTTCATATTCGCCGACTTTTAACTGCCATGCAAGTTTTTTTCTGTGAAGCCCGCTGTCATTCAACTGTGCGGGGGATAGTACTAATTCTGTATCTTTAATCATATTGTCCTCTTCCTATGAGGAATTAATTGTGAGATAAATAGTTAATTAAAATCAAAATAAAGATCTGATTACTCCGCCGTCGATGTGAATAGTATTTCCGGTAATGTATGCGGCTTTTTCCGAAGCAAGGAATGTAATCATACTTGCAATTTCCTCGGGCGTAGCCATTCGTTTAGCGGGAATTTCTTCATTCATCTTCGAAATAATTTCTTCAATTTTTTCACCCGTTAATTTAGCTTTATTTTCGGCAAGTTCCCAAATCCTTTCTGTCAAAGTGTAACCCGGCGCGACACAATTTATTGTGATTCCCTCTTTAGCATATTGAGTGGAAAGAGTTTTCATCATACTTGTTAAACCGGTTCTGAATGTGTTTGAGAGAATTAAATTTTCAATCGGTTGTTTTACAGAAATAGAAGTTACGTTAATAATTCTTCCCCACTTTTTTTCTATCATGAAAGGAAGAACTATTTTCGTCAAACGCATTGCGCTCATTAAAACTTGTTGATAAGCGTAGTTCCATTTTTCTTCGTCGAGCGAGTCGAACATTCCCGCGCTCGGTCCGCCGCAATTGTTCACAAGAATATCGATGCTTCCAAATGTTGCTGAAGATTTTTCAATCAAATTTTTAAGGTGTGAAGGATTGTTCAAGTCGCAAACTTCTCCAATTATTTTTTGTTCGGAGTTTTTAGGGAAATTTTCTAAAGCGGCTTGCAGATTTTTTTCGTTTGAAGAAGAAATGCAAACATTACAACCTTCGTTGAATAGCGAAAGAGCTACCGCTTTGCCGATACCCTTTGTTGATGCGGTTATCACAGCATTTTTTTGTTTTAATCCTAAATCCATATTTCCTAAAATTTATTTATGATGTTTGAAATTCCGACTCTAATCATCATGACTGCAATAGCGGCAAGAAAGACCGAAGCTATTTTTGCAAATGCCTTAGCACCGCCGTCACCGATAAGCCGAATTACCAATCCCGAATAACGAAGCACAATCCACACAATCAAAAAATTTATTACCATCGAAACGATAGTTGGAGCAAAACCGTATGAATCGATAAGAATCATTATCGCCGTCAGCGCGGCTGGTCCGATGATGAGCGGAATTCCGAGCGGTACAATTCCAATTTTTTTTGTAGAAGATTTTCTTGTATCAGATGAAAAGAGAATATCGTTGATGGAAAGTATCAATAAAATAATTCCTCCGGCAATTCGGAAATCGTCAATAGTTATGCCGAGAAAGTTGAATATCAATTTTCCGAAGACGAGAAAAATTACCGCGATTACAAATGCGGCGGAAACTGATTCCAAAATAATTTTTCTTTTTTCTTTCTCATTCAAGTCTTCTGTAATGCCGATGAATATAGGAACTGTGCCAATAATATCTATCGCAACAAACAACGGAATGAAAGCAAGTATAAAAGTATTCATATCCATGTTGTAAAGTTAGCAAGATGCGGATAAGAAGGAAATGGAGAATTGAGAATGAATCAATTAAAAATTACAAATTAAAAATGAAAAACCTTTTGCACCTCTGCGTCTTTGCGGCGAAAAAAAACTTCGCGCACCTTTGCGAACTTGGCGGTTAAAAAAGAAGATTGTTGCGTGGGAGAAGAAGATTAAGATTAAGAGTAAGAAGAAGAAATTGACAATTGTCCGAAGGACTCCTTTGGAGATAAAGGAGAATTGAGAATGAATCAATTAAAAATTACAAATTAAAAATGAAAAACCTTTT
>CAYMUL010000005.1:98795-176261 GCA_964393605.1 uncultured Ignavibacteriaceae bacterium | reverse complement strand
AAGCGAAGAAAATTTGGCAACACTTAATTCAAGATTTGTAAAGAATTTTAGGAGAACTGAAATGAAACAGATAATAGTTTTGTTACTCTCCGCGATTGTGGGAGTAGCAATAATGAGTTGCAAAGAGAGCGCGACAAACCCTCCCGAAGAAAAACCTCCTGGCTATCAGGAAGACATACCATGGCCAAGTTTAGCAGACAGCCCATGGCCAATGTATGGAGCTACTCCACAAAATTCTGCGAGGTCAAGATATTCTAACATTTTGACCGGTAAAGTAGCGGGTGTAATCAGTATCGATGATCTCAAAAGTTGTTTATCAATTAATAAATCATTTTCTATTTTCTTTAGTACAAATCTCGGGAAAATTTATTCGATCGATTCAAGTGGGCAACCAAAATGGCAAAAAAATTTACTGAGCAATGTTGGAGGCGGTCAATTTTCACCGGTGATTCTTAGCGATGGATCAATACTCGTAAGCGATATAGGACATGTTTATAAATTTGATTCATCAGGGAATGAGTTATAGCATTACAGCTATCCGTTCCCATTCGTACCAAGATTAAATGTTGGCAAGGATGGGATGATTTATTTTATTGCTGACTTCACAAAGATTATTGCGCTTTCTAAAGATGGAATATTAGAGTGGAGTTTGACCGAACCAGGCGAGCGTTGGGAAAATGCAACTGCTATTTCGCCCGTCGGTGATGTTATTTATTTAGGGGGAAGTTCATTAGTTGCTATCGATCTGAAACAACATATATTAAAGTGGAAGACTGCATTTGGCTCAAATAGCCCACTTGTTGATACACAGGGCAATATCTACGTTTTATCTACTTTTTCATCAGATTCGACTCGTTTGCAATCATTGGATAAAAATGGAAATATCCGATGGTCTTACAATTTTAAAGATATTGCTTCAACTCTTACAATGGATAAAAATGGTAATATTTATTTTGGTGATGTGAACGTTTATTCAGTTGATTACTCCGGTAAATTAAATTGGAAAATTAATTCTGTAAATTTTTATCAACCAATAATCTCAGATGATGGAAATCATATTTTTGTAATCAATTCTAACTCACAATCGGTGACTGCAAGAGAACTTGATCAAACCGGTGCAATTAGATGGGAAGCAACACACCAAGTTCAAAATTATGTTTCTGGATTTGGCGCGATGGTTGGCTACAATACTTTGCTCGTACCGGGATGGGGTAATACACCAATTGTAATTTTTAAATGAGGTAAATCATGAATTTTAACAAATCAATAGTAATCACCTTTTTCCTAACCCGGACAAGCCAGAATCAAAATTAGCGGTTCACCGAATTGTTACTCCTACTTTAGTAACAAGGCATTCCAACAAAGAAAAAAATATCTCATCCCTAACGAGATGTAACTAATTAACTCACGTTACGCACAAAAAACTTTTTTTGCCACAACGTCACAACGGCACGAAGGAAAAATTTATTGTTCGTTCGTTTATTCAAAAATTCATCGTTCACTTCAAAATAATTACGACAGTTGTTCCGGGATTCAATTTATCACCGAATTGCGATGGACTTGCAATTTCAATTTGACAATTATGCTTTTCTAAAATTTGTTTTACAGTCGCCAAGCCGATTCCCGTACCTTCTGTTTTAGTTCTACGAACATTATCTGCCCGGAAATATCCCTCAAAAATTTTATCGAGTTGATTTGTGGGAATACCTCTACCATTATCCATAATTACGATTTTTGTCTCATCGTTCGCAACAACTTCAATATTAATCGTTCCATTGTTCTGCGTATATTTTATCGCATTGCCGATGACATTCGAAATTGCGAGTTCGAACAAGAATACATCCGCTTCGAAAAATATCTTTTTACTTTCATTTTGAATTAGCATAAAAGAAATATTTTTTTCTCGCGCTTGCGGAATAAATTTTTCATAAAGAGATTTTACAAGTTGATTAATCTCAACCGTTTCTTTATCCAATCTTTCAAGCAATTTGAGTTTAGAAATTTTCAAAACATTATTCACAAGAGAAACAGCTTCATCGACGCGCTCCTTCGCCCTGTTTAATTGAAGCGCCGCTTGTTCAGATATTGGTCCGGTGTATCTTTCAAGCACAAGATTTAGTATTGAATGAATCGCCGCGACAGGAGTTTTTATTTCATGAATTATTCCCATTACATACTTCTGTTTTTCCTCTTCGGCTAACTTCAACTGATCGAGCAATGCCAAAAGCATTTGTTCATTTTTATAAAGTTGACGCGCAATATTATTTGCAACTACTGCACTCATAATTATCACTACTGCGAATGCAGGATTCATTATCAAAAGAAAATCAAAATTGTTATAGATTGAAGAGGGGAGTAAACCAACAATCGAATGATGCGATATCCAGCCATAATATTCCGAAACAGTGAGTGAAAAAAAAACTGCAACTATTAAACCGGCGATAGTATAAACTACAACTCCGGGTAATATTAAACTGCTCGCAATCATGTGCAGAACAAAAAGAAAATAGAGAGGCGATTCAATCGTTCCCGTAAAATAAACGAGTGTCATCAAAAGAATTACATCGAGTGAAATTTGAAGGAGCGAAAAATGCAACGGCGAAAATCTATGTCCGATTTTCGGTATGTAACTTCTCAATAGAAAAAAAAAGAAATTGAACAGCAGCAGAGAGCCGGTTACGATGTACAAAACAAAATATTGTTCGGGTGTAAGTTCAAAACCAAAATAAAATTGAAGTGCAAGGATGAACGAAAGTAGCATCAATACAGCACCGAAGCGGAGTTTGATAAACCAGAGGTTTCGCGCCCGCACTGCGAGCCAGAATCCTTCATAATGCGTTGCCCATTCAGGCACTAATGATAAATTGTACATAATAAAAAAAGCCGATGATACTCATTCAAAATTAATGAAATATCATCAGCTTCCGTTTAATTAAGAAATATATTTTCCGCGCTTTACATAATGAGTGTGAAGAAGTTTATGAGATAATTTTCCGCAAGGTCCATCGGTGAGAAATTTTTCATAAATATATTTTATGTTTGGATTCTCGTGTGATTTCCTCAAAGAGAGCGATTCATCTTCATTGTAAATTGCTTCAGCGCGTTTTCTTCTGATCTCCGCATTTGTCGGAATCGGTTGCCCGCCGCCGCCGATGCAGCCGCCCGGGCATCCCATAATTTCAATAAAGTGGACATCGTTTAATTCACCTCGCTTAAACATCTCCATAACTTTCTTTGCATTTGCTGTTCCGTGTGCGACTACAAATTTCAAATCTACTCCTTCGAGGAATGAATAATCACCAACGCAATTCTCCAATTTAATTGATGCTTGTCGAACGCCTTCAAATCCGCGGCAAGGAGTGATGTTCAAATTTTCGAAAGGAACTTCGCGACCGGTAACTAATTCGTACACAGTTCGGAGAGCGGCTTCCATCACTCCACCCGTAGCCCCGAAAATCAAGCCCGCGCCCGATGCTTCGCCGAATGGATCGTCGAAATCACTCTTCGGCATTTCGGGTAAAAATATTCCGGCTTCTTTAATCATTTGTGCGAGCTCGCGCGTCGTCAATCCATAATCAACATCTTTAAAACCGCTGTCGGTCATTTCAGGTCTGTTGCACTCAAATTTTTTCGCGCTGCAAGGCATAACTGCAACGGTAACAATATCTGCCGGATCGATGCCTGCTTGTTTTGCGTAAAATGTTTTCATCAACGCGCCGAACATTTGTTGCGGCGATTTTGCAGTAGAAAGATGTTCGAGATATTCGGGATAAAAATGTTCGATGTACTTTACCCATCCGGGAGAACAAGAAGTGAACTGTGGAAGTTTTACGGATGAATCTTTTTCAACGACTGCTTTCTTCAAACGATTTAGTAATTCTGTTCCTTCTTCGATGATAGTTAAATCTGCCGAGAAATTAGTATCGAAAACTTTATCAAAGCCAATTCTTCTTAGTGCGGTATTTAATTCGCGTGTCATCGAAGTTCCAGCCGGCAAGCCAAAGCACTCTCCAATTGCCGCACGCGGCGATGGTGCAGTTTGAATTACAACATGTTTTTTCGGATCGTCTATCGCTCTCCAAATTTCATCGCTCGGATCATTTGCATGAAGCGCGCCGGTCGGGCAGCGATTGATACACTGTCCGCAGTTAATACAAATAACATCGGCAAGCGGTTTTTCCTCAAAAGTACTGATGTGAGTTTTGTCTCCGCGATCAACTGCTTCCAATGCGCCGACTTCCTGAAGATCGATACAAGTTCTCACGCATCTTCTGCAAAGAACACATTTGCTCATATCACGAACAACAGAATATGAACTATGATCAATTTCGAATCGCGGTTTTGTAACATGACCGAAAGTGTATGAATCGACACCGTATTCTTTTGCAAGAGATTGAAGTTCGCAATTGTTGTTTCGCACGCATGAATAGCACTCGCCGTAATGTTCGCTTAAGAGAAGATCAAGAATATGTCTTCGCGCTTTGCGAACCATTGGAGTTGTGGTTTTTATTTTGAGTGGAGATGTAATCGGAAAAGTACACGCAGTTTGAAGCGTCTTCATTCCTTCAACATCAACTACACAGATGCGGCACATGCCGGCGACACATAAATCGGGATGATGGCAGAGCGTTGGTATGTGTATTTGATTTGATCTGCATGCTTCAAGAATAGTTGTACCGAAAGGAACGGAAATTTTTCTGTCGTTTATCTCAACAGAAATTTCACCGCCGATTAATTCTTTACCCAATGACTTCTCAACCGTATGAGATTTTTGGCTCGTCGGTATTCTGTTTTTGTTATGATCTTCCATTTTCTTTTCCTTTCAAATTATTCTTGAAAAAAATTTCATCCTTAAAATTTTCTAAGATCGTTAAGAATGGATTCGGGCTCGATTGCCCCAATCCGCATTTGGAAGCAACCTGCATCGTTCGCGCTAGCTCTTTCAATTTGTTAATGTAATTGAAAGTGTAATCACCTTTTTCAATCATCTCCACGCCTTCGAGCAGTTTAACATTGCCGATACGGCAGGGAGTGCATTGTCCGCATGATTCTTCAACAAAAAACTCCATAAAGTTTTTCAAAATATTTAGCATATCTCTGCTTTCGTTAAAGATCATGATCGAGCCGCCGGTTGCGGCATCTTCGTATGCAAGTTGACGATCGAATTGTGATTTTTGGATACACGAACCCGATGCGCCGCCGACTTGAACTGCTTTTGTATTTTTTGCACCGACATGTTCGAGCAACTCTCTGATTGTAGTTCCCCATGCGAATTCATAAACACCGGGGCGTTCGCAATCTCCCGAAACAGAAAATAATTTTGAACCGGTTGATTTGTTCGTTCCATATTTGTTAAACCATTCGCCTCCTTTTGTAACGATGTGAGGAATTGCCGCAAGCGTTTCAACGTTGTTCACAATTGTCGGGTAGCCGAGATAACCTGTATTAACGGGATAGGGAGGACGATTGCGCGGTTCGCCACGATGCCCTTCGAGCGATTCAATCAGTGCAGTTTCTTCGCCGCAAACATAAGCACCGGAACCAAGTCGGATGCTGATATCAAAATTGAAATTGCTTCCAAGAATATTTTTTCCCAAAAGATTTTCATCACGCATAGAGATTAAAAATTTTTCAAGCTCTTCGAGCATGTACTCATACTCGCCGCGTAAATAAACGATGCCGTATTCCGAACCAACTGTGTAACCGGCGATAACCATCCCTTCAAAAACAAGTTCGGGAAGTTCCATTAGTAAAACTCTGTCTTTAAAAGTTCCGGGCTCACCTTCATCCGCATTGCAGATGATAAATTTCTTTTCTGCGTTTGCTGCGGCTGTTATCATCCACTTCGTTGCAGTTGGAAAGCCGGCACCACCCCTTCCTTTCAATCCTGAAAGTTTTAATTCATAAAGAATATCTTCACGTTTTTTATTTAATGCATCTTTAATTCCTTCACCTTTTCGGTAGTGTGAAAAAATTACAGGACCGGTTCGGTGGTCTTTATTAATAATCATGTTCATCTTAAACTCCTACTTAATATCATTAATTATTTGAACAACTTTTTCGGGAGTAAGTTTTGTGAAGACCTGCTCGTTAACAATCATTGCGGGACCTTGATCGCACATGCCGATACAGTTCGTGTACTCCAGCGTAATTTTTTTATCTTTAGTTGTTTCACCGAATTTAATTCCGAGTTCGCGTTGAATTGTTGCGCAGATTTCGGATTTGCCTGCTAAGTCGCATGCAATCGTACGGCAAACACGAATGATATTTCTCCCTCTCGGTTTATGATGAAGAAAAGAATAGAAAGTGATTACGCCATAAACTTCCGCCGGATGAATATCAAGCACCCGTGCAACTTCCTGCTGTGCATATTCGGAAATGTAATTGTGCTTGCGCTGAACATCTTGAAGTATCGGAAGTAGTGAAGTTCTTTCCTTTCCATATTTTTCTGCAAGCAATTCAATCTCCTCGGTTAAAGAATTTTTTTCTAAGACTAACATTTTCAGCTCTCAATTTTTTGTTTTAATAGTTTCTCTACTTTTTGAATCAACTCTTTCGGAGAAACAGGTTTTTCGATGAACTCGTCAACCGGGACAAGTTCGCTTTTGCCAAAATTGAAACCAACGGCTTTTGAAACCGAAGTGTACATGATTATCGGTGTATCAATTTTTTCTCTTCTGATTTTTTGTGCGAGGAAAAATCCATCGTCGGGATCGTTCATCATTACATCAAGTATAATGAGATCGGGTGTGTTTTGTTGGATAAGATTATAACCGTCGTCGGGATTATCGGCAGTTTGGACATCGTAACCTTGTGCGGTTAAAACAATTTTGCCGGTTTCCAGTATGTCGCGGTCATCGTCTATTATTATTATTTTTGTCATGGTTCCCTTAACTATTTAACTATGAATTGTTCATTATTCAGATTCAACAAATAAATGTTTTCGGAAAGAAACATTCATTTTATATGCCACAAAGAATTTTTATAAGTAATAGGTTTAATTCATCTAAACAGAAAATAATGGGATAATTAGATTCAATTTCTAAAAACTTGAAAACGTTTTCTTAGCCGTGAGAAAGTTTGATACGTCGCAATTTTTGAAGAGGAAGAATGAGGATTAGATTAAGAAGGAGATTAAGATTAAGATAATGAACCAATTGTCACGGAGCGGGGAGAAACTAAAAATTTCTTTGTGTTCCTCTGAGTTGTCTCGGTGGAACTCTGTGTAACAAAGAATGTAAGGAAAGATTGCACAGAGCGACACAGAGAAACTTCACAGAGAGCCACAGAGGTTTTGGACAAATGCGTTAAGTTTCAATTGCACACGAATGACACTGATGCGACTTTTTTCTACTGATTAAATTTATCTACGTCTCTGCGGTTGAAAAGGAATTAAAAATGAAAAATAAAAATTTCTTCGTGTTCCTCTGAGTTGTCTCGGTGGAACTCAGTGTAACAAAGAATGTAAGGAAAGATTGCACAGAGCGACACAGAGAAACTTCACAGAGAGCCACAGAGGTTTTGGACAAATGCGTTAAGTTTCAATTGCACACGAATGACACTGATGCGATTTTTTTCAACTGTTTAAAATTATCTGTACAAAATATTTTACAATCATGAATCTTTTAAAAGATTTTTCAATGAGATTTCCTGTAAGGAAAAGATAATGGTAAGAATATATCCCTAAAAAAATTCTTTATTTTTGTTTTGTTAGAACTTACTATTGCAACAGCTAATTTTTTTTGTAAAAACTGATATTCAATTATTTTCAATCAAAGACGAGGAGAAGATGCTACATTTAATTTTGTTTTCATCTGTATATTTTCTCATGCTGAACTCAATAGGCTTCGGTCAGTTAAATGTATTTAATTCGCAAACCAAGTTCAATAAAGGTCTTAGTGAAAAAGATACTGAAAATCTGTTTACTGTTCATGCTGAGTGGTTTTCTTCAGAGATTGATGTTATGCCTGAAAAAAATTATCCTGGTTCAATTTCACAAAATAAAATTGAAGTTAAAATTGGCATGGATGTAAATAGAAGAGATTTATGCGGCTTTCTCGGATATAATATCCCGATTAAAAAAAATTTTGAATTTCTGCCGGAAATTAATTTCCCGTTATTGTCAAGCATAAGTTCTTCAATTCGATATAACATGAACCTTGACAACAATTTCAAAATCTATTTGCAAGGTGGTATTGGTATGTCCCTTTTTTTTTTCTTAGAGAGATATTTTGAATATATCTATTCAAGCGGAATAAATATTAGACTTTATAAAGATTATCAACTTACCATTGAAGCACGAATTTATTTGATTGAATCAAACAATGAAAATGAAAATATTTCAAAAGGCAATAACAGGATGTTAAATATTATTAAATATCCACCAACTTATTTTACTTTAGGTTTAACTTTTTGAATTTATAAACGAAAAAAAATTTTCTAATGGGCAACTTTCATCCACTCATCGTGTAGTTCTTCGAATGCTTCGATGACGCGGGGAAAGGCATCGTGCAAATATGAAATCAATAATCCGTAATTAATCATCGGGATTTCGTAAAGCTGCGCTTCTTTAATTCTGTGTTGCATCATCTTTCTTGTAAGCATGCAACCGCCGCAGTGAATAATCAATTTGTAATTTGTCAAATCTCCCTTAAAATCCTTTCCGCTTTGATGTTCGAAAATCAAATTCTTCCCTGAATATTTTTGAAGCCACACAGGCAATTTTTTCCGCCCAATATCATCAGCCTGTGCATGATGTGTGCACGCTTCTGCAATTAAAATTCTGTCGCCTTCTTGCAAGTTCTCTATAACGTGAAGTGCATTCAAAAAAAATCGTAAATCTCCTTTATACCTCGCTTGCAAAATTGAAAAAGTAGTAACCTTTACATTCAGAGGAACGAGGGGTGCAACTTTCATTATTGCTTGACTGTCCGTAACTACCAGCGCAGGCGGATGCGATAATTTTTTTAATCCCTCTTCCAATTCCGTTTCGCGGAGGATTAAAGCAACGCAGCCGTTATCAAGTGCTTCGCGCATTGTTTGCACTTGCGGCAAAATTATTCTTCCCTTTGGCGCGCCTCTATCAATCGGAATTACAAGCACAATAGTTTGTCCCGGTTCCAAAAGATCGGCAACAACATTCATTTCACTCTCCGGCGGAAGAAGTGAAATAATTTTTTCTTTTAATTCAATAATTCCTTCTTTTGTAATTGTTGAAACTTTTATGTATGGAAGATTCATACCCTGCAGTTCGCGAAGAAGAATGTCAGAAACATCCGCATCACATTTATTAACAGCAACGATAAATGGAAGAGAAATTTTTTTCAGATGCTCAATGATTTCATATTCATGCGGGGATAAATTTTGAAATGCTTCAAGAACAAGAATTGCAAAATCGGCAGTGGCAATTTCCTTTTTTGTTTTAGCAATTCTCATTGCGCCGAGATCGCTATTGTCGTCCAACCCTGCAGTATCAACAAATACAACCGGGCCGAATGGAAGAAGTTCCATCGCTTTCTTTACCGGGTCTGTTGTTGTGCCGGGAACGTTGCTGACGATTGCAAGTTCCTGCCCTGTAATTGCATTTACAAGAGATGACTTTCCGACATTTCTTCTCCCCAACAAAACAATGTGGCTTCGTTCAGAATTTGGTTGCGTGTACATTTTTCTTTCCTAAAATTTTGATAAAGAAATTCAAATTCCATTCCAAGAGATAACGGGAACAAACATTCATTAAAAGAAATTTTGAAGTCGTCGGAGTGTTGTATTCTTCAATTTTTCTCTTACTTAATAAGATTTAATTCTCGTAATCAAGAAAGGATTTAT
Source organism: uncultured Ignavibacteriaceae bacterium (assembly GCA_964393605.1). GTDB lineage: Bacteria > Bacteroidota > Ignavibacteria > Ignavibacteriales > Ignavibacteriaceae > CAYMUL01. The sequence goes on along the minus strand of CAYMUL010000005.1, from coordinate 166,436 downwards.
TTCTCTTCTTTTTGATGACGCATTTCGCATGGCATTGAAATTGAATATTTCTGTAGAAAAAAGAGTTGATCATGCACTTTATAAATGAAACAGAGATAAACGAAATCCTTATAAACAAAAAACTAAAGGATAAATCTTTTCAGTTTGAAGCACTTGAGAAATCGAAGAATGCGAAGGGCTTGACATTGGAAGAGAGTGCCTCACTATTAAATATTTCCGATAGAGATATGATTGAGGAACTTTGCAAAACAGCAAAGAGTGTTAAAGAAAAAATTTACGGCAACCGTCTTGTTGTTTTCGCTCCGTTGTACGTTACCAATCTTTGCGTGAACAACTGTTTGTACTGCGCTTTCAGAAAAGATAACAGGCAACTGAAAAGAAAAACTTTAACTCTCGATGAGATTGAGCAGGAAGCGAAAATCTTAGTCGCACAAGGGCAAAAGCGCGTGTTACTTGTCGCCGGCGAACATCCTAAAAAAGCGAGCGTAGAATTTATTGGCAAAGCGATTGAAAAAATTTACGCAGTAAATCAAAATGGAAATAATATTCGCAGACTGAACGTGAATTCCGCACCGATGTCGGTTGAAGATTTCATGCAATTAAAAGAATTTGGAATCGGCACTTATCAATGTTTTCAGGAAACGTATCATTTCGAAACTTATATGAAGATGCATCCCTCGGGACCAAAGCGAAATTATCAGTGGCGACTATTTGCAATGGATAGAGCACTTCAGGCAGGAATTGACGATGTCGGAATCGGTGCGCTTTTCGGATTGACAGATTACAAATTTGAAACGCTCGCACTTCTTATGCATGCATTCGATCTCGATCGGAAATACGGAATCGGTCCACACACAATTTCAATTCCTCGATTGGAACCCGCGCTGAATGCGCCGGTCTCAGCGCAACCACCACATCTTGTTGATGATCTTTCTTTTAAAAAATTGATTGCCGTAATTCGTTTGGCTGTTCCTTATACGGGAATAATTTTATCAACGCGCGAGCGCGCGGAACTTCGCCGCGAACTGTTCAGCGTTGGCGTTTCGCAAATTAGCGCAGGCTCTCGCACTGCACCGGGCAGTTATAAAGAATCGCAAGAAAGTTTGGATGAAAAATATCTTCAGCAATTTCAACTCGGCGATCATCGCAGTTTGGATGAAGTTGTTCGCGATATTACGCAGCTCGGTTATCTGCCAAGTTTTTGCACTGCTTGTTATCGCTCTCACAGAACAGGGGATAGATTTATGGAACTCGCGAAGAGCGGAAACATCGGAAAAATTTGTGTTCCGAATGCGTTAACAACTTTCAAAGAATATTTAAATGATTATGCAACCGATGAAACTAAACAGATTGGCGAAAAATTTCTGAACGATGAAGTCGATCTGCTAAAAGGAAACATAAAGCGAAAAACTTCAAAGATGATTGAAAGAATCGACAACGGTGAACATGATGTCTATTTGTAATTTTTCCAAACACTTTAATTTAGTAAAGAATTAAAATGAACGGTTCTTTAAAAATGGTAAAGGATATTTTACTTCGGGAAGAATATTCGAGAGAGGAGATAATTTCCCTTCTCTCGATTACTGATGAAGAATCGATAAACCAACTTTTTGCAAAAGCAGATGAAGTGAGAAGAAATTATTGCGGAGACGAAGTTCAAATCAGAGGGATAATTGAGTTTTCCAACTACTGCGAACAAAATTGTTTGTACTGCGGTTTGCGAATTGCAAATAAAGAAATCGCCCGTTATAGAATGAGCAAAGAAATAATAATGGAAACCGTTTCAACCATATTTAATGCGGGTGTGAGAACCATTGTTCTGCAAAGCGGCGAAGATCATTCAATCACTGCACCGCAAATCACGGATATGATCAATTCCATAAAAAGAAATTACGATGTTGCAATTACACTTTCCATCGGCGAGAGAGAACTTGACGAATACGATTGCTGGAAAAAAGCCGGCGCAGATCGTTATCTCTTAAAACATGAAACTGCTAATGAAAAACTCTATAGTTATTTCCACAATAAGCAGCGACTTTCAGAAAGAATATTTCATCTGAAGTATTTGAAGTCGATCGGTTTTCAAATAGGCAGTGGCAACATTATCGGATTGCCGGGACAAACTATTCAAGATATAGCAGATGATATTTTCCTTTGTAAAGAACTCGATGTTGATATGGCTTCGTTCAGTCCTTTGATAATAAACAATTCCACGCCGATGTATAAACATGAAAATGCAAATCTTTTACTCACGCTTAAAACAATGGCGGTGGCGCGAATCGTTTTGAAGAATGTGCACATTCCTGCAACAACCGCGCTCGGCACGCTTGATGCGAACGGAAGAACAAAAGGTTTGCAGTGCGGCGCGAATGTTATAATGCCGAACTTTACTCCCGATTTTTTCCGTGAACACTACCAAATTTATCCGATGCAAAAATATGTTCAATCATTGGCAGATGTAACATGTCTTAAAACAATGCTTGAATCGATTGGGCGAACATTCGGCGGCGGAAAAGGGAACTCGATGAAAACACAATCTCTAATTTGATTGATAGTGAATAGTTTCATCATACCGGAAAATTTGTTTAAATTTTAGCAATTAAAAATTATATGTCATGAAAAATTTAGATCAAATAATTTTATTACTTCGCAACATTAAAGCACAACTAACAGAGAGATATGGATTGGAAAATCTTGCTGTGTTCGGTTCAATTCTGGCAAAATAATATTTTTAGTTCCTTCATACCCTTGTCAATTATGGCTAAAACAACTATTTGTAAAATGTTCAACTTTTATCTTTGGTTCAAGAAGTAATGAAAGATGAGAACAGTAAATTATGTCATCCCTACGGGATTTAGTGTTACATTTATAACTTTTTGTTACCAACATATTTTCCCTAACGGGAAAAATAATTTTAATAATTCAATTACTGAGTGCATCCCGTGGGGATGCGATATCGGTAAAAAGAAATTACGCAACCGAAACTAAATCCCCGAAAGCTTTCGGGGATGAAATATTTTTTTTACTATTGGAATACTCTCATTAACAAAGTAAGAACAACAACTTGGTGAACAGCTAACTTTGATTCAGGTTTGTCTTGGTTAGAAAGTGAGCTTGAAAAATTACTTGGAATTAAAGTAGATTTAGTAACTCCGGGTGCCATCAAGCCACGTATGTTCAATAACATTAAACATGATTTAAAGTATGTGCAATGATCAAAGTACAAAAATTTATTATCTCTCAAATGAATGCCTCAAAAGTGCTCTCCGAAATTAACTAGCCTCTAATTCATAAAACACAATTTCCTTCAAACTTAAAATATATTTTTTCTTACATTGTAGTTGTGTTTATCTAAAAAATATTTTTCACTTAAGTTTTTATAATGAATCCATTATTTCACCGACTTTATGTCGGTTTGTTTTTTCTCATCGGAATTTCATCGTTGATACTATTGGTTTATCATGGAATCGATTACTATTCACTTCCGCTTGAGGAAAGATTTTTTTCATCCGAGCATCAATCGCTAAAACCAAGCGGCATGCTCGGTCACGGTTTCGGAATTGTTGGCACGTTGATGATGATTTTCGGTGTTGCAGTTTATATGATGCGTAAGCGGAAGGTTTTTTCTTTCGGTTACTTAAAACATTGGCTTGAGTTTCACATATTTCTTTGCATTGTTGGACCAATGTTCGTTCTATTTCACACGGCTTTTAAGTTTGGCGGAATTGTACAAATCAGTTTTTGGAGTATGGTGGCAGTTGTTCTTAGCGGCGTTGCTGGCAGATTCATCTACATTCAAATTCCACGCACAATTCAAGGGCGCGAATTGAACTTGAACGAGATTTCACAAATGAACGATGAACTAAATTCTGCAATCGTAAAACAAGTCGGCAAGGTTTCGTTTGACAAAATCAATTTATTGTTGGACGAAATGCACAATGCTTCGATGAATAAAAATTTATTAACGATGACAATTTTTTTTGGTTTTATTTTTAGAAAAAGAGAATTGAAAAAAATTAAAGCAGAAATTGTAGCTTGCGGAATAAAGGAGAAACAGACCTTGAAAGCCGTTCTCAAACTCGCGAATCAGAAAATGGTTTTACAACGAAGAATTGATTTTTTAAAAGTGATGCAAAAGTGGTTTCACTATTGGCACATCGTACATCTTCCATTTGCAATCTCGATGTTCGTTATTATGATCATTCACGTCATCGTTACGATTGTCTTCGGTTACAAATGGATTTTCTGATAAAAAAATATGAATGAAGTTTTAATTGAAAATATAATTTCTTACGTGTTCGTCCTTGGCATAGTCGCGATGGTTACATTTTTCTATTTGAAGCGAATAAAAAAAATTTCTGCGACAACTGAAGCGAAAATCAGTAAAGCTAAGGAATACGGATTTCATGAACCGTTTTCTTTACATCCGGTAGTTGACACAAATACATGTATCGGCAGCGGCGCATGCATCGAGGCTTGTCCTGAAAAAGATATTCTCGGATGGCGAAACGGAAAAGCATCAACCATCAATACATCGCGTTGCGTCGGTCATGGTGCTTGTTTTCACGCCTGCCCTGTAAGTGCAATTTCACTTTTCATCGGCACGGAAAAAAGAGGGGTGGATTTGCCACATGTTACAAAAGATTTTGAAACGAATATGCCGATGATTTATATCGCCGGTGAACTTGGTGGAATGGGATTGATAAAAAATGCAGTGGAACAGGGAACACAAGCGATGTCAAATATTGTTAGAAAAATTTCTTGTGATCATAAAAATGATTTGGATACCGTAATTATTGGCGCGGGACCGGCAGGAATCGCGGCATCTCTCGTAGCGAAGCAAAATAATTTACGCGTCGTAACGCTTGAACAAGATTCTCTCGGCGGAACGGTTTATAATTTCCCACGCGCAAAAATTGTGATGACTTCGCCGATGGAACTCCCCCTTTACGGTAAAGTTAATTTTAAAGAGACAAGCAAAGCGGAATTGCTGGAGCTTTGGAGTGAAGTTCTTTCAAAAAATAATATTGTTATCAATGAAAATGAAAAAGTTGAATCGATTGAGAAAAACGGAAATGGCTATTTGGTTTCTACAACTAAAAATAAATACGATACCGCTTCTATTTTGCTCGCTATCGGAAGACGGGGTTCTCCCCGAAAACTTGGAGTGAAAGGTGAAACTAAACCGAAAGTATTTTATCGCCTGCTCGAACCGGAATTAATCAATGAAAAAAATATTTTAGTTGTCGGCGGTGGTGATTCTGCAATTGAATCTGCCATGTTGCTTGCAGACAGTAACAACAATGTTACGCTCTCATATCGTTCTGATTCATTCTCAAGAATCAAACCGATGAATGCACAGCGAATAGAAGAATATAACTCGACAGGTAAAATAAAAATTCTTTTCAACTCAAACGTTGTCGAAATATTTGATGACACGGTTTCACTTTCTCTTGGAGTGGATGAAACAATTCAACTGCCGAACGATTTTGTTTATATTTTTGCCGGTGGAGAATTGCCGACTAAATTTCTTGAAAAAATTGGAATAAAAATCTCCACCAAATTTGGAGAAGCAGTTCTTTCGCATAAATGATAAAATATTTTTCTTTTCTCCTCTTTCCTATTTTAGTGTTCGCTCAAATTTCTCCCGGCGAATTAACGACTGCTCATGCATCTCTTGAAGGATTGAGCAACTGCACTAAATGTCATGTGCTCGGAGATAAAGTTACAGATCAAAAATGTCTTGACTGCCATAAGGAAATCGGCGCGCTAATAAACGAGAAGCGGGGTTATCATAATTCTGCTGAAGTCAAAAATAAGGAATGCATCAATTGTCACGGCGATCATTTTGGTAGAAATTTTCAGATTGTTAAGTTCGATGAAAAAAAATTCGATCATTCCAAATCGGGCTATGAATTAAAAGCCGCACACGATGAAATAAAATGCGGTGATTGTCATACTTCAAAAAATATTTTCAATCCTGAATTGAAGAAAAGGAAAAAAACTTTTCTCGGTTTAGAACAAAAGTGCATTAGTTGTCATGAAGATTATCATCAGAAAACTTTGGGAGATGATTGCGGAAGTTGCCACTTGACCGAAGATTTTAAGAAAGCAGAACTCTTCGATCACAATAAAACAAAATTTAAATTAGCGGGGGCGCACTTAAAAACCGATTGCAACGATTGCCACAAACTCGAAAAGAGAAATGGAAAAGATTTTAGAATCTTTAAAGGAGTTCACTTTGCTTCGTGCGAAGATTGTCATCGCGATGTTCATAACGGAAAGTTCGGTAAAGATTGCGCAAAGTGTCATTCCGTCGTTTCGTTCAAACAAATTAATGAAAGCCAATTCGATCATTCAAAAACTAATTATCCATTAATCGGTTTGCACAAACAAGTTGAATGCAAAGATTGTCATAAAGAAAAAGTTACCGCAAAATTAAAATTCACTAATTGTAGCGATTGCCATAAAGATTATCACAAAAGTGAATTTACCGTTAACGGTCAAATTAAAAAATGCGATGATTGTCATAATGAATTTGGATTTACACCTTCGACTTACACAATTGAAAAACATCAGGCATCACGTTTCCCCTTAGCCGGAGCGCACTTCGCTATTCCTTGCAGAGATTGTCATTACGATGCAAAACTTGATGTGCATAAATTTAGGTTTGAAAAGATGGATTGCATTGTTTGCCATAAAAATGTTCACGGCGATGAACTTCGAACTGAATTGTTTAATGTTAATCTCTGCGAAGAATGTCACTCCACTGAAAATTGGAAACAAATAAATTTTAAGCATGAGCGAACAAATTTCAAACTCATCGGCAAACATGAAAAAATTCCATGCAATGATTGTCATCTTTCAAAAGATGAAGCAAAACAATATCTGTTCAAAAGCGTGAAGAAGAGTTGCAACGATTGCCACACAGACGCGCACAACAACCAATTTCTTGTCGAAGGCAAAACAGATTGCGCGCGCTGTCATGATTCTTATTCATGGTACATAGAAAAATTTGATCACGATAAATCACGATTTAAATTGGACGGCGCTCATTCGCGTGTGGAGTGCGCAAAATGTCACCGCGCTGAATTTGTGAATGATAAAAAAATAATCGACTATAAATTTGAAGACATTAGTTGCATTTCATGCCACAAGAACTAAAACAAAATTTGTATATTTGAATGTAATGTTAGATTGAATGAAATAACCCGAAATGATTCATAAAAAAATAATATATCTTCTTCTCCTTTATTCATGCGTCTTTGCGCAATCGCCGCACGGACAAAAATTTAAGATGGAATGTTCGCAATGCCATACTTCCGAAAGCTGGCAGATAAAAGGTAAGGTTACATTCGATCATTCTACAACTTCTTTTCCGCTACTCGGGCAGCATAACTTTGTAAATTGCGCCGGTTGTCATCAATCACTTGAATTCACAACAACAAAAAATAATTGTAATGATTGCCATACAGATCGACATCAGGGGAGTGTTGGAAAAGATTGCTCACGCTGTCATGATAATAATTCATGGCTGGTTCAAAACACAACCGAGCTACATCAACAAAGCAGGTTTCCGCTTTTAGGAAGACATGCATCGGCGAGTTGCGAGCAATGCCATTCAAGTTATTCATCATTGCGATTTGAGCCGCTCGGAGTTCAATGTATTGATTGTCATCGGAACGATTTCAACTCAACCGTGAATCCGAATCATCGCCTTTCAAATTTTTCAACCGATTGTTTGGAATGTCATTCACTTACTGAAAGCAGTTGGAGCGGAGCCGGTTTCAATCATTCATTCTTTCCGTTGAGTGGCGGACACCAAATCTCGAATTGCTTTACATGTCATGGACAAAATTTTACAGGTTTGTCATCAAGTTGTTATTCATGTCATTCAACTGCTTTTACAAATAGTACAAATCCGAACCACGTTTCCGCGGCGTTCTCTACTAATTGTAATGAATGTCATAATATCAACGGCTGGATTCCTTCAACATTCAATCATTCAATTACAGGTTACACATTAACTGGTGCACATACAACTCAATCATGCATCAAATGCCACGCGAGCGGATACCAAAACACACCGACACTTTGCAACGGCTGTCATCAAACGAATTATAACAACACGACTAATCCGAATCACACTGCGGCAAATTTTCCGTTGCAGTGCGAACAATGTCATTCAACAAACGGATGGAGCCCGGCAAGTTTCGATCATGATAATCTCTATTTCCCGATTTACTCCGGCAAGCATAAAAATAAATGGAATAACTGTAACGAATGTCATGCGACTCCTTCGAACTATTCGCAATTCAGTTGTTTAAATTGCCATGAACATAACCGCACCGATATGGACAGCGAACATCAAGGGGTAAATGGTTATGTCTATGAAAGTAATTCTTGTCTTTCGTGTCATCCGAACGGAGATGAAGATGGTGCGGTTAATCATATCAATACACAATTTCCTTTGAGTGGGCAACATACCACGCTGAGTTGTAACGACTGTCATAATTCTGCGCAACCGGTTTCGTATGAATGTATCAGTTGTCATAATTCCGATTTCGCTAAGAGTAAAAACCCGAATCACCGGCAAATTGGTTTATCGAATGATTGCAAAATTTGTCACACAAGCGATGGATGGAGTCCATCTACGTTTCAACACTCGACAACAAATTTTCCGTTGAGCGGAAAACATTTTGAAACTAATTGTGCAAATTGTCATGATGGTATTACAACCGGAACGAGCAAAGACTGTGAGAGTTGTCATCAAAATAATTACAATGGAACGACGAACCCGAATCATCAAGCAATCAACATGCCGATGAAATGTGAAGATTGTCATGATACAAACCTTTGGAAGCCATCGAACTTTTCTCATGCGAATACAAATTTTCAGTTGCTCGGCGCGCACACAAATGTTAATTGCACCGATTGCCATGCAGGTGCAACGACCGGTACAACTACTATCTGCGATGATTGTCATCATGATGCATTTACAAATTCACAAAATCCTAATCATGCTGCGGTTGGGATTTCTTTAGAGTGCCAAACATGCCACAACAGCGATGCATGGATTCCTTCTTCGTTTCAACATTCGACAACAAATTTTCAGTTGAGCGGTGCGCACATAAATGCTGACTGCGCCGATTGCCATGCGGGCGCAACAACGGGAACGAGTACTGTTTGCAACGACTGCCACAACGAGCAATATTTAGCGTCTCTCAATCCGGGTCATAGTGCATTAGCAATTCCGGTAACTTGCGAAGATTGCCATACAACTCAACCGGATTGGAAACCGGCAACTTTTTCAATTCACAACAACTACTATCCTTTACTCGGTGCACATGCGACAATAAGTTCAAATTGTTCAACATGTCATAATGGAAACTATACTTCAACTCCGAACATTTGCGTTGATTGTCATATTACCGATTATAATTCCGCGACAAATCCGAATCATGTAACAGGGCAATTTCCCCACGCTTGCCAAACATGTCATACACAAAATGGCTGGACTCCTTCAACCTTCAATCATGATCAACAATGGTTTCCGATATATACCGGCAAGCATAGAAACAAATGGTCAAGTTGCTCTCGTTGTCATCCAAATCCATCCAATTATTCGGAGTTCACTTGCGTTAGTTGTCATGAACATCGTAAAACAAAAATGGATTCCGAACATCAAGGCATCACCGGTTATGTTTATTTGAGTAGTGCTTGTCTGAATTGTCATCCTGACGGCGATAGCGATTCGCACCGGATTAAAAAATATTTTTCTGAATGAAGAAATTAATTTTTACGATAATATTTTTCTTCGCGATTTTTTCTGATACTTACCCGCAAGAAATTCAAGACGAGAAATTTGTTGAAGGAAAGATCACATACATTTCGAACAGAAATATTTATGCGCAGTTTGAAAGCACGGAAGGAATTGAGGTCGGCGACACTCTATTCATAAAAAAGAAGGATGAATTTTTCCCGGCGATAAAAGTTCAATTTCTTTCAAGCCGTTCCGCCGCAGGAAGTAGAATTGATGTTTCCGTATTCAAAATTGGCGATGCACTTTTTGCGAAAATATCCCGACAAACTAAACAGATACCCGTCAACGATTCTATTTATGTGAGAACTTCAATTATGCAAAGAGAAAACGATGAATTTTTTAAGAAGGGAAACTCTACTAAAAAAAAATTGAAGGGGAGAACTACAATTCAATCGATATCTTCTTTTTCAAATTTAGGGAGCGATAAAAATCTTCACTCATCGCGTGCAACGGTGAATATGAATTACGACGATGTTGACGAAAATTCTTTTACAGGAAATTTCTACGGCAGTTTTGTCAACAACCCTTCTGCAACAAAAAAAAATAATTTAAAGATTTATGATTTCAACGGGAGCTATAATATCGATTCTCTCTCAACGTTGACTTTGGGCAGATTTATCAATACTCAACTCAATGCCGCGGGAACGGTGGACGGTATCTCATACGAAAGAAAATTTAATAATTTAGACGCAGGTATTTTTCTCGGCTCGCGTCCGGCTTCAACTGATTATGGATTTGATTTCAATTTGTTTCAAACGGGAGTTTTTGTCTCGATGAAGGATTCCATCTTTAACAATGACTCGAAAACAAGCATCGCGCTGATAAATCAAACCAACAACTTCAAAACGGATAGAAGATTTTTTTCTTTGCAACACAACAACAATTTTATTCCGAATTCTTTTTTTTACTTTTTAACCGAAGCGGATTTGTACGAGAACGCTTTAGCAAAGAAGGGAACGACTTTCCGTTTGACAGGTTTGCACACAACGATCAGAACGAACTTTAGCAAAACGATTTCTGCATCCGCTTCGTATGATGCACGGAAGAATATTTTCTACTACGAATCTTTCAAAACTTATCTCGACAGCAATTACACAGATCAGACACGGCATACATTTCGTCTCGGAATAACGATGCGCTTAACAAATTTGTTGTTTATAAATCTCAATAGTAGTTACGGAAAAAGAACCGGCGAAAATAATTCGGCAACTAATTATTACGCAATGGTTTCATACTCCAACATTCCCTTGATAAATGTTTCGGCATCTGCATCTTTAAACTTGATGAAAAATATTTATAGCAATAGTACGATTGGCGGCGTGAGAATTTATCGTGATTTTTTCGCGGGACTAATTTCAACGGCACTAAATTTTCGCCGTGTAAATTATAAATTTTCATTTTCATCGAGTGAAATCACTCAAAATATTTTTAATACCGATGTGTCAGTTCGTCTGCCGCTTGAGTTGTTTCTCTCCGTTAATTATGAAGGAATATTTCAAGCGTCAACAACATATAATAGGTTGTTTTTAGATTTGACGAGAAGATTTTGATGCGTCAATTTTTACCTTTTGTTTTTAAAATGATTATCCCTTTATTACTCATAAAGAATTTAGAAAATTATTATTCATGTTAAGCATCTATTCAAACATAATCGCCACGAAGTCAGCAAGGCACAAAGAAGTTTTGAATAAACGAGCAAACAATAGTTTTCACTTCGTAACTTTTGCCATAGGCATCACTGTCTGAGTTGCAAAAAATTTAGTGAATAACATGAGTTATTTTTCAAATATTATCTCTTCATACAAGAAAGAAAATTAGTTATGACATAGTAGCTCCCGGTTCGGGGTAGTTCTCCCCGCAAAACAAGTTATCATCGCATCAATCGTGTGGATTGAGCAGTTCATTCGTTCAAAATAAAAAATTATTTTTACAAAATATATCGGGAGTGTTAAATGAAAACAGTAATAGTACTGCTATTAAGTATTGTAGCAGTTGCGCAAGAATCCTACCAAGATAAAGTTACATTGTATAACGATAACTCATACAATTGTAGAATCATTTCTATCGAATCAAAAAAAATCCAAATCCTGTACGGTAAAGAATTAAAAGAAACTATAATCTTTGAAGCAATCAAAGAAATTGAGATGGAAACGTTCGGCTCAATTTATAAACGTGAACAGGGCTTCATTGTTGATGTTGACAAGTTAGACGATTTCATCTCTAAAAGAAATAGCGATGCTAAAAGTCGAATGTTGGCGCAAAAAGAAGCAGAGAAACTAAATTCCAAAACGAACTCGGAAATAAATAATTCTGAAGATGAAGAAATCGAAATTGAAGAGATTGAAGAGGAAGAAGCGGAAGAGATTGAAGTCGTGAATGATAATCAGGTGAAACAAAAGAGATGGAGTTTTAGCGCTGTATTAGTTCCATACTATTCAGGAATTGTTAATTCAATGAACCGTTCTTATAATTACCCGGGAGAATACTCTTACTATCCCTATACTTATAGCAGTAGTGAAATCAACATGATCTGGATGCTTTCTTTCCTTGTAAAAGAAAAAATAAATATAGTATTCGATTTCAACTATTCATCGAACTCGGAAGAAGTTAGAAATGAAAGGCACTATTACAGTTCTGGTTCTACAGCAGATTACGGATTCAAAAGTATTTCAGAGATGGGAATTTACACTTTTAACTTAGGTGTAAAATATTATTTATTCACACCACGTATTCAAGAAGTGAACATCTACTTTCATGCAGGATTTGGAAAACAAATTGCATCGGCTAAAGAAGAATCGGAAAATTTATATCCGTCAAATTCAACTTCTACAAGTGAAGATAACATGGGTGAATATAACGAGGAGATAAATTCTCCATGGTTACTCAATTTTGGATTTGGAAGTGAATATTATTTTAATGAATCCCTTTCACTGACGGCAATGGTGCGTTTTGTCTATAGCAGTGCAAAGGGTACTTTCAAGTCGAGGGAGATAACTCCTAATTATACTAATAATTATTCTACTGAGACAAAAAAATCCTCCATACAAAATCGTATTGGATTGGGTTTTAATTTTTATTTCTGATTCTTGGATGGCGTAGTTATGAACTGGTATAATTTTTTTCTTAAAGTTTTAATATCTGGAATTCTACTCTTCACTATTTCAAGTGAAGTTGTGCTTCCCAAAAATTTCTTAAGTGATCAAGTTATTCAACAGGATTCTTTACCGATTATTAAAAGTGATTTTATGGTGAACACACTTGCCGGTCCCGCAAGTGCCGAGCAAAATTATCCGGCGATCGCATCAGATAGTTCCGGAAATTATCTTACGGCTTGGATGGATTATCGTAACGGACAAGCAGACTTATATGCTCAAATGTTTGATAAGCACAATCAAAGAGTCGGTAACAATTTCAAAGTCAATGATGAAAAAATTTTACACTACAAACCGGTTTCAGCTATTGCTAATGCAAAAGGGGATTTCGCTGTCATCTGGATGGACTATTATTATTATAAAGTGTTTGCACAAAGAATTGACAAAAATGGACTGAAGATCGGATCACCCATCGATTTACAACTTCAAGGGTATAGCAATCTACAATTTAGTGCCGCGATGAATAGTGACGGCTCATTTTTAGTTTCATTCTGGACCGGAATTTCACAATCGCATCTATGGACACGAATTGTTGACAAGATGAATAATATTTCTTACTCACTAACAGCAATTAATGATCTGCTATTTTACCCTTCATACTCTAATTCTACACGAAATATAAGTGTGAACAAAGACGGAAACTATACAGTCGTTTGGAGTTCGAACGCGGGCACTCCTTTTTCCAAAATTTATGCGCAAGTCCTTGATAAAAATGGCAACAAGATCGGTGGAAATTTTCTCGTCAGTTCAGATACTTTGACAAAAAATCTTTATTCAGCTGGTATTGCATCTACAGAAAGTGGGTACAGATTATTTTATTGGACGAGTTATTTTGAAGTTTTCTATCGATTGCTTAAACCTGATAATAGTTTTGTCGGAGCTCAACAAAAAATTAATTCTAATTCGTGGGATTATATTACCGCCAACTCTAACGGAAAAAATAAATTCGCAATTTTTTGGAACGACGGGAACTCAAACCTCAGATTGATTGATACTTCCGGAAATATCATTTTAGATTCCGTAGTTGTAGATTACGGCGCAACTGTGAATAAAGGTGCGGTCAATCATCAACTCTCCGGAATTGTCGATAATCAATTCCAACTCATATTCCGTTGGGGATCTGGATTTGATAGCGATTGCGCGATGCGAAAGTTTGATCTCAACTTTAATCCTGTCAGCCCATTTACAATTACAAATGACGATTCACTCGGTTCGAACCAAACGCTACCGGTGGTAAAATTTAACAACCGCGGAAATCTCCTCTTCGTTTGGGATGATAAGAGAAGTGGACGCAGCCAGGTTTTTGGCGCCGTATATGATAGCAGTTTTAACCGGATTAATCCTGATATGAACTTAACTGATTATTCCGTTGGATATGATATGATTACGGAAAAAGTTATCTCTTCCTTTTCAGATGGGACCTTTATTGTTGTATATGATTGCGAGAAGGGAACGAGTAGTTTGCGATTGTTGACTCTGCAACTCATTGATGCGAGCGGCATTAAGATTGGTGGTAATCTCATACTTGATAGCGTCTACAGTTATACTCCTTATCAAATTGCAATGAATGTAAATGATAAGGATGAGATTTTGATTAGCTGGTATTCTCAAAACGGAGTAACTGTTTATAAACTTACGAAAGACCTTATAGTTCGTTATAAAAAGAAAATAATGACGCCTCTTGCTTCTATGAGTTATAAACCTATCTCAAGTTTCATCGATAAAGAATTCAATATTTTTGTTTCGTGGAAAGATTACAACTTAAGTACTTCAGAGCAAAGTAAATATCTTTATGGTATCTTTTATGATTCTGCCGGGATTATCACTTCCCCAAAAACTGTTATTGATTCAGCAATTTATATTCCATATAACAGTTCTTTAAAATGTATAAGCGATTATAAGAATTTTATTGTTGCAATTGATGGAGGTTACAGCATCGAGGTTATAACAAAATTCTCCGATTGGGAAAAAAGTAAAAGGAAGTCTTTTTACGCGACCAAAATAGGGACTAAAATGGATTTTAATTTGATCAATTTTAGCGCGCGCAAATTCATGATGACTTATTTTTTTTCGAATTATATTAAGGCATATATCTCAAATGATAATAAAAGAAATTATTTGGACTTTACACCCTATACTTATCCCACCCCAAATGTCGTTTCTTCAATTCTTCAAACTAGTAGTGCTGATTTTTACAACGGAAAATTTGTTGTTGCTTATCAAGATTCCAAAGCCAACACCGGCTACGATATTTACGCTAACGTAAGAGCGATTGAAAATTTCGATTTTGGAAAAGAAGTCTATTTTCCCGAAGAAACGGGAGATCATTTGTATAACAATTTCCCCAATCCATTTAACGCGAAAACTAAAATTGCTTATCAACTTTTAACCGCCGGTAAAGTAAAATTAACCGTGTACGATATACTCGGCAGAGAAGTGAGAGTGTTGGTCGATGCAACGCGACAGGCGGGAATTTACGAAGTAGATTTTGATTCCGGTTCGCTTCCTTCCGGCGTTTATTTTTATCGTCTTGAAGCATTCTCAGTCTCCGTCAAAAAAATGCTGATTATAAAATGATTTTGTTGGTGTGAAAGTATTCGGACATTTCAATTAAAATCATCACCAATTCTGGCAAAATATTTTTTTCAGTTCTGCATACCCTTGTCAATTATGGTTAAAACAACTATTTGTAAAATGTTCAATTTTTGGTTTTAGCGCAAGAAATTAAGGAAAATAAGAGCAGTTAATCATGTCATCCCTACGGGATTTGGGGTTCCATTCATGTATTTTTGTTACCAATATATTTTCCCTAACGGGAAAAATATTTTTATTATTGAAATCCCCGAAAGCTTTCGGGGATGAAATATTTTTTTCTGTTGTGGAATGTTCTCATTACAAAAGTAGGAACAACAACTTGGCGAACATTTAACTTCGGTTATGGCTTGTACGGCTTAAAACTTGAGACGACTGTTCTAAATTCTTGACGATTAATCTCCCTAAATTTTTTTTTCATCGGTTGCCCATTTTTATAAAAAATCGCTATCTTTGAACCCGAATATGAAATTGATTCGAAACTTAAACTAAAGAAAGAACTTACGAAAGGAACTTAATGATTCGACAGAAAAGAAAGATTACGCGTCGCGAAATTAAAGAAGATAAGCTTGTTACGTTTTATTATAACGCTCTTTCCTACTTCGAAAAATACAGACAGCAGCTAATTTATGGTTTGGGCGGCGTAGCGGTAATCGCGCTGATTTCATTTTTTTATTTCAGCAATAAATCCACTTCAAACGAAGAGGCAAACGCCGCGCTGGCAAGAGTTATGCCGCTTTACGATTCCGGCGTTTTTCAGGAAGCGATTGACGGCAAACCCGGAACGAAAATTATCGGCTTAAGAAAAATTGTCGATGAATTTTCCGGAACGGAAAACGGCGAAACCGCAAAAATCTATCTCGCCAATTCCTATTTCAGTCTTGGAAAAATGGAAGAGGCGTTTGAATTATATGATTCATACTCCGGCGAAAATGAACTGCTGAAGGCTGCGGCTTATGCCGGCGTTGCGGGCTATTACGAAGCTAAAAATGATTTCAAGGAAGCTGCAAACCACTTTAAAAAAGCCGCCGGCGTCAGCGATGCGAATGTTCTCAATCCGCAATATCTGATGTTTGCATCTATAAACTTAATTCAAGCGGGCGAAAAAAGCGAGGCGAAGGAAATCTTAACCGCTCTGAAAAAAGATTTTTCAAAATCATCTTACATCAGAGATGCGGATAGATATTTGACACAAGTACAATAAATGGAGGTTCTCAAATTATTGTTAAGTTAAAGCAAACAGTTTAATAATGTATCAAAATTCAATAGTAGATGTTACATCCCAGCCAATGTCATCATGGCGATCGTTGTCTTCGAACACGATAGTGTATGTGCCATCCAGTTCGAATTCTAACGATACAATCGAATTGATTGTTGTTATACAATCGTTAAATGAATAAGTTGTTGAATATATTTGGTTATCTTCAGGATCGTATATTTTGAAGCTCACCGTTTTAGGCCAACTAATCTGTTGTTCACAAAGACAACACTGAATTGTTAGTGTATTAACTAATTCGCCTGTAGGTGTAGCCTCAGCATCACGAACCTCAAAAGTGCCCGTTAAAGTGTTTTCCATTAGTACTGCATGGTTAAAAATGTAAGTACTACATACAAGTAATGTTGGAATTAAGACAAAAGTTATTATATATTTTTTCACTATCAACCGACTAAAAATTAATTTCGATAAAAAAGTTCATAAAAATTAAAATATTCAAACAAAATCATGCCTTGCCGCAATTAGACCCCCTCAAGTTACACCGGGAAACAAACTTGGCATCAGTCCAGATTGCTTTTTCTTTGCATATACTCTTTTCACATTTCTCAACAACTCGTAGACATCTAACATGCTTATCAGATGTATGCGAACCAAGGTTGCTACTGTTGAAAATGCCTTCTTAACATCAGCCATTTTCTGTAATACGGTTAGTAATAGCTGTGCTATCAGCGTACACCATACTTGTGTTCTAATGGCATTTTCATTCTCTCCATAAAAATAATGCAGTTGAAAATTCTGCTTCATCTTCTTAAACAATAATTCTATTTGCCAACGTTTTTTATATATGAATGCTACTTCTAATGCGCTTATATCAAAATTATTCGTGATAAATACAAAATGACGTTTTTTTTCATCGCAATAATATACCCGGCGCAGTTTAAGTTTCTTTTTTTCTTTATTCTCATTATAGGTGAATTCTATAATTTCTTCTTTATAGACTTCCGGTTCACCTTCGGTAAATTCTTTATCAATAATTGTTTCCAATATCTCACATACGGCATTTTTCTTCTGCCTTGTTACAAAATATATGTTTTCTTTTGTCCATTTTGCAAATTGCTTGTAAAAGTTATACGCCTTGTCAAATACCAACATACTATATGCCGGTGCTTTGATTTGGCTTAGAAAATTTTTGTCGTGCTGTTTCGCTTCTGTTATTCTAACAAATTTTGCCACCGATTGCACTGCATCTATGAGCATATGAACTTTCAATCCGCCTTTTTTCTTTCCGTCATTTTTTGGATTTCTTCCTACTCCTTTTAGTATATCACTGAATAATCTGATTGTTGTTGAATCTATTATTAGCAGCTCTTTGAAGGTTAATCCGTAAGTTCGGCTGTCCGACAAAAAACTCTTGTATTGCTCTACCAGTTTATAATATAACGCCTCAAAAAATGAACTTTCCCTGTTTCTTAATCCGTCTGCTGCCGTGCTTTTGGCCGGGGCTTTGTTCAAGCCCAAATGATTTAATTTCCCTCTCATTGCTTTCAATCCTTCGCATATTTCCGTCATTGAATCACAGCGACTCAGTATTCCGAAGAGCATCACTACCACATGGTCCCAAGTCTTGAATGCTTTATAATAATAATCGCTCATTTTTTCTGTAACTAAACCAGCAAACGTTGCCTTGTCTATAAGTTTTAGCATTTGACTGAAAATCGGCTGTCCGACAAATTTCACTTCGCTTGGGGTGTTTTTTATTTCCGTATCTTTGTTCATATCGTTTTTTGTTTGTTTTTGGTTAAACAAAATTACGACTTTAAGGGGCTATTTTTTAGTAGCTCCTTATTTTATTTTTGTCGGTTAGTAGTGATATTTTTTCATATTTTTCTCCTTTTTATATTGAGAACCTCTGCGGAAATATAAAAAGGAAAATAATTTTAGAAAAATATTTTTTATGAATGAATTATATTTGTAAACAATTTATCTAATCAATAACACATAAGGAGTTATAATGAAAACTAATTATTTATCCATTTGCATAAGCTTATTATTTATTGGATTAAGTTTTCCCCAAGTAAATAATATAGCAACTTTCAATCGTGCAACTCTCACGCCCGATACATTGATGCCTTACTACAATCCAGGATCAGCTGCAAACAATGGTGTGCGCACAGTTTGGATTACTGACGATCTTGATCATGATGGAAAACCGGAAGTGTTAGCTACCGATTACTCTAACAATGGACGAGTGCATGTTTTGGAGATGAATGGAAATGCACTTGAAATTGTTTGGTCTTCGCCAAAAGTATATTCACATAATGCAGGAAGCGGAAGTACTCCCCGTTGGGCTAAAAGCGGTGATTTGGATGGAGATGGTAAAGGCGAGATAATTTTCTCCCTCAGCCAGGGAAGCGCCGATTATGAAGTGCAGGTTTGGGAATGGGATGGAACTGGTAATAACAATTATATCTATGCAACTTCATTAGTGAAAGATCTATTTTCTCTTCAAGGAGTTGGAAATTTCAGAACAAATAGAGAACAAGCAAGTGTATATGATTTTGACAATGATGGGCTTGATGAATTGGTTATGGTTAATAGAGATCACAACGTGTATGTCCTTGGAATTCTTGGAGATATCCCTGGTTTTGGAAGTTGGGAATTAGAAGGCGGCGCCCCGGCAACGGTACCGGTCAATAGTAAGAATTTCTCCACTGCGCATTGGCATTCAGTGCCGGCTGATTTAAATGGAGATGGAAAAAAAGAAATTGTTAATCATATGTGGAATTTTTTAGGATTTTGGACAGTTAAATCTACAAATACCAATACTTATGTTTATCCTGATACTAACCTTGCTAACTATTACATAGAATTTCTAAAGACTCGTGCAGTTGATGCTGTTAGTTTTATGGGTATTCAACCTGTTGATGTAGATGGAGATGGAAATCAAGAAATTGCCGGAATTATTTACTCTGGTGGCAGTGATGTTGAATATGATGTGTACCTCTTGAATTTTTCTTCATCTGATGATGTAATGTATAGTTGGGACAGTACCAAATTTGGATTGATCGGGCACAATCTTTGGACTGTTGCCGGAAGAAGCACGGGTTCATTCTGGGGGATTGGCGCAGCTGATTTGAATGCCAACGGAAAACAAGAAATTTTATTGGGTGGCTCAACAGGCTATGATATTATCGCAATGGAATATAATGGGTCTGGAAGCGTGCTTGATCCTGCAAACTTTACTTCGACGGTTGTTTACAGCGGAGGCCATACAACAAAGAATTCAAAATACGATGTGCGTGATTCCTCCGGCGTTATTGATACTCTTGTGGCTTCCGGTAATGAATCTCCATTTGTATCAAAGATGTTCGCCGGCTCGGATATTAATTCGAATAGTAAACTTGAAGTATTGCTGTCTTATCAAAGCGTATTCGATTCAGTAACGTATAATTACCTACATTGGAGCGGAACCGCTTGGGTAACTGATTCTACAAAAAAAGTTCTTAATCAAGATCAGGTTACAATAAGATTACTTGAATCAACAGTAACAGGCATCGAAGCAAAGGAACTTTCGATCATCACTCCTGATGATTATACGATCGATCAAAACTATCCCAATCCCTTCAACCCGTCAACAACGATTCGTTTCAGTTTGCCGGTTGATAAAAATATTACTTTAAAAGTGTACGACATTCTCGGCAACGAAGTTGCTTCTTTATTGAACGATGATTTCAAAAAAGGCGCGTACGAAGTTACGTGGGATGGCGCAAACAATTCCGGAGTTAAAGTTGCAAGCGGAACATACATCGCAGAACTTCGCTTCGGCAATTTTGCAAAATCAATTAAGATGACATTGCTTAAATAAATTAATAATTAAAAATTAATATTGAATCATGAGGTCGAGCTTATGCTCGACCTTTTTTATTTTAAATGGGAAGTGATGAATCGGACTCAGTCATACAGCAAATTCTTGGAAAGGATTCACAAACTCAGTTACATCAGTAGAAAATTAATTTAATGAAGTCGATGATCGAAATAATAATAAATCCCCTACGGGGATTTTGGAGTCTTAGGGATATGCGTTGTTACAATAATGAATCCCCTACGGGGATTTTGGAAAACGGTTTGAACTTTATTCACAACGAAGAATTCTCCTCAACGTGAAGAGGAAATAACTGGTTAGAAAAATCATGCTAAAACCTCGTAGAGGTTTAACTATTGTAGAAAATAATTACGCAATTAAATAAATCCTCGTGGAGGATTCACAAACTCAGTTGCATCAGTTGAAAATTAATTGGATGATGTTGATGAATTGAAATAATAATAAATCCCCTACGGGGATTTTGGAAAACGGTTTGAACTTTATTTACAACGAAGAATTATCCTCAACGTGAAGAGGAAATAACTGGTTAGAAAAATCATGCTAAAACCTCGTAGAGGTTTAACTATTGTAGAAAATAATTACGCAATTAAATAAATCCTCGTGGAGGATTCACAAACTCAGTTGCATCAGTTGAAAATTAATTGGATGATGTTGATGAATTGAAATAATAATAAATCCCCTACGGGGATTGGGATTATTAGGGATTTGTGTTGTTACAATAATAAATCCCCTACGGGGATTGGGAGTCTTAGGGATATGCGTTGTTACAATAATAAATCCCCTACGGGGATTGGATTCTACGGATTATGTGTTGTTACAATAATAAATCCCCTACGGGGATTTTGGAAAACGGTTTGAACTTTATTTACAACGATGAATCCTCTTCAATATGAATCGGAAATAAGGAGTAGTAAAAAAAGCCACCAGAGCCGCAAAAGGAAAAAGCATGCTAAACCTCGTAGAGGTTAAATTATTGTAGAACTATGTTTCGCCAAATAAATAAATCCTCGTAGAGGATTCACAAACTCAGTTACATCAGTTGAAAATTAATTGGATGATGTTGATGAACCGAAATAATAATAAATCCCCTACGGGGATTTGGGTTCTCCGAATTATGGGTAGCTTCTCTTTAACAAACCAAGCGGAGAAAAAATTTTCAGCTGTTGAAATATATTCATAATCTCGCTCCGGATCATTTTCGGGATTGTTATTCTTTAAATATTCCCTTCGCGTAAAATAATAAATTCAAATTATTTGTGAACTTTTTGGCGTTGTATTTTGTACAAGTGGCGTAAATTTCAGTACAATTATTCGGAAAAAATAATAGAATGACCAATTTAGATTTTGAGAAAGAGATCCAATCGATCATGAAAGAGATTTCGGATGGATTTAAAAAACTATCCGATGCTTTCACAAGACAAGACCTCAGTTCCGCAGAAAAAAATATGACTGCGCTTTTCAGAACATATTTATCCTCTTCACAAAAAATTTCTGCATTCGTTAAACAATCGAACGATAAACTTAATTCGCTTCATTCATCAATTGAAATTTTGAATGAAGAAAAAAGGAAGCTCGAAGTACTTTTTTCTGCGGGGATAAAACTCAGTTCAATTAAAGATATAAAATTGCTCATCGAAACTGCGCTGAGTATTGTTGTTAAAGAGTTAAAAGCCGATACAGGATTTATAACTCTTGTTGATCCAGCAGGTTTATTGACATCAGTGTACACCATCAATTCTTCGGTGCATGAAAAACCGGAAGCAGTTGAAATTAGTCAGTCGGTTATTCAACAAACTATTAAAACATCGCAACCATACCAGCTCGAGCATCAAGAGATACTTCAAAAAATTTCGGCAGAGACGAGTATTATTCGCCTCGGCATTTCGGCGGTCATTTGTGTTCCGCTTGTAAGTAGCAAACGAACTGTTGGCGCAGTTTATATTGATAGAAGAAACAAAGACAATTCTTTCACAAATCAAGATTTGAAATATCTGCTTTCCTTCGCGCAACAGATTGTTAAAGGAATTGAAATTTCGAGCGACTTTATCGAGATGGAAAAAAATTGTCTTGAACAATCTACAATTGATCTTGAAACTTTGAGAAAAGAATTTCGATGCGATGAAATAATCGGGAAGAGTAAAAAACTTTTTGATGTGTTGCGCGTTGCATCGCGTCTCGCGAATTCCGATGTGTCAGTAATTCTTTCGGGCGAAAGCGGTACCGGGAAAAATCAACTCGCAAGGGCAATTCATGATAACAGCCGCCGAAAGGATAAACCATTTTACACTGTTGATTGCAGTTCAATTCCTTCCGATTTGCTCGAATCAGAATTGTTCGGATACGAGAGCGGCGCCTTTACCGGCGCGGGTAAAATGAAGATCGGGAAATTTGAACTCGCAAACGGCGGCACTCTTTTCCTCGATGAAATCGGCGAAATGAATATCAATCTTCAACCGAAATTATTGCGTGTAATTCAGACTAAAGAATTCGAACGACTCGGCGGTGTCAACTCTATTAAACTTGATGTTAGAATTATCACTGCGACAAACAGAAATCTTTTAGATCTAATTTCGAAAGGTAAATTTAGAGAAGACCTATATTTCCGATTGAAAGTTATTGAATTAAAAATGCCTTCACTTTCCGAAAGAGCGGAAGATGTTCCATATCTCGTTGATTATTTTTTGAAGAAACATTCCATTTACGGTGAAAAGAAAATATTGAATGACGATGCAATGGATTGTTTGCTCGATTATTCGTGGCCCGGAAATATTCGCGAACTTGAAAATGTTTTGCTCCATTGCGCCGTTCTTTCAAAAGGTGAAATTATCGATATGAATGATCTTCCTCCTGAATTGATTAGCTCTAATTCAAGTAGCAGTGATGAATCGGAAAATTGCCAAACGTTGATTGAAGCGGAAGAAAATTTTAGAAGAAGATTTGTTATCCGCATATTGCAGAAGACGAAATCAAAAGCGGAAGCCGCAAAAATGATTGGTGTGAACAGAACTCATTTCTATAAAATGTTGGCGCAACTGGGAATAGAATGATTTTTAACTGAAGTTACGCACAACTACCAATAGCACACTGATGACACAGATACTACTAATTATCACAGATTTCTATCAGCGAAGATCAGTCAAAATCAGCGTTATCAGTGTTCTGTTTCTAATTGTGATAGTAACGAAATTTAGATAATACAAACGATTGAGTGATCTCATTTATCAATGCTTCGATAACGACTTATCTACTGCGCTCCAATAATCACGTCGAGTTTTTACCGATTCTTCGGACGATGTTTTCAACTCGATGATGTGCGGT
Organism: uncultured Ignavibacteriaceae bacterium; assembly: GCA_964393605.1. GTDB lineage: Bacteria > Bacteroidota > Ignavibacteria > Ignavibacteriales > Ignavibacteriaceae > CAYMUL01. The sequence goes on along the minus strand of CAYMUL010000005.1, from coordinate 142,452 downwards.
TCCAACGTTTTGATTCGTAACAGCGAAGCAAAATGTTTCCAATTCTTTGCGAGATCATATCTCAACCCGAATGCGTTGACCAATGCCTCAAAATTTAGATTGTGCGGAGTTTTGAAAAATTCTTCAAAATATTTTTTGTGTTCGCTAATCGGAAGAAGTTGAAAAATTCCACCGCCGTTATTATTAATTAAAATGATTTTCATTTTACTTTTCAGCTTCTGTAAATTCAATAAAGAATTTAAATCATAATAGAAAGCAAGATCGCCAGTCATCAAATAGGTTTTTTGCTTTGAAGCCGCTTCAATTCCAGCTGCTGTGGAAATGATGCCGTCAATTCCACTTGCGCCGCGATTGTTATAAATGCGAATATTCTTTTTCGTTACTTGAACGAAGTTATCAAAATCTCTCACCGGCAAACTATTCGAAATAAATAAGTTGACACCATTCGGAATTTCGTTGACGATTTCAAAAGGAATTTTGGTTTCGTTTATAGAATTAGATTTGTAAATGAGTCTCGATTTGATTGATTCAATTTTCGCATCAACTTTTGTTATCGAATCTAAAAAATTTTTTCTCTCTCTATTAACGTCCGTTTCTACTTTTAAATGTTTAGTAAGTAATTCGCAGAAAAGATAAGCTTTACACTTAACCGAAAACTTTGCTTTATTTGATGGATCGAACCAATCACCAAATTCATTCACCAAAAATCTTGCCGCGAATGAAGTATCTAAAAATTCCTCCAATCCTTTCGAAGTTACGGTTCTTCCAAACTGCAAAATGAAGTCGGGTGTAAATTTGTCTGCGAACTTTTTGGAGCGAAGCATGGAATCGAAATTGACGATAATATTTTTCTTCGTGTGAACTCCAAACCGCAGTTGCGAAGCACCGTCGGCTAAAATTGGTAGATTAAATTTTGCCGAAACTTCTGTAACTCTTTTAGCAAATAAAGGATTATAATTTTCAGGACCCACAATGATTAATCCGCGTGTACATTCTTCAAGTCGAATCTTTACTTCAAAAAATTTATTCGAAGAAACTAATTTCTTAGAATCGAAAGGTGCATGTGGAAGAGTAATTTTTTCTGAGATATGGTTTCTGAAATCAGAATTTATTTCATCGGTAATCGCATTCGGCTCAAACGGTTTTCGGAAAGGAAAATTTATATGTACTGGTCCGCGAGCATCATGCATTGCAAAGTTGAATGCCTTTGCAGCTATCTCACGTAACTGTTTCAATTTGTCTGTTAAAATTGATGGGATGCCGACATCCATAAAATATCTGATTTGATTTCTATAAATATTTTTTTGGTTAATAGATTGATTTGCGCCAACGTTTTGAAGTTCCGGGGGGCGGTCAGCGGTGCAGACAATCAACGGAATTCTTTGCTGGTATGCTTCTATCACCGCAGGATAAAATTCTGCCGTTGCAGTGCCGGATGTGCAAATTAAAACAACAGGAGTGCCGGATTCTTTCGCAAGCCCGAGTGCCGTGAATCCTGCTGCACGCTCATCGATGATTGCAATTTTTTTTAATCCTTTACAATTGACAAAGCCGATCGTCAGCGGCGTATTTCGTGAGCCGGGAGAGATGCACACATATTTTACTCCTAATTGTTGAAGAGTATTTGCAAAGGTTTCAACCCAAAAGATGTTTTTGTTAATTCTCATTTGAAAATATCGAGAGTATTGTAGAAAATTTTAATTTCGTTTCTGCGAATTCCTTTTCAGCGTCAGAATCGGCAACGATACCGCTCCCCGCATAAGCCGTCAAATTATTTTCCTTAATGATTGCCGAACGAATAGCGACAAGAAATTCACCGAAATTTTTTGTGTTGAAATATCCAATCAATCCCGCATACATACCGCGTGGCTTGTTTTCCAATTTCTTAATCAGCTCTTCGGCTTTCTTAACAGGATAACCACAAGTCGCCGGAGTTGGAAAGATTTTTTTTAAAAGAGAAAACATCGATACATTTTCTTTCAGAGAAAATTCAATCAAGTTCCAAAGATGTTGAACAGATTTCATTTTTTTAATTAATGCTTCGTTGGAATAATGAATTTGATCACAAATACTTTCCAAAGATTCGAGCAAAATTTTTGTAACGATCTTTTGTTCGGCGATATCTTTCGAAGAATTCAATAACTGTAATTCATAAAATTTATCTTCTTCTTTATTCGCGCCGCGTTTGATAGAGCCGGCGAGCGATTCAGTTTGACCGTTGCGTCCATTTATCGAAAGCATTTTTTCGGGAGTGGCACCGAGGAAAAACGAATCATTTCTTTTATAGCAAAAGATATCGGCATTCAAATTATTAGTTTCAAGCCGTTCAATTATTGTACGAACATCGATTGGATTTATCGTTGCATGAAGAGTACGGGCAAGTACGACTTTTTCATATTCGCCTCTCTTTATCATGTTTTTTATTTCATTAACTTTTTCTTTCCACTCGAGTTCATCATCATTTTTCTTAATCAAAAATTCAAGTTCCTTCTCAGTCTCTTCTGTTCCGTTTGATAGAAGAATAGAATTCATCAAATTTTCATACAACTCGCAAATGTTATTTTCATCAGCAAAATTTTCATACAAAAAATTGTATATGAAATAATTTTTGTCTGCGATAGATAGAACGGCGAACTTAGGAATGAACCAGCAAGAATCGGGAAAATCTACCCATAAAGATTTTTTCTCTCCGGAGGAGAAAGTCATTCCCCCAAAAAATAAAGGAAGATTTGTAGTTTCGTGAATTGATGATAAGAAGATATTTCGGGAAAGATTAGTTATTGCAAAATCGGTTTTTTGGAAACGATTCTCGCCGCTTGTAATTATTTCTTCGATCGGATTGAAAGCATACACAGTTGTGGCGGTTGACTTCTTATTTAAATAAAAAGAAACCGCGACATCTTGCAATTCATTCAGCAGATTTTTTTTCTTGAATGAATCTATCGGTTGTGCAAAACTACAAATCGATTTACCGCCATCTGTAATCTTTGGTCGCACCGAATCAAGAAATTCTTTTAATGTATTTGTTACTAAAGTTTGCGTGAGCATTTTTCTTATAAAATCTATTGCAAATATAAATTGTAACTCTCGTGTTATCAACTTAACGGAATCTTATTTTTGATGCGGCGAATCAGATTCTACAATAAAAACAGACAATTTGATTCAAGCAGTGAATTTAATTCCAAAAAAATCTTTGCTAAAAAATTATATCCTCTTCAATTGTTGCGAGCAGTCTTAAATAACTATCATAACGTTCTACGGGAATTAAGTCCTTATCCACCGCCGCTTCAACGCCGCACTCGGGCTCGTGCGCATGGATGCAACTCGTATATCGGCAATCTTCACTAAACGGAATGAATTCTTTAAAGTAATGATATAAATCTTCTTTTCGAATTCCGAAAGGATCAATCTCGCGAATTCCCGGAGTGTCAATTATAAAAGTGTGTTCGGATATTTTTTCCATTGTAACTGTAACGGTTGTGTGCTTGCCGCGATTCCAACTTTTGCTTATTTCGCCGACTTCAAGTTTCAATTGTGGATAGAGCCGATTCAATAAACTCGATTTGCCGACGCCCGATTGCCCCCAAAATAAATTTATCTTTCCTTGAAGAAAATGTTTTAGATTATAAATGCCCGAACTTTGAAGCACACTTGTAGGAAAAAATTGATAGCCTGCTTGTTCATAAATTTTCTTCCAATAATTTACTGTTTCTTCAGTTTCAAGATCAGTTTTGTTTAAAATAATAATTGGTTGAAGATTGGAACTTTCACCGGCAACTAAAAATCTATCGAGTGTTTTATTGTTAAAGGGGGGAGATTGCGTTGAAACGATGATAAAGAAGTTATCGATGTTTGCCGCAACGATTTGTTCGAGCCGTTCGCCGCGATAACTTGCCCCTTTTAATTTAGGTGCTTTGCGTGAAAGATAATTTTTTCTCTTCTCAATTTTTTCTACAACTCCGTTTCCATTTCCCAGCGCTTCAAACTCGACAACATCGCCCACAACGGCAATATCTGTGTGAAAAAGTTTTTCCTTTTTCAGTTTGAACTCTTGCTTGAATTTTCCTCGTAACGAACAGCGGTAGAATTTATCATCGCTTTCGTTCAAGACGTAGAGGTCTTTACTTTCGACTCTTGTTACAATTCCTTTGATGTTTGTTCCTTAAAATAAAAAAAGCGTTCAAAAATAGAACGCTTTAATGAAATATTCAATTATTTGTTTAGAAACGATAAGAAAAAGAGATTTGCATTTTGTTCGCCGAAATATCCTGCGCAGTGCGGGAAACATTACTGCCGTAATTATCGCCTATTTCGTTCCAGTAGCCTTTTGTATAAGCAAGATCGATTGAGATAGTTTTATCGATCAAAAAGCCGATACCGCCGGTGAGATATTTTTTATCATAATCTTTCGGATCGTTTTGATACGGAGAAGGTTGAACGAAATATCCGCCGCGCAATCTCAATCCGATGTTCGGGAAAGTGTATTCTGCACCGAGATTGTAATTTGTAATAGAGCGGAGATTATCTTTAATATCGCTGTTCAAACCGGAAATAAACTGTTCGGTTAATCCGACCGGATTTTCAAATTCTGTTTGCGTGTAATCAATCATTGTTGCTTCGGCGGAGAGGATAAGTCCATACAAACTTACAGAGCCGCCGGCGGAGAGTTCAAAAGGACTGACGATATCATATTCAACTTTGTCTTCGAAATCTTCAGGCTCGATATATTTTTTTGTTCCGTCGCCGAATTCGCTCATTGCATCTACTGCAAATTTTTCTTTCACAGTAAAAGATTTTGGAAATTGAATTGATGCGCCGAAGCGTGCAGTTTTATCCAACTGATAAAGCATGCCAAGTTTAAAATCCCAACCGGAAACTTCCCATTTCAAAATGCTATTGAGATAAAAAGTTCTTAAATCTTTTGTGAAAGGATCGCCGGGGGAAAGTTCAACATTATCATAAATACCTTTTGTATCATCTTCATAATAATCGCGGGAGTAGTCATATTCCCCCGAAGTTAGATTCAAAGTTCCGCCGACGAAAAGATTTTTATAAACTTCAACTGCACCGGCAAATGACCAATTATCCAAACTACCCGATTGTAAAATTTTTCCGCTTTGGTTGAGCTTACCGTTGATAATCGTGGCTCCGAGCGAGTCTGTCAAATAAAGATAGTAGGGGATGTCCGTATTCAGGAGAGTTTGAATCATGCTTGTGTTCCCGCTGTTGTATCCATCGAACTTTAGCGCCGAAGTAAAATTGTGTGTCTGATTATAACCGAGTGCGAATACGAGACTTCCGCGCATCGTTGGAAACGGAAAGACAAAATTAAGTTGATTCAACTGCGTTGAACTATTCGAGTATGTTGAACCCTTGCCAAAAAAAGTTGTGTTGTTTTCAAAGTTGAAATAATCAAGTCCGGTCATGAATTCCATTCTTTTAATTAATCCAAGTCCTGCCGGGTTGAAATAAATTGCCGAGGCATCGTCCGCAAGTGCGAGAAAACTATTTCCCATTCCAATTGCTCGCGCACTTGAACCGATTCCCGGAGTTGCTAATCGCAAAGCATCATTGATATTTTGGCTGTGCGCGGTAATCGAGAAAAAAGTGAAAGTTAGTATTACAAGTTTTATTTTATTGAACATTATCATCGCTTTCTTTTGTTATCGTTTGATCTTGAACCGTCATTACTTCTAATAGGATTCTTCTTGTTTGAATCATCATTCTTAGTGCGTGTTTCGTTTCGGTTGTCATCATTCCTTGTTTCTTTTTTAGTGTTGGTTTGGGTTGAACCGCTATTTCCCGAACCGTTGTTATCATCGCCGGATCTCGTTGGTACAAGAATGGGAAAAGGGATGTCTTGTACCGGATTTCTTCCGCCGATATTCGTTCTGAGATCCTGCGAATCGTTGGTACGATTTGTAATGACCGGAATCTCGTAACCGACCCACCATGGAAGACAATAATAGTCGATGATTACAATCGGACCTTCGCCGTCGGGATAATAATAAGAATCATCTTGATAATTGTTAATGGTTGGGTATTCCATATCGGGGCTAAAAATAACCGTGTAACAACCGGTCATGTTTATCGCAATAAGCAGCGTAAAAATTTTAACGAGTTTCATTTTTATCTTCTCCTTCTTTCGCTGTTGTCATTGGAAGAACTATTTCCTCCGCTTCTACTTGGCGGTGTAGAGTTGCGAGATGGGGGATTATAATTCCTTGGCGCATTGTATTCTCTCTGTGAGGAATTGTTATCTCGCTTTGGAGGCGTGTACTCTCGTTTTGGCTCATCCTTTTTGGGAGAAGTGTAGTTTCGTTTTGGATCGTCTTTCTTTGGCGCAGTATAGTTTCGTTCATTCTTCGGGCGTGTGTAAGTGTTATTCTTTTTTGTGCCGGAATCATTCTTCGGTTTGTATTCTTCTTTCCGATCATTTTTTCTATCGTTGTTTTCTTTTGTATTTCTATTTTTTTGTTCATTGTCGTTTCGAATGTTTTTCTTTGCGTCATCGTAAGATTTACGATTTGTGTTATTATCTTCTCGATCATCATTTAAGATTCGAGTGGAGCGATCATCTTTTTTAGTTTTGGTACGAATTGTTTCGCGGTCATCGTTTTTATCTCTTTGAATATTGACATCTCTGTTTCTTGTTGCGCCGACATTGCGTAAAGAGTTAACATCCTCGCGATTGAAATCTCTGTCTCTAACAGAATTACTAATATTGTCATTATTTCGACCTGCTCTACTTCTTCCGGAGCCACTGTTTCTTAAGCCATCGTTATTTCTAAGACGAGCAATATCGTTGTTACGATAACGATAGGTAGGTGCATTGTAGTAACCATAATATCCACTACCGCTGTTACACCAATAAGGATTTCCGTAATAATATCCACCATACCAATAATAATTGTAAGGATAGTAAATCACAATTGGTGAATACCATAGATCATACCAACTCCAATAAAATGGATCGTAGTTATATGGAATACCGATTATAAGTGAATATGTAGGATGATAGCCCCAGAAATATCTTCGATAAGAAGGTCCGTATCCGAAATAATAGTTGTTGACGACAGTCTCATCTTCTTCATAATATTCAGCGGAATCATCGGAGTTTTCCTCGGTGTATTCTTGTTCCTGGTGTTCCTCTTGTTTCTCTTCTTCGTATGATTTTTTGTAGGAATCATTCGTTGTCTTCAGTGCAAATTGTGTATAACATCCCGAAAAAAACAGGAGTGAAATAAGCAGTGTAAATAATTTTATCAATTTCATGTTATCACCTAAAAAAATAAATTATGAAAAATCTATTAGCACTCAGCAAGAATCGAGCCGAAGTTTTCTTTGAATTTGTTCTGAAATGCTAAAATAATTCTTAAAAATGTCGTCCGAAGTCTACAATCTGTACTTAAAAAAGTACAGGCAATAAAAAATCTTTTAAAGTGGTTTAATCGGAGAGTGAATATTTGTAGAGAAGTTTGTCAATCGTCTTCGAAACTTCGAGCAGTGGTAAAGGTTTGTAATATATTGCCGCAACTTTATTCCTAATTTCTTCTTCGGCTTCTTTAAATTTGGTTTCAAAGACATAGATGAGAATTATCGGGAGCGAATTATTCTTTTCATGAAGTTTTATGCAAAGCTGGTTGATTGCCGGTTCCGGTTCGGAATCTAAAACTACGAGATCAAAATTTTCAATTGCAGAGATTTTCTTTACCGTTTCGAGCGCGGTTGTTGCCGTTACTTGATACTTGTCCTGAAACAGCATTAACATGCTCGCGCAAAAATTCAAATCGGGGCTATAAAACAGAATATTTTTCATCTTCTTTAAATTGAAAATTAATGGAGAAAAATATTTCTACTTCTGTGCCAACAGAAATTTGCAACTACTTGTAAAGGGTAGCTTTGGAAAATGAAAGAAAATCAAATCGCATCCATCGCTCTAATTTTCTCTTCTTCCCAAAAATGAAAAAATATTCCTAATTAATAGAGAACTTCACATGAGTAACGTTTGATGATTCGCTACAATTTCAAGCTTCTATTCCGAGGTCTTTAATTTTTCTGTAAAGAGTTGAAAGCCCCAATTTCAAACTATCGGCAGTTTTTTCTTTATCGAAATTGTTTGATTCCAGTGCCTTCATCACAAACTCCTTCTCCATCAGTTTGAGATATTCATCGAGAGAGCCGAGTTCGTCGGGGATTGTAAATTCTTTGCTCGAACGAATATATTCGGGTAGATCGTTCATCACAACCATCTCATCCTGCGCAAAGAGAACGGCGCGCTCAATTACATTTTCCAGTTCGCGAACTTCGCCGCGCCAATCGTGATTCATCATTGCCCGTAGAGCCGCCGCATCAACTCCTTTTATCGGTTTGTTCATTTCTTCTCTGTATCGGTTTATAAAGAAGTCAACCAACAATGGAATATCTTCTCTTCTATTTTTTAAAGAAGGAACATTCAGTTCGATAACATTCAAACGATAGTAAAGGTCTTCTCTGAAACTTCCTTTTTCAACTTCGGCTTTTAAGTTTCTGTTTGTCGATGCCAAAAAGCGAACATCAATCGGAATTGTATAAGTAGTTCCGACAGGCGTACATTCTTTTTCCTGAATTACTCGCAATAATTTTGTTTGCAAATTGATAGGCATCTCACTTATTTCGTCGAGAAAAAGAGTACCGCCGTCAGCGGCTTTTAAAAATCCTTCTTTGTCAGAAACTGCGCCGGTGAATGAACCCTTTTTATGTCCGAACAATTCACTCTCGATTAAATTTTCGGAAATAGCGCCGCAGTTGAGGGCAACGAAGGGCATTGTCGAACGTCTTCCGTGCGCATGAATGGCGCGTGCAACAAGCTCTTTACCCGTACCGCTGTTGCCGGTTATCATCACGGTTGAGTTGCTATCGGCTACAGTTTTAATCATGTCGAAAATTTTTTGCATCATCGGGCTTTTGCCAATCATTCTTGAAAAATCATAATTGCGTTGTGTTTCTCTCCGCAAAATTTGATTTTCGAGAAGAATTCTTTTCGTATCTAAAATTCTTTTAATCTTAATAACAAGTTCATCGAACTCAACGGGTTTGAGGATATAATCGCTTGCACCGTTGCGAAGTGCGCGGATTGCAGTATCGAGCGAGCCGTATGCAGTAATTATCATCACGGCAGTTTGAATTGTCAGCGCAGAAATTTTTTCGAGCAATTCAATTCCTTTCATCTCCGGCATCTCAATATCGGTGATGACGATATCGTAAAAATTTTCTAAAATTTTTTGATGAGCAATTTTGCCGTTCTCTGCTTCATCAACAACGTATCCTTCTTTTCTTAAAATGAATGTGAGCGATTCCCGAATAATTTCTTCGTCATCGACAACTAATATTTTTCCCGGCATAATAATCCTTTACTTCGATTTAGTTGGTAAAATAATTGTGAAAGTTGTGCCCTCTAAATATTTGCTTTGCAATAAAATATCACCCTGAAAACTTTTGATGATTCCGTAGCTAACCCAAAGCCCCAAACCCGTACCTTTACCGGAAGATTTTGTTGTGAAAAAAGGTTCAAAAATTTTTGAAACATTTTCCGGTTTTATGCCGACTCCATTGTCCGTAAGAATGATTTCGTTGTGGTCATCTTTCTTCCGGGTTGATACTTTAATTTTTCCCGTGAATTGATTTTCAACGAGAGTTTTCTTTTCGATAATCGCGTCAGCCGCATTTATCAATATGTTCACGAAGACTTGTTGAATTTGATCAGCAACGAGTGGAAAGCGGGGAAGCGTTTCATCGGGCTGAAAATCGAATTCAAAATCTTTTGCTTTCTTTCCGACTTTGACAATCTCGATCGCTTCACTGACGATTGCATTCAAGTCTGTTAATTTTAATTCATAGTTCGAGGGGCGGGAGAAGTCAACCAAATCTCGAATGATTTTTGAAATTCTCGTAATCTGTTTTTTAACGAGTTCTAATTTTTCTTTAATGAATTCATCTTTAGTTTCGCGAAGAATGATTTGCACAAGCGCGGAAATTGAAGCGAGCGGGTTGCCTACTTCATGAGCTACCCCCGCGGCAAGTGTTCCGATGCTTTCCATCTTTTGTGTATGCACGAGTTGCTTTTCAAAATTTCTTTTCTCCGTTAAGTCGCGGTGAATTCCAAAATACCCGATTATCTTTTTATCGTTATTTAAGATTGGAGAAATTAGCACCTGCGTGAAAAAAGGTTCGCCGCTTTTCTTTTTGTTTTCGACATCGCCAACCCAAACCTCACCTTTGGCAATTGTTGTCCACATACTTTCCCAATACTTGCGCGGATGCTTTTGGCTACTGAAAATACTGGGGTTCGCGCCAATCAGTTCTTGTTTAGAATAGCCGCTGACTTTAGTGAAAGCATCATTTACATAAACCATCTTTCCTGTTACGTCAGTTATTTGAAGCGGGTTCGCTGTATTTTCGGCAACGTTGTAAAATCTTAAAAGTTCAATTTCTCTTTTTCGTTCTTCGGTTACATCGTGAGCGAAAAATAAAATCTTCTTTCTCGAATCGACTCGAAACGGCGTAAAATTTATTTCAACTTCAATTGTAGAATTATTTTTTGAGCGAAGATGTCCGGATACTTTTGTCTTTATATTTTCAGAAAGAGCACGGTTGAATTCATGTTCCACTGACAAAATCGACTTTGATTCTAAGATTTTATACAATGGTAAATCGGAAGATTCATCGAGCAACGGAAGATTTTCGCGCGCAGTTTTATTTGCGCCGAGAATTATTCCTTCTTCCGAAATCAGAATGTAAAAGTCATCTAAATCGTCCAGCGCTGAAAAAGATACGTATGGTGAATTGATCATATTTTAAATTTATTTCCTCACAAAATTAAGAAATTGCGGTGAGTGATTCATGGCAATAATTGGTTTAATTCATGATTGAGAAAAAACAAGCAAAAATTTTTATTGAACCGGAAGTGGTTTCAAAAATCAAAATTCGGCGGTTAGTCATCATTTTTCATTTTAGTATATTGCCCCCCGTTTATGATAAAATCGGAGTAAATTTATTTAATGAGTAAAACTCAAAAAAATGATACGTTAGAAAAAATTGTTTCACTTGCAAAACGAAGAGGATTTGTTTTTCAATCGAGCGAGATTTACGGCGGCTTAAATGGCTGCTGGGATTACGGTCCGCTCGGCGTTGAAATGTTGAAAAATATTAAAGACGAATGGTGGAAGGCGATGACTTTTCGCGATGACGTCGAAGGCATCGATGCTTCAATTCTTATGCACCCGAAAGTTTGGGAGGCGTCGGGTCATGTAGAAAATTTCACTGATCCGATGGTTGATTGCAAACAGTGCAAAGCGCGTTTCAGGCTTGATATTCTTAGCGATTCTATCGCCGATAAGAAAAAGAAAAAAATTCTCGAAGCAGTTGCGCCAAGTTTCGAAGACGATTTAAAAGAAAAAATTAAAAATCTCTCCGATGAAAACATGAATGATTTTTTTAACTCATTGATTGAAAATGATTCTTACACCCCATTATTTTTAAGTGAGATAAATTGTCCACAATGCGGAAATAAGAACTCATTTACTGCGGCGCGAAAATTTAATTTGATGTTCAAAACTTTCGTCGGTCCGGTGGAAGAAAGTAGCTCGGTTGTTTATCTCCGCCCTGAAACGGCGCAAGGTATTTTTGTGAACTTTCTGAATGTGCAGGGAGCTTCGCGCCAAAAACTTCCTTTCGGAATTGCGCAAATCGGCAAAGCATTTCGAAACGAAATAAATACAAAATATTTTCTTTTCCGCACGCGCGAGTTCGAGCAGATGGAGATGCAATATTTTGTGAACCCGAAAGATGATGATCAATTTTATAGTTATTGGAAAGAAAAAAGATTGCAATGGTTTCTCGGTCTTGGAATGACAGCGTCAAAACTGCGCTATCACGATCATCCGGAAAATAAACTTGCCCACTACGCCAAAGCTGCAACCGATATCGAATACGAATTTCCTTTTGGTTGGGGAGAAATTGAAGGCATTCACAACAGAACTAATTTTGATTTGAGCAGGCACGAAGAATTTTCGGGCAAGAATCAAAAATATTTTGATGAAGAATCTAAAGAGAAATTTATTCCCTTCATCATTGAAACTTCCGCAGGTGCAAGCAGATCGTTCATGGCGTTCCTGGTTGATTCATATTTTGAAGAAACCGTGAACGATGAAACAAGATCTGTATTAAAACTTCATCCCAAAATTGCACCGATAAAAGCCGCGATACTTCCCCTCGTGAATAAGGATGGAATGCCCGAAATTTCCCGCGCCATTGAAGCCGATCTCCGTAAAAACTTCAAAGTTTTTTATGATGATAAAGGCGCAATAGGAAGAAGATACAGAAGACAGGATGAAGTCGGCACTCCCTTTTCAATCACGGTTGATACGCAGACAATCGAAGATGGAACAGTAACAATTCGTGAACGCGATTCGATGAATCAAGAGCGGGTTCCGAAAGAAAATCTTTTCGCAATTCTTTCCGAAAAACTGAAGTAGAATTGTTATGTACAAAATTTATTTTTTGTTGTTGATGATCTTTGTATCGTCAATTCTTTTTGCACAAGATGCAAAACTGGATTCGATGATCAACACCGGAATAAAACAAATTTACAGTATTGAATTTTCATCTGCGGAAGAAACTTTCCGGCGATTGATTGGTGATTATCCCGAACTTCCCGCAGGTAGATTTTTTTTAGCGATGATTGATTGGTGGAGAATTCTACTTGATCTTGATAATGAATCACACGATGACCTCTTTTATGAAAAACTTGAAGATGTGATTTATCAGTGCGATGAAATTTTAGATCGCGACCCCAAAAATGTTGATGCATTATTTTTTAAGGGCGGTGCAATCGGCTTCCGCGGAAGATTGCGCGCAATTAGAGAGAGTTGGCTCAAAGCCGCTGATGACGGGCGCGAAGCACTTCCGATTGTGCAACGCGCAAGCAAACTTGATCCGACAAACCTTGATGTGCAGCTTGGCTTCGGCATTTATAATTATTACGCCGATGTGATTCCGAATCGTTATCCCCTTTTAAAACCATTGATGATTTTTTTTCCATCGGGAAATAGAGAACAGGGACTTGCTCAGCTTGAGAATACTGCGTACAACGGAAAATATGCAAAGTATGAAGCGCGCTATTTTTTAATGACGCTCTATTATCAATTCGAAAATAACTCATACAAAGCAGATGAATTTGCAAAACTTTTGAACGAAGAATTTCCCGACAATCCCAACTTTGAACGCTGGCGAGGGAGAATTAATGTTCGCAAAGGAGAGACGAATATTTATTATGAAATTTTTAAGAACATCTATCAAAAATGTCTTGAAGAAAAAACCGGTTACAATTTCACTGCGAAAAGAGAAGCAGTTTACTATTTGGGATTTTATTTCAGAAATATAAATCAAGCCGATTCCGCTATTGTTTATTTTAAACAAACGATTGATCTCTCGAAACAATTAGATAAAGATGAGGAGAGCGGATTCTACGTGAATGCGGTTTTGTTCAACGGAATGATGCACGATGCAATCGGCAAACGCGATGAAGCAATCATATTTTACGAACAAGTTCTCGATATGAAAGAGTTTGGAAATTCTAAAGTTTTCGCAAAAGAATATTTAATAAAACCTTTTGCGTTTTAGAAGTTAGTATCTTCTTATGCTTCGTAGGTTTAGTAGAAGGGTGACAAGCAAGAAAAATAATGGTGTTGGTAGTTGAATCGGGCAGCTGCCCGACCTTTTTTTGTGCAAGTTGTAATGGGATGCGGGATACAATAAAAAATTTCTCCGTGTTTCTCTCAGTTGGCTCGGTGGTACTCTGAGTAACAAAGGAAGAAAAAAAAAGATTACACAAATAGACTCGGAGAAATTACTCTGAGAGCCACTGAGGTTTTTCACGAATGCATTGAGTCTTAATCGCACATGAGTAAAAACTATTAGCCTAATTGATAATGTTGTATCGTTGTGATTTAAACCAACGGAAAGTTATTAAATTTTTAATGTGAAATTTTACAGCGTCGAAAATTAGAAAGAAAAAAATAATGTAACCACATTTCCATTTTGTATCGAATCTTTCTATTTTGTGTATGTACTTTTAACAATAGAAAAACTCACGTGGTAAAAAGAATTTTTATTTTGATTTTTTCAATATCTATTGTGGCATACAGCCAGTTTGCAGATACTGCCGATAACATCTCTGCGTCCAATTCCTTAATTAAAAAAAATATAAATGATGATAACGAAAAACCGGTCCAATACCGCCGTGGAATTCCACTGCAAGATGGTTACCAGAGCTACGATGAGTATTATCAAAACAAAAATATTCTTGAAGAGAAGAAGAAACTCTTTCCCCTTGAAAGCACAGGCGTATGGACAGAACTAAACCCCAAAGTGCCGAGAGTTTCTTATTTATGCGTTGATTTTGTAGGCGTTGATACCGGCTGGGCTGTCGGAGAACTTGGCGCTATTATTTACACAACCAACGGAGGTAATAAATGGAATACGGCTCTTAGCGGTGTTAATAATGTATTACTAAATGTAAACAGCTATGACGGGAAAACCGTTATTGTAACCGGGTATAGCGGTATAATACTCCGCTCAACTGATGCAGGAAAATCTTGGACACAAATACAAAGCGGAGTTACGGCAGATTTATGGCGCGTTCAAATGATTAATGATACTCTCGGCTGGGCTTGCGGTTTAAATAATACTTTACTTAAAACTACTGACGCGGGACTAAGCTGGGTATTCATAAACACAATTTCAACAACAATGCATTATTGGGCAGTAATGTTCTTAAATGCAAATACTGGATATATTGCTTGCGGAAACGGAAACATATTAAAAACGGTAAACGGCGGATTAAATTGGGAAATTATATACGTCGGAGAAAATATTCATTTATTTACAATTACGGTTTTCGATACGAGTAATTTTATTGCCGGAGGACAAAGAGCCGGTTCATTAGGCAGAATAGCCTATACAAGCGATGGCGGGAACACATTCGGCTATAGTAATGCCGGGGGTTTAGTTGAATCAATAGGATTTGCTAATGATACACTTGGATATGCAGTAGGAACTGAATCTGTTTTATACAGAACAACTAACAAAGGAAGGAACTGGGAGTTTATCAATTACCATTGGGTAGGTAGATTTTGGGTTAAGTTTATTAATGATAGTTTGGGTTATCAAGCCGGGCATGGTTTAAGAATAAACCAAACGACAGATAAGGGCTATAGTTGGAAGAAAAGCATAAATAATGAAAACTTTAATGATGTTTATTTTACGAGTGAGGTTAAAGGATTCCTAATAGGTTCGGATAAATTGTATAGAACAAATGACGGCGGGATAACGTTAGAAGAAGTTTCAGAAATATCCGGAGGCAGCAATGTAATATTTATTAATAATTTCACAGGCTTTATAGGTCGAACTAACGGAATATATAAAACGACGAATGGCGGAGAGACTTGGTATTTAGTAAACGGATTGACCGGGGGAGTAATTAAAATATTTTTTATAAACGAAACAACCGGCTGGGCAATTGGTGGAAGTAATATTTATAAAACCATTGATGGCGGCGAGAATTGGTTTGTGCAGATAACGCTGCCCGCAGATAATTTTAGCAGTATCTATTTTATTGATTCCCTCAACGGTTGGGCAACAAGCCGCTACATCTGGCAAACTACCAACGGCGGAACGAATTGGATTCAGAGGAATGATATACCTGCGTTTATATCGAGAGATATATATTTCTTAAACTCAGATACAGGTTGGACGATTGATAATTCTTCTTTCGCCAAGCTCATCAAAACGATTGATGGAGGAATAAATTGGACTGAAATCTCTACGATTAATGATCCATTTGAATTTCATTTCTTCCCTGATCCAATTCATTGGATAATTTCCGGGGTTGGTATAGGCGGAGGAGGATATATTGTCCATTATACTTACATTACTACAGATTACGGAAACAATTGGGTAGAAATATCCAATGATGTACCAACCGGCTTTAGTAGTTTTCAAGCCCCAACCAATACACTTGGTTTTGCTGTAGGAGGCGGCGGTCTAATTTTGAGATACGATGACACTACTTACGTACCAGTTGAATTAGTATCCTTTGAAGTAAATGTCGAAAATGATAAGGTAGTCATACGCTGGGTTACTGAAAGTGAGTTAAACAATCAAGGGGTGTACATTGAAAAATCTCATGATAGGTTAAACTGGGAGACAATAGCATTTATAACTGGAAAAGGAACAACCGCCGAAAAAAATTACTATAGCTTTTGTTACATCGAAAAGGGAATCGGAGAAATTACTTATCGACTTAAGCAAGTTGATTTTGACGGAACATTTACATACTCAAAAATCATATCTGTCTCGTTGGGAAACAGACCAATGACCTATGAACTATTTCAGAATTTCCCGAACCCTTTTAACCCGCAAACAACTATCAAATACGCATTATATAAAAAAGATGCTGTGAATATTTCTTTATATTCAATTTTAGGAGAGAAAATAACTGAGTTAATAAATGAAGAAAAGCAACCTGGCGTTTATTCAATAATTTTAGATTCGAACGATCTTACTTCAGGTATTTATTTTTATAAGCTAACTACAGGCAGTGGATATACTGCTGTTAATAAACTAACAATCATTAAATAGGAGTACAGTATGAAACATCTTTTAATTTTCTGTTTCTTTTTTCTTCTTTGCAATAACCTTGCAAAAGCTCAAACCTATGCGAATACACCCGGACCTGAAAATGTGCTGGTGGTTTATAAAGAACCGTCGGACGATCAAGATTCTTTAGGGTTTGTATCTCGAGCTGTAAAAAACTACTACCTCGCCGCCCGCGGCATACCGGCGGGGAATGTGGTTGGGTTGGATGATTTAACGGAAGAGAGCTTCTCTTGCACAGAGATAGAAAATTTCAGATAAGAAAAAAAATGTTTAACTTGGAGTGAGAATAAAAAACGAGAAACAAAATGAACGCATTGAAAGTCATCGGAATTGTTGTAGCAATCGTTACGCTTCATCTCGGCGAAACATACAGCCAAACAAAAAAAAGTGAAGCGGAAGATCTCCCCGTCCAATACCGGCGCGGAATAGAGTTGCAGAGCGGCTATCAAAGCTACGATGAAAAATACGCCGGAGAAAACCTTGAAGAAATAAAGAGAAGATTATTTCCGCTTGAAGGCGCCGGCGTGTGGACAGAACTAAACCCGAAAGTGCCGAGAGTAACTTACTTCGGAGTTCATTTCGTAAATAAAGATACCGGCTGGGCAGTCGGAGATTTAGGCGCTTTAATTAAAACTACAAACGGCGGGGAAAACTGGAAAACAATATCAACAATATTGACAACACCGCTACTAAAAGTAAGAAGCTACAACGGACAAACCGTAATTGTTAGCGGTTATGATGGAATAATACTCCGCTCAACAGACAATGGAGAAACATTCGTACAAATACCAACAGGCTTAGGAAGTGTAGATGATCTATGGGGGCTTGAGATGATAAATGATACACTTGGCTGGGCTTGCGGCGCAAATAAGCTGATTAAAACAACTGATGATGGAGCGAATTGGCAGTTGATAACAATACCCGGTTACACTGGAAATTTCTGGTGGATAGAATTTATGAATGAAAACTACGGCTTTATAGCAGCAGACGGAAGAGTATTGAGAACCACAGATGGCGGAGATAATTGGAATATAATCCAAGCCGGAGATATTGCGCCGTTGTACAGTATCGATGTAATTGACAGTTTGCACATAGCTGCGGCGGGATATGGAGGAACAAATTACTCGGCGAAAAATTTGTACAGCAGCGATGGCGGACTAACCTGGAATCAAGGTGGGCAGTTGACAACTGAAGCAGTTAATTGCGTCCAATATGTTAATCAAGACACCGGTTATTTAGTAATGACTAATGTGTCTGCGCGTAAGACTACCAATAGAGGACAAGATTGGACAACTATTGGAGGAATAAGTGATAACTATGAATTACAATTTATTACACAACATAACATTGGCTACAGTGTTGGAAGCGGACTAAGGATATACAAAACCGAAAACAGTTTTGAAAACTGGCAGCGGCTAATAATAAATGATAATTTCTCCGATGTATATTTTGTAAGTGAAAAAGAGGGATATGCAATCGGCAGTTTGTTATATAAAACAACAAACTACGGAATGGATTGGAAAAGAGTAGAAAGTATCGGGGGCGGAGTAACGATATATTTTCTGGATAGCTTAAACGGATTACTAGGTGACAATGCGATATATAAGACTACAAACGGAGGGAATAATTGGTATCAAACAAACTCGCAAGGACTTGGAGCAAGGAAATTCTTTTTCATTAATGAACAAGTGGGCTGGGCAGTAATAGGGCGAAGTATATTAAAAACCACCGATGGCGGAGAGAATTGGGTTGTGCAGTTTATACATATCAATGATAGCTTTACCAGCATTTTTTTTGTTGATAGTTTAAATGGCTGGGCCACATCACGATATGTTCATCAAACAACCGATGGAGGTGTGAATTGGATTCAGAGAACGGATGTGCCAATATATTTTTCTTATGATATTTATTTTATTGGTCAAAATGGTTTTATAATTAATGACAATCAGAAATTGTATAAATCATCTAATAACGGAATTGATTGGATTGTTCAATTAAATTCACCGTATTATATTAAAAATTTCGGCTGGCTTTCAGATAAACATGGTTTAATAATGGGAGGTTCAGTTGTTTATGAAACTAAAGATAGTGGAAGCGCTTGGAATTTAGTTAATGAATTAATAAATGTCGGACTGCAAAAATTCCATGCGCCATCCGAATGGGTAGGGTATTCGGTTGGCGGTTTGGGATTAATAATTAAATATTTTGATTCTTCATATGTGCCTGTTGATCTGATTCAATTTACAGGTAAGTATTTAGCCGATAAGGTTTTGTTGAATTGGTCAACGGGCAGCGAAGAAAATAATTATGGATTTAAAATATTTAAATCTATAGATATGTATGATTGGAAAGAGATTGGATTTGTAGGTGGTGAAGGTACTTCAACAAAAAATCAAAATTATACTTTTATCGATAAACAAATAAGCAATGAATTTCAATACTATAAATTAAAACAGATAGACTTCGATGGCAGCAATAAATTTTCGGCAATAGTTTCAGTACGCATTCCGATTAATAATTTTGAGGTAACTCAGAATTACCCCAATCCGGCAAATCCAACAACTACTATTTCATATACTCTTCCCCAAAAAACTACAGTGAGAGTTGAGCTATTCTCAATCAATGGAGAAAGAATTGTAGAATTACTTAATGAAGAAAAAGAGCGAGGTATTTATAGAATTGAAATTGATTTGAAAAATTATTCTTCCGGTTTATACTTCTATCGCATAACAACAAACAGCGGATACACCGCAACAAAAAAACTAATACTAATCAAATAAAAATGGAGTAACAAAATGAAACAAGTTCTTTGCTTATTTTTCCTTTTTCTTCTCTGCTTTAGTTTAGCAGAAGTGCAGGCACAGACCTATGCAAATGTGCCCGGTCCAGAAAATGTGCTTGTTGTGTTTAATGAATTGGATTCAACTTCAGTCCAAGTAAAAAATTACTACCAGCAAGCCCGCGGCATACCGGCGGGGAATGTGGCGGGGCTGTATGGTTTAACGGAAGCGAGCATCGCTTGCGCAGAGTTAGAAAATTTCACGTAAGAAAAAAAATGTTTAACTTGGAGTGAGAATAAAAAACGAGAAACAAAATGAACGCATTGAAAGTCATCGGAATCGTTATAGCAATCGTTACGCTTCATCCCGGCGAAACATACAGCCAAACAAAAAAAAGTGAAGCGGAAGAACTTCCCGTCCAATACCGGCGCGGAATAGAGTTGCAACGCGGCTATCAAACCTATAAAGAAAAATACTCCGGAGAAAACCTTGAAGAAATAAAAAGAAGTTTGTTTCCGCTTGAAGGCACGGGCGTATGGACAGAACTAAACCCCAAAGTGCCGAGAGTGGATTATGTAGGAGTTGATTTTATAAATCCCGATACCGGCTGGGCAGTTGGCTTGTGGGGTGCTGCAATAAAAACAACTAACGGAGGACAAAACTGGCAAACCCTTGAAACTCCCACTGGTGAAATTTTACTTAAAGTGCACAGCTATAACGGACAGGTTGTTATGGTAGTCGGGCATAATGGTACAATGCTCCGCTCATCTGACGGTGGAGAAAGTTTTACATTATTAACAGGCATAACAACTCAGGAACTCTGGGGAGTTAAGATGCTGAATGATACACTTGGCTGGATATGCGGAAGAAACCAGACTTTGCTTAAAACCACAGATGCGGGCTTAACCTGGCAGCCGGTTGTTCCGGGGTTTAATTATCACTACTGGCAGTTTGATTTCTTGACTGAAGATTATTTTATGATTGCCTGCAGCCAGGGAAGAGTATTGAAGACAACAAACGGCGGGCAGAGCTTTACACAGCACCAGGCAGGCAATACACAGGATTTATACACAATAGATATGATAGACAGCTTACACATAGCAGCAGCAGGAAATGTTGGAAAGAATGTTTACAGCAGCGATGGAGGAATAAGCTGGGTTGAGAACACACAATTAACCTCACAATCAATAAATTGGTTACAGTTCATAAACTACGACATAGGATATGCAGTTGTGGAATCATCAATAAGTTTGTATAAAACAACAAATAGGGGGCAGAGCTGGTCTTTAGCAGGATTTAATAGAATTGGCGAATGGCAATTTGAGCTTCTGGATGAAAATATTGGTTATGGCGTAGGTGCGGAATTAAAAGTAACAAAAACAGAAGATGGATTTAATGCAGGTTATAATTTATTTCTTAATAAAAATTGGAGCGATGTATTTTTTATAAATGAGATGAAAGGCTTTTTTGCTAGTGCAGCACTTGGCGAAAAACTATACAAGACAGAAGATGGAGGAATTACTTACGAGATGATAGAAAACAGCCCGGAGTGGAATTATGATATTTTATTTTTGGATAGTCTAACAGGATTTTCAGGTAGCAGCACAATTTATAAAACAACTAATAGCGGAGAAAATTGGTATGCAACAAATGGTGCGGGTGGAGCAACTAAAATCTTTTTTATAAATCCTTTAATTGGCTGGGCAACTGGAGGAAGCAATATTTATAAAACTACTGACGGGGGAGAGAATTGGTTTGTTCAGTTTACACATCCTACACTTGGATTTTCAAGTATTTATTTTGTTGATTCTTTGTATGGATGGACCTCTGGAGGACGACCTCAGAAAACAACTGATGGCGGAATTATTTGGATTGAGCAAACTAATACAAACATCTGGAATACGTATGATGTTTACTTCGCAAATAACGACACTGGCTGGATTACTAAAATCCAAAACTTTTATAAAACTACGAATGGAGGATCTAGCTGGAATACAATACCAGAAATTCAAGGATCGTTTGGATTTCACTTTTTTCCTGATCCGCTTCATTGGCTGATAAATGGCAGCAGGCGATATATTACAGAAGATGGCGGGAATACATTTATAGATATTACGGATGATGTACCAACTGGTTTCGGCAGCTTTGGAGCGGTTACTGATAAGCTTGGTTATGCAGTAGGCAGCTTTGGCTTGATATTAAGGTATGATGATACATCGTACGTGCCTGTTGAGTTAATATCTTTTGAAGCAAAAACAGACAGCAATAGAATCATTTTATTTTGGGCAACTGCAAGTGAATTAAATAATCAGGGGTTTTACATAGAAAAATCTTATGATAAAATGAATTGGGCAACTATTGGATTTGTTAATGGGAACGGTACAACTACAGAAATAAATAACTACAGCTTTATAGACAGGCAGGTTTTTAATGGAGAAAGTAATTACCGGCTTAAACAAATAGATTTCGATGGATCATTTACTTATTCTGAAGCGGTGTCTGTTTATTATGAAAATCTCCCTATTAATTTTGAACTTTTCCAGAACTATCCAAACCCTTTTAATCCTAAAACAAATATCAAATACACAATACCACAAAATGATATGGTAAAAATTTCATTGTACTCAATTTTAGGCGATAAAATAACAGACTTGGTAAATGAAGAAAAACAAACAGGATTTTATACTATAACTTTTAATGCAAATAATCTTGCATCAGGAGTTTATTTTTATAAAATGATAACCGGAAGTGGTTATACTTCCGTCAAAAAATTATCAATCATAAAATAAATCAGGAGAAAACCATGAAGCATTATTTTTCAATTATGTTTCTCTTCATTCTCTGCAATACGATTGCAGATGGACAAACTAACGCGAACATTCCTGGACCACAAAATGTTCTCGTAGTTTACAATTCAAATTCAGGAATTTCCGACTCAGTTAAGACATACTACCAACAAGCCCGCGGCATACCGGGGGCGAATGTGGCGAGGCTGGATGATTTAACGGAAGAGAGCTTCTCTTGAGCGGAATTAGAAAATTTCACATGTGAAAAAAAATATTTAACTTGAAGTGAGAATAAAAAACGAGAAACAAAATGAACGCATTGAAAGTTATCTTAATCGTTATAACAATCGGTACTCTTCATCCCTGCGAAACATACAGCCAAACAAAAAAAAGCGAAGCGGAGGAACTCCCCGTCCAATACCGGCGCGGAATAGAGCTGCAGAGCGGCTATCAGAGCTACGATGAAAAATACGCCGGAGAAAACCTTGAAGAAATAAAAAGAAGTTTATTTCCTCTTGAAGGCACGGGCGTGTGGACGGAACTAAACCCGAAAGTGCCGAGAGTGGATTACATTGGGCTGCACTTTGTTGATAAGGATACCGGTTGGGCTGTTGGAGCAAGCGGGGCAATTATCAAAACCACAAACGGAGGTGAAGACTGGACAATAGCTGAAACTCCCGTTACTAATCTTTTGCTGAAAGTACATTCTTACAATAGCCAAATAGTAATCGCCACCGGTTATGACGGAATAATACTCCGCTCTACAGACGGCGGAGAAAACTTTGCGCAAGTAACAAGTGGAGTTGGAACCGGAATTGATCTTTGGGGAGTGCAGATGGTAAATGATACTATTGGATGGATATGCGGATTATATAACACTTTGCTAAAAACAGCAGACGGCGGCATAACATGGCAAAGTGTTGCAGCCGGGTTAAACCAGCACTATTGGTCACCAAGTTTTCTTAATGAAAATTATGGGATGATTGCCTGCGGCGGCGGTAAAATATTAAAGACAACAGACGGCGGAGTTAATTGGGCGCAGTTGCAAGCCGGAGATGATAGAACTTTATACACAATAGATATTATTGATAGCCTGCATATTGTTGCCGCCGGAGAAAGAAGGCTTGAAATACAATATGAAGGGGGAAAGAATGTTTACAGCAGCGACGGCGGCGCCACATGGATAATGAATGATGATATACCCACTTATACTGATGCTAATTGGATAGAATTTGTAAGTATAGATACCGGCTTTACTATAAATGTTAATAAAGGTATTTATAAAACAACCAACCGGGGACAGAACTGGGCATTCGTTGGCGGCGGTGGCGGCGATTGGCATTTAGACATGATAGAAAATATCGGTTATGCCGGCGGCAACGGATTGAATATTTATAAAAGAATAGAGGGGAGCGAGAACTGGAGAAAGATTTTTTTAAATGTAAACCTAAGCGATGTATTTTTTATAAATGAGATGAAAGGTTTTGTAATAAGCGGTGATTTAAATGAAGGGGGAGTTTATAAAACAGAAACCGGTGGAATCAACTTCCAAAAAATTGAGGATTCTCCGAGGGGCGCTAATTTACTTTTTCTTGATAGCTTAACCGGGTTTATAGCGGGTAAATATAAAACAACCGACGGCGGTGAAACATGGTATACGATAAATGGAGGAGGAACTAAAATATTTTTTATAAATGATTCAGTTGGCTGGTCCATCGATAACCGTATTTTGAAAACAACAGATAAGGGAGAAAACTGGGCTGTTCAGCAAACCGCAAGCAATTTTACAAGTATTTATTTTGTTGATGAGGTGGATGGATGGGCTACTGGTAGTTATATTTGGAAAACAACTAATGGTGGTTCTATTTGGCTTCAACAAACTAATACACCAGTCACTTCTTTAGATGATGTTTATTTTTTTGACATTGATACGGGATGGATATCTAAGTATTCTTCATTTAATAATTCTTTATTTAAAACAACTAATAGAGGATTGGACTGGCTAGCGATTCCCGAAGTTGTTGGTGCTCGAAAGTTCAGAAATTTTCCGGATCTAGTACATTGGATGATTATTGGCTTTTCTAAATATTATATAACAAATAATTATGGCTTTAGTTGGTCAGACATTACAGAAGATATACCTTCAGGCATGGTCAATTTTTATGCTCTCACGAATAAAATTGGCTATGCAGTAGGGAGTACTGGATTAATTATTAAATACTTAGACACCACTTACATTCCTGTTGAACTTCTTTTGTTTAGTGGGAGATTTGAAAATAAAATATTTTTTTTGTCATGGGTTACAGCAAGCGAATTAAATAATTATGGTTTTGTTATCGAACATTCATCAAATAATTTTGACTGGCATGAAATTGGGTTTGTACCTGGTAAAGGAACAAGTACCGAGATAAACCAATATTACTTTAAAGATTATAATATTAAGTATGGGAAACAGTTTTATAGATTAAAACAAATCGATTATGATGGAATTTACAGTTATTCAAATGTTATAGAAATTATTTCTGATATAGAAAATAAATCCTTTCAGTTTTATAATGGCTATCCCAACCCATTTAATTCCAGCACAATAATATCTTATCATGTTGCAAATCAGAGCTTAGTAAATATTTCACTTTTTAATTTACTTGGGGAAAAAGTTATTGAGATAATTAATGAAGAAAAACCAGCAGGTTATCATAGAGAAATATTTCCATCAGCTTCATTGCCTTCAGGCATTTATTTCATAAAGATGACAACAAACAGCGGCTTTAATGCCGTTAATAAAATCACAATAATAAAATAAAGGAAGAATCTATGAAACATTTTTACGTTTCTTGTTTTCTCTTTTTTCTCTGCTCCACTATAGCAGATGCGCAAAATTATATGAACATTCCTGGACCGGAGAATGTTTTAGTAGTTTATGATTCTCTTGATCAAACTTCAATTGACATAAAGGATTATTATCAGAATGCTCGGAATATTCCTTCGACTAATGTTGTCGCTTTGACTAACCTCGTGAATGATGATATTTATGATCCTATTTCACAAACCTACCACCAAATAGAAATCCACCAAGATGGAGAAATAATTGCAGACCAACAGCTTTCATACAACCCGATTAACCGCCACTCCTGGCGGTATTTTATTGAGAGAATTGCAGAACCGATTGCATATCATTTAAGAACAACAATTGTAAATGGAGAACCATTAACAAATACTATTAAATTCATAGTTTTATGCAAAGGAGTACCATTTAGAATTTTAACAACTCCGGATCATGGTGGTAGCTGCAATCACAATGTACCGGTAGATGCCTTGCTCTGCTTTTTAGGTGAGGATATTAATGATCCCTATCATCTGATGAGCTATTTAAATGAAGAAGGAGTAGTAGGGGGAAACTGTGTTGGCACATTTACTATAGAAAATCCATATTATAATGCAGATCCGGATTTTACTATGTCTCATAATTTCAAGCCGAATTTTTATTCAAAGCATAACAGCCATTTTAATAGGGACATAACTCTTTCATACCTTATAACTCACCTGGACGGGATGAGTCTTATTGATGTAAAGAATATGATTGACAGTTCAATAGCGGCTATTAATTCATCAGGCTATGATTGGTTTATTGATGCCGATCCTACACCGTGCCTCGGAGGCAGCGAAATTTTAAAACAAACAACCACGGAAAATATTTTTAATGATTTAGGCGTTAATAATAAATTCATTAAAACTGACGAAGATATTTATACTAGTCATAATAAACCGGTAATGTCTTACAGTTCAAATGGGAGACACACGACTTATGGTTCTAACAACTCTGACGCATGTAGTTTATATTTCAATCCCGATTATGTTCAAACCCAGCTAAATTTTATATATATAGCCGGTTCTGTTTTTAATACAGGTGAAAGCTTTAATGTGAATACTTTAGGGACTGATCCGCCGGTAAGAAGAGTAGGTGCAGAACAAGGGCAAATACCGGAATTTTTTCGAAAGGGTGGGACAGTAGGAGTTGGACAGGTTAATCATGGGTCTAATGGTTCAATTATTATCCAGAATGATATTATGCTGCCATCATATCTTTTAGGCTATACTTTTATTGAGGCTGCATATCTCGGTATGACGAATTTAACTGATAATCGTATTGTTCTTGGCGACCCGTTAACACGAATTTATAATTATCAAATAGATACTCTAAGTTCCAACATCGTTTTAAGCGCCACAACAATAAAGCATAAAATAGTTGTGCCGGCAGGCATTACTCTCACGCTTGCGGGAACGGTTTCATTCGAAAGAAATGCGCAGCTGATAGTTCAAGGCGGGTTGGTAATCCAGGATAACTCAATTATTGATTTTGGCAGCTTAAGTTATTTGGAAACCGAGAACATAGTCATCGGTTCCGGCGTAAGCTTAACTTTCAAAAGCAAATCAAGATTTGAAATTAACAATTCGATATCAGTCGGAACTAATAGTCATCTAACCATAAAAGAAAACGCAACCGGAACAGTTCCCTCAATGGAAATAATGGGTGGAACATATTTTAGCATAATGGATAATGGCACGTTGAATGTTGCGGGCAATGTAGTTGTTCATACGGGTTCTACATTAAGTTTAGGAGGCAGCTGCAGGATAAATTCAAATACAGGTTTATTCATGCCGGGCAGTTTATGCAATCTATCGGGGAATGCAGTTTTGAATTTCAAAAATTTAACTGTTAATCCCGGCTGCAGTTTAACGGTTGCTAATAATTCGAAACTCGAAACAACTGACAAATTCATTTCTATCGCAAACGAGAATTCAAAAATTTATTATTTATCCGCCGGAAGCGGAGCTGTAAATGCAAGCGGCACAGATTCGCTGATATTTACTTATTCGGAATTTAATGGCGCGCGGCTGTCTGTGGCAAATAATCAAACCATGAACAATCCGGCAAAGCCTGTTGAAGTTTCAAATTGCAATTTCAGTAATGGCAATGCGGGCTTGGAATTATGGTCAACAACTGCACCTTCTAAAAGAATTGATATTTCCAATTGCACCTTCACAAATCTGAATACATCAGCAATTTTACTTGGAAATAATTGTTATGCCGAAATAGAGGATGTCACTATAACAGGCACGGTAAATAGTGAACAACAAAATGCAATTATTGTTGAGAGTGTATATGATGTAATTATTAACGAATTAACGATCACTGATTATGGATATGGCGTAACTACTGCTAGACGTGAAGGACTAACTGAAATTCTAAGTGTTAGTTTGTTCACATTAGAAAATTCAGTTATCAGCTGCGAGTATCCGGTTTTATTAAACTCTCAGGAAGCTTCGCTCGGTTCTATCACCTTATTCAATCTAATTTTGAGCAATGGAAGCGGCGCCGGGGGCACAGCCATTACAATAAACGGCGCTGATCGCGGACAACTAAGAATAGGTAATAATAGCTGTTCGGGTTTTGAATATGGAATCCAGATAACCAATAGTAATAATTTTTCACTTACTAAAAACACTGTTACAAATTGTTTTAACGGCATTCAACTAAACAATGTTAATAATTACTTCCTGATAAAAAACAATTTAACCGGAACCTCAAGCAGCGTTGGAATCGGAGTTGATAATTTTTCAGGTAACGGATTACTCCGCAACAATACCATTACGAATTATCAAACCGGAATTCTAAGTAATAATTCGACTTCGGATATCGGCATGTATGGCAACAACATCACACAAAATAAACTCGGTGTGTGGCTGTATGATGGGAAGATTGATATGAGCAGGAGCTTTTTAACGCTCGCAGCAAATAATTTTTACTCTAATCTTTACGGCTATAACATTATCAAAGAAAACGGGACTGAAAATTGTGCGACGGAAAGAGAAGAAATAAAAATTGAAAACGGTCAATTGCTGATTGAAGATGGCTGCAACGAAATAACAGATGACAGACACGATGGTTTATCTTGCGGACATGAAATTTTAATAGACGGTAAAACCGGGGAATATCAGATAAACGGCGTTGGAAACTATTGGGGCACACGCAGTTATCACGGGCACGATCCTATCGGGAGGTTCGGCGCAGAAATTCAACTTGACTACATTCCGTTCTTGAGCGAGCCATGCATTCCATTAGAAGGACAGGCAACGCAATTGTTTCTCACGGGCAGCAACACGGTGATAGATACGATAATAATTTCACCGGTCAATGGCTCGAATTTAACCGGCGAGGAATTACTTGCCGCGCTTGCAGACGGCGCAATGCTGCAATCGCTATACAACGATGCAAAAAATTATTATCATCAATTGTTGAATCTGAACGCAGATGATCAACAATCATACATTCAATTATTTCAAATTGAAAAAATGCTTGGCGGTACGAATGACGACTTCAGAATTCTAAGAGAATATTATGAGAGTAAATTGAATTCGATTACCGAAAATGAAGTTCGCGAAGTTGTTGATCAATTGATCAACTTCTGTTATGTAGCCGAAGAAGATTACGAAACGGCGCTTGATAATTATAACGAGCTGGTGGCGAATTATCCGGCTACTTATCGAGCATACTGCGCCGAGCTGAATATTCTTTCCACATCTCTATTAATCGGCAATAGCGGTTTGCAGAAAGCCGGTAAATACAAAGGCGTATCGCTTGCTGAATATCGAAACAAGTTGAATGAAATAAAAGCAAAGTATGGTTTTATAAAAATCAACGAAACAGACAATTTGCCAAAAGAGTATGCACTCGCGCAGAATTTCCCCAACCCATTTAACCCCGTTACGACAATTCGTTACGAGATTCCAAAAAGCGGACGAGTATCCTTAAAAATTTATGACATTCTCGGTCGAACAGTAACAACGCTTGTGAACGAAGAAAAAGAAGTTGGCAGATACACTGTCAATTTCGATGCGAGCAAACTATCCAGCGGAGTATATCTGTATGAACTCGTAGTAAACGACTACCGCGCGGTGAAGAAACTAATGGTGATAAAATAATTGACAATGGACAATTGATAATTGATAATTAGGTCGGGCGAATGCTTGACCTTTTTTATTTTGTAGAACAGATTTTAGTCTGTTCCCTTCAATGTGCGTTACTGTTGCTTTAGCCTTATTTGACAAGTATTTAGAGACGGCATAAAATATTTTGCCAGAATTGGAAATTAAGTTAATTGAAAAGTACTAAAGCATTAAAAAGCCGTTGCTACTCCGAAGCGATGAATTGCGCCAATCTCTCCCCACGATGAGTAAGCGTAGTTCACATCGTAATCACTGATGCGGAATCCAAGTCCAAGATTGAAACCTGCAAGTCCTGCAAAGGAGCCGACTTTAAGTTCACTTCTTTTCTCATTATCATAACCAACACGAAGTTTTACAACTTTACTTAAAGTAAATTCACCGCCGACAGAAAAAGTTTTAAATCTTCCAAAAAAACTTTCTTCCGAATTTTCATTCAGTTTGTGGAAGTCCACAAAAAATTGAAGCGGCATGTGTAAAAGTTTTTTTGAAATTCCGAAAGAAACCTCAAAAGGTAAATCTTCACTCGTAGAAACATATTTAGAAAGCTGTGTTCCAAAATTTGCGAGACGGAAGCCGACATTAATTCTTTCGGAGGGGAAAGAGTAGAGAAGACCCGCGTCAAATGCGAGCGCGGTGGAGCTATATTCGGCAATCCCGGAATAAATAAATTTTATATTTGCGCCGTAGAAAAAATTTTCATCGAGTTTGTTAGAGTAGCCGGCGACGAAAGCAAGTTCACCCGCGCCGTAATCGGAAAGTTTGTTGCCGTATTCATCCGCGCCGGTGAATGTTCCGTAATTTATGTATTTAATTCCAGCCGCAACTCTTCCGATTTCAGGAATAAAATATGATGCGGCGATACTCGATAAATTTATATCGAGCAGATGTTTCGCGAAAGAAAAGGAAACCGGAATATCGCTCAAACTATAAATACCGGCAGGGTTGAAGAATACAACATTTGCATCATCATTTGCCGCAACAAAACTTCCGCCCAATGCCGAAGTGCGCGGACTTATATCCATTCTTAAAAACTCGTAAGTGTTCTGCGCGTTAAGCGAAAATGAAAATAATAAAATTGCTAAAATATTTGTACGGGTCATAAAATTTCCTGAAAGTTTTAGTTCATTTTATGTATTAATGAAAATAAAGGCAAGGTAAAATTTGTTAAATGATTTCTTCTTCATAGTCTCGTTAATACTTGGGGTTCAAAGTTAAAGTTCAAAATATCCATGCTAAAATCGACATAACTTTCATTCTTCCTAAAAATAGTAACTTTATAAAAATTCAAATATTTACTAATTCACCTCTCAATGTGAATTACTATTATTAGATTGCCCAAAAAAGCTCATTAATCTAAAATTGAAAAGGAATTATAAACCGTTCCCAAAGGGACAGGTAAAACGGTTCGCAGTTCTTCAAGTTATTGTTAACTAACGGCTTAAGCCGTTGGTTAAAGGAAATGCATCCTGGAAAGTGAAACGGTTTCAACCGTTTCTTACCTTATTAGGGTACACTAATTTTTTATTGTTTAAATAAAGTTTAAGCAATAGACGGATGGATGAACAGAAACATTATTCGGCTTTAGCTACAAAAAGGTATTTATTTTGGATAGCTTGTTGCAAATAAATAAAACTCTCTCTTTGGCAATAATATCGCTTCAACTTAAATTAAAATCGTAAAGTTTATTTTTTCAAATTAAGGATAATTATGTCAAAATATTTAGTTGAATTTTTAGGAACGGCGGGACTAATTCTTGTCGTCGGCTTATCGCAAAATCCTGTAGCCATCGGTTTGGGATTAGTCGCATTAGTTTATTGGGGCGGACACATCTCGGGCGCGCACTACAATTGGGCAGTAACTGTTGCTGTATTTCTCAGAGGGAAATTGGATAAAAGTGATCTGATCAAATATTTGTTCGCGCAAGTAGGAGGCGCATTCTTCGGCGCACTTTTAATTTATTATTTTACAGGGAACGCAATGAATCCCGCACCGTCGGCAACTGTGTCATTGGTAAAGGCAGGAGCAATCGAAATTCTTTTCACATTTTTTCTTGCTTCTGTTATTCTCGCGGTTGCCACTTCTAAAAAACTTGAAGGAAATAGTTTTTATGGTTTAGCAATCGGCTTGACACTTTTACTGTGTGCCGCATCGGGGGGAAGTTTGTCGGGCGGAGTTTATAATCCTTCAATAGCATTGGGATCCGCAATTGTCAGTGGTATGACGAGTGTTGTGGTTGTTGAAAATTTAATGATGTATCTGGTTTCAACAATAGCCGGTGGCGCATTAGCCGCAGTTGTTTTCAGAATTATTAATGCAGATGAGTTTTGATGTTTTCAATAAAGAAAAGAGTAGATTTTTACGATTGCGATCCTGCCGGAATTTTATTTTTCGGTAGGATTTTTTCTTTCGCTCATCATGCGTATGAATTATTTTTAGAAGAACTTTTACCCGGCGTAAATTTTTTCAAACATGAAAAATATTTAATCCCGATTACTCACAGCGAAGCCGATTACAAATCTCCATTTTATCCCGGAGAAGAAGTCTCGATAGAAATTAAAGTCTCGCAATTGAAGGAATCTTCTTTCGAGTTGAGTTATACATTTATTAAGAAAGATGAGATTTGTGCAATTGCTAAAACCGTGCATGTCTGCGTTGGTAAAGAAGATTGGAAGAAATCGCCACTCCCCGAAGAATTGAAATTAAAACTGCAACAGCATCAATAATTTTTTTTGTTGTAAATATTTTTTATTTCTTCCCGTTTAATTTTTCCGGTTGCAGTTCGGGGAATTGAAGCAACGATAAAATATTTTTTCGGGATTTTGAACGAAGCCAAATTTTTCTTTAAAGTTGCGTTCATTTTTTCTTCGGAAAAAGTAGAGCTGTTTCGAGACACAATTAATGCCGAAACAACTTCACCCCATTTTGCATCTTTCATTCCGAACACACAACAATCTTCGATGCCTTCAATTTGCAAAATTTCTTTTTCAACTTCGAAGGGATTTACATTTTCGCCGCCGGAAATTATTAAATCTGTTCTTCGCATCATGACGAATAAGAAACCATTGTCATCAATGTAACCGATATCTCCAGTGAAGAAAAATCCATCTTCTGTTTTTATCGGTTCAGTTGGCGAATCGTATTCTCTCAACAAGGTTGGAGAAGAAATTAATATTTCACCGATGTGTGAATTTTCATCAAACTTCTCAATTTTTATTTTAACGCCATTCAATGCGAGACCGGATGAAGCAGGATATTGCAAACACTCTTTGCAATCCATAATTGTAACGAATGCGGTTGTTTCGGTGGAGCCGTAGACTTTGAACAGCTTCCAACCCTTGTCAATCGCGGTTATAATGAGATCATCATCCGCTGGACCGCCGCCGATTAAAACGCGCGTAAGTTCTTTGTTCGGTTCAATATTTTCATCAACCAAATATTTTAATTGCGTAGGAACGAGTGAAGCATTTGTCGGTTTTGTTTTCAACGCCTTGGCAATGTGCAGTGAATTTTTACTTTGGGGGATCACAACTTCTGCGCCTGAAAAAATTGCTCGCATCAAAATTGAAAATCCTCCGATGTGAAATATCGGAAGAGAAAGTAACCAGCGGTCATTTGAATTGTAATTCAAAACATCTTTTGATATATGATAACTCGCGAAAAAATTTTCACAACTAAACGAAACAATCTTTGGAAATGCGGATGAACCGGAAGTCGTTAGCGAAATCTTATCATCTTCTCTAATAAATTTTTTACCCGCGCCCGGAGAAAATTCTAAAACGGGAAAAGAATTAGTTCCGTTCATTTCCTGCTGTAAAATATCATCACATATTATAGTTTGGCTTTCTCTCGCATTCATGAGTTTGGTAATTTCTTTCACAGAAAAAGAAGGATTCATTAAGAAAGGAATTTTACCGAGTTGCCACAAAGCAAGAACAGAAAGAAATGTTTCAAAATCATTTCGCAAACAGAGCGGGATATATCTTTCAGAAATCTGTTTTTCAATTTTTGAAGTGAGATTCTCTATTAATAATAAAATTTCATTTGCATTGAAGAAGACAAAATCATCGTAACAAATTTTTTCATTAATGTATTGAATATTTGTTAGCAGAGATTTGTGAATAATCAAATTAGAGTTGAATTGAAAATTCATTTTCGCTTATCTCTCATTTGAACTTGATTTCTCCCGCGAAAAAAAATCATATCAACGAATTGTAGTTTTCATTCATACAAAAAAAAGTATGATTATAAAATGAAGCCGAGAGAGAGCAGTACTCCAAACAGCATCGAAAATTTTGCGGAGAGTTCGAGTGTTTTATTCAATTCACTGCCGCTCAATGTTGTCATCATTTTAATCAACTTAAACGCTAAGGGAATTGTTAAGTAGGGAAGAAATATCCACACGCTTACATTAAAACTGAAAAATAAAATTGCCGGTGTTACGAATGAAAGTAACACTAAACTGATGTATTCAACCAAACTAAATTTTTTCCCGAGCAATACAGCGAGCGTATTTTTCCCTGCAACTCTGTCTGTTTCAATATCTCTAAAATTATTGACGACGAGAATATTTGTAATCAGTGCGCCGACTGGGAATGATGCGAAGACTGCATTCATCGAAACGGTTTGAGCATTCACGAAATACGTTCCGCATGTTCCAATCAATCCGAAAAATACAAAAACAAAAATATCTCCCAATCCTTTGTACGCGAGCGGGAAAGGTCCCGCAGTGTAAGCAAGCCCCGCGATGATTGAAAAAACTCCAATGATAAAAATTATCATCCCGCCAATGTTCACAAGATACATTCCAAAAATAAATGCGCTTCCGAATGTGAGCGCAATTGCAACCTTCATTTGTGCGGGTGAAACTAACCCTTCATTCAATA
Organism: uncultured Ignavibacteriaceae bacterium; assembly: GCA_964393605.1. GTDB lineage: Bacteria > Bacteroidota > Ignavibacteria > Ignavibacteriales > Ignavibacteriaceae > CAYMUL01. Next base: position 108,297 of record CAYMUL010000005.1, on the reverse strand, counting down.
CGCGAATCGGTCCAACTCGTTTTTTATTATCCGCTCCGCGAAAATAATCGTAAAGATCGTTTGTGAAATTTGTTCCGATTTGGATTAGCAGCGCGCAGATTAATGCAACGCTTGACGCTGTTGCATTTAATTTTTGTTCGGCGAGTGCTACTGAAGTTCCGACTAAAATCGGGACGAATGCCGCGAGCAATGTTTTCGGTCGCGCAGCGTGCATCCATATTTGCAAAAATGTTAAATCGGAATTCTTATTCATCACGGAAGTTTTGGAAATTTGTTAAAATTTGGTTTTCGTTTTTCGAGATATGCTTTCTTTCCTTCTTGCGCTTCTTCGGACATGTAATAAAGCAGAGTTGCATTTCCGGCGAGTTCTTGAATTCCTTGTTGCCCGTCAAGTTCGGCATTGAATGCAGATTTTAAAAGACGAATAGAGAGAGGAGATTTTTCAAGAATCTCTTTTGCCCATAGTATTCCTTCTTCTTCAAGTTGATCGATTGGAACAACTTTGTTGACAAGTCCCATCTCGAAAGCTTCCTGTGCATTGTATTGACGGCAGAGATACCAAATTTCTCGCGCGCGTTTTTGACCGACAAGCCGCGCCAAATAACTCGCGCCGAAGCCGCCATCAAAACTTCCGACTTTAGGTCCGGTTTGTCCAAAGATTGCATTATCAGCGGCGATGGTTAAATCACAAACGACGTGAAGAACATGTCCGCCGCCAATTGCATAACCGGCGACAAGCGCAATCACAGGTTTAGGAATCGAGCGAATTAATTTTTGAAGATCGAGAACATTTAAGCGAGGCACGCCGTCATCGCCAATATATCCCTGTTCGCCTCGAATGCGTTGATCGCCGCCGGAACAGAATGCATACTTTCCGTCCGGTGCAGGTCCCTTTCCCGTCAATAAAACAACGCCAATATTCTGATCTTCGCGAGCGTCGGCAAATGCAGTATACATTTCCATAACGGTTTTGGGGCGAAAAGCATTTCGGACATCGGGGCGATTAATTGTTATCTTCGCAATGCCATCAAGTTTTTCGTAAATGATGTCGTCAAAATTTTTTGATTTAATCCAGTTGTGTTTCATGCTTACAAATATTTTATAAAATCGTTAATCAAATTTACGAATTCGGCAGGATTTTCGAGATGGATATTGTGTCCGCAATCTTTCACATTTATATTTTTAGCGGAAGGAAAGATTGAATTCATTCTCTCATTACTCGCTGTAAATTTGTTATCAAGTTCGCCGCTGAGCAACTGTATAGGAATTTTTATTTCTGATAATGTTTGCCAGTGTGATGTCATCGCTCCTGTACCAAAATTTTTTAAGGTAAGGATTAAAGAGTTCGTATCATTTTTCATTCGACTTCCATTTTGCAGATATAAAATTTCCGGCGAAAGTTTTTTTTGTGAAGCAAACAACGGTTGAGAATCCCAATACTCGATAAATTTTTTTAATCCTAAAGTTGAAATCATTTCGCAGAGTTGATTGTCATGCTTAATTCTATTGGCTTTCTCGATTGCATTTTCAATTCCCGGGCTGACACTTTCCAAGACCAACGCGGAAATTAAATCAGAATGCTTCACCGCAAAAGATAGTGCCGCTCGTCCTCCCATCGAATAACCGACTAATATTTTTCTTTCGCACTCAAATAATTGAATGAACGAATTAATAACTTCTACTAAAAAATATTCTTGATAGAAGTTGTTCTCTTTCGGTTTGTCTGATTCGCCGTAACCGGGAAGGTCTATTGCAACCGCATTAATTCTATCTCCGAACAGATTGCAAACTTTTTGCCAATCTTCTTTTGCGCCAAGAAATCCATGAACAAAAAAGAAAAGCGGTTTTGATTTATCATGCCGTTCAAAATTCTTTGCAAAAGAAATTTTGATTTTGTCAACGACAAGAAAATCTTTTAACCACATTAATTATTTGTGAACTCAATTGAATAAAGTAAATACAACAGAACATTACCAACTTGCTGTAAAGTTTCTTTGCTTATGTTCGACATATCGTCTTTGTGCGAGTGCCAATAATTTCTTCTCGGACTCGAGTTATCGCCACCAACTAAATCCATATCAATAATATCGATTGAACGGATGCCACCTTGATTCAATGAAACGTGATCGTCATAAACTGCATTACCGTGAAGCTCCGAGAACTGATTTGCATTTATCTTCTTTGCCGCACTCCAAACGAGGGTAACTATTTCCGCCGCGTACTTTACCGAGTATTGTTCTTTATAAAATATTGCTTCTTTATCTCCGACGAGGTCAAGCAGAATTCCGAATTGAGGATTGTAATCCGCCGGCTTTACAGCAGAAAAATATTTTGAGCCGAGACAAAAATTATTTATGTCGCTTTCTTTACCGTAATCTTCACCATCGAACAAAACAATATCAACGCCGAAAGGAAGTTTATTATTTTTTAGGATTGAAGCAACTTCGAGTAAAACACCACAACCACTGCCTCCATCGTTTGCGCCCAATATTGGCAAGCCCTTCTTCGACTCATCTTCATCTCTTTCTGCGCGAGGACGGGAATCCCAATGCGCACATAACAAGATTCTATTCTTCGCGGAAGGATTAAACTTTGCAACGAAATTTGTGAGCTCAAGTTTTTCATTATCATAACCTGTGTATGTAAAATTTTGTAGCACTAATTCATCGCAATATTTTTTCAGTTCTGTCTCAAAAAATATTTTAGCTGATTTGTGCGCTTGTGAATTCGGATTGCGCGGACCGAATTTTACCTGCTCATCGATGTAGCGATAGGCATTGTCGGATGAGAAGTTCGGAATATTTTTATCTTCCGCTAATTGAAAAAGTGTTTTTGGTTTTTCGGGTTCCACTTTCTTTTCACAAGAAAAAAAAATGAATGACAAAATTGAAAGAGTGAATAGATATTTTTTCATTTTAACTCATTAGTGCGATTAAATGTTGTTTGACTGAATTTCTCAATGCGGGAAGATCGTATCCGCCTTCGAGTACTGATATTATTGGCGTTGAATTAGTTTTGCAAAATTTCGAAAGAATAGAAGTAAGTTTTCCAAAATCATTTTCATCCAAATTCATATTTGCGATGGGATCATTTTTGTGGGCATCAAATCCCGCGGAGATTAAAAGCAATTGCGGTTTAAAATTTTGAAGTGCGGGGAGGATTTCATTGCGAAAAATATTTTCATATTCTTCAATGCCGCTGATCGCAGGTAGAGGAAAGTTCATCGTAAAATTTTCTCCTTCCCCTTTTCCGGTTTCGTTATACATTCCGCTTCCGGGATAAAGCGGATGTTGATGCAAACTTATAAACAAAACATCGGAGCGATGATAAAATATTTCTTGCGTGCCGTTGCCGTGATGAACATCCCAATCGACAATTGCAACTCGTTGCAATGAATATTTCTTTATCGCGTATGCCGCCGCAACAGCAACATTATTGAATAAACAAAAACCCATGACACGATTCGATTCGGCATGATGCCCGGGCGGGCGAACTGCGCAAAAAATTCTGCCTCTTTTGTTTTGAAAAATTTCGTCGACGGCTTTAATCGTTGAACCGGCGGCAAGCAAAGCCGCATCAATACTGCTCGCGCATGCATAAGTATCTCCTTCATCCAAAACATCTTTGTCATTCAAAATCGATTCGCGTGTGTGATTGATATGTTTTTGGGAATGAACTAATAAAATATTTTCTTCACTCGCTTTTTCGGGGGAGATTAACGTAATCTCATTTTTCAACTCCGCATCGTCTTTAAATAAATTTAGAAGTGATTGCAATCGGTCCGGTCTCTCGACATGAAAATATTTCGGTTTGTGAAGAAGCATCTCTCCATCTGTGATGACAAAAATTTTATTCATCGTAATCGGCGAGCATCTCGCAAATTTTATTTTGATATTCGGTTACTCTAAAAGTTTTACGAACTTGATTTTGCGTAAGAATTGAAAAAATAATTTTATCTCCATTCTTCGCCGTTACAAAACCGGAGAGATTACTGACGCCGCTGAGCGTTCCGGTTTTTGCAGTTACGTTATTTTGTGCAGATGTGTTTCGCATTCTGTTTTCAAGTGTGCCGTCAACTCCGGCAATCGGAAATGAACGAACTAAAATTTTACACAACTCCGGATGTGATTGATACATATATTTCAAAACGCCGCAAAGTAGTTCTGCGGTTACGAGATTATAGTGAGAGACACCGGATCCGTCAACAAAGCGGTAATTCCTTGGATTGAATCCCGCAAGTTTTAAAAGTGAATCAATTGCTTTGATTCCATTTTCTGCGGTTGCGGGCTTCTCTCCGAATTTTAAAGCGAGAGCAGAGAGCGTTAATTCGGTACTTAAATTATCGCTGGTCTTGTTTAGGTTTTCAATAATTTCGTTGAAAGAAATTTGATGCGAAGCAATTTCGATCGCATCTTCGGGCGCGCGAGCAAAGGAAATTTCTCCGTTAAATTTTATACCGGCAGAATCCATTCTCTCTTTTGCAAGTTGAAGAAAATATTTTTCAGGAGCGAATAAATTGATCTTCGTTGTATCCGTTGAAAAATTCTTCCCGACATTTCCTTTAATTAAAATTGTGTTGCCGCGAGAAACCCAATCACGAGTTACAGTGAATCGCGTTGCCGAATCGGCGTAATTTGTTAATTCATTTTTTAGTTCAAGAAATGAAACGTGGGGAATAGTTGAAACGAAAATATTTCCGTTGTTTTTTGTTACAACAACTTTGATGCCGTTATCGTTGATAGTTAAAGATGTTAAATAAGATTCATCGGTGGAAGGATCATCATCCCACATCCATCCGCTCCTCCAGAAGAGCGAATCCATCATCGAAACATCGCCGAAAATGTTTCCTTCAATTTTAGTAATTCCTTTTTCTCTAATTTGAAGAATCAGCGAATCGAGTTGCGATGTTGTAAAATCGGGGTTTGCCCCGCCTTTGAAAAATAAATCTCCCTCAAGTGTTCCGCCGGAAATTTCACCCGTATAAAAAACGTTGGTGGTGAATTTGTAATCCGGTCCTAAAAACAAAAGCGCGGCGCATGATGTAAGAATCTTCATATTTGATGCGGGATGCAGAAGCATTTTGTCATTCTTCGCGTAAAGATTTTTCTTCGTGGTTGCATCAAAAATATTTACAGCGATGAGCGTTGTATCGAAGAATGGCGCGGAAAGCAGACTATCAATTTTAGCTCGTAATTTTTTTTGCGGATAAAAATTTACGCTCAAAACCAGGATGATCAAAAAAACTATTTTACTTTTCAAAAATATTGCCTCACTCTAAATTCAACTCCTATTTCTTCTTCAACAAATTTTTTAGCTTTTTCAATTTCAACATCTTCAAGCGAGACGACGGAAAGTGTAACGTGAATATTTTTTTCTTTTGCCGATTTAGCAAATTCAATCATCTCAGAAAAATTTTCTTTATTTACGCGCATCAAATTTGAGTATTGATCTGCTTCGGTAGAATTTAGTGAAATTGAAACTGAATCGATCACTCCCGGCATTTCGTCAACAATGTTGCGGGCATTGATAATATTGCCGTGTCCGTTAGTGTTCAATCTTGTTTTGCCGCCGTTATCCTTCACAAATATCGCAACAAGTTTAAGATCATCCCATCGAATAGTCGGTTCGCCGTAACCACAAAAAACAATTTCATGATATTTCTTCGGATCGCCGATTTGCGAAATAACCGTTTCAACCGATGGCTCATCTTTCTTTTCCATTTGCAAATTGTAACCGTGAACTGCGGCATCATCTTTTCGAGTGCAGAAGACGCAATCGGCATTACAACGATTAGTTAAATTCACATAAAGCGAATCTCTGATTTTATAAGTGATACTCGTTTCCGGTTTCTTTCCGATTCCAAAAAGTTTGAGCGCATTGTATGAAGTTATCCGTGCAACATCTTCTTCGGAAACATTGTGAAGTTCAGCTAATTGTTTGGCAACGAATTGAACAAAAGCAGGTTCGTTCCTTTTGCCGCGATGGGGAACGGGAGTCATGAACGGTGAATCTGTTTCAATTAATAGATGATCGATGCTGATTCGTTTTGCGGTTTCTCGAAGCGCATCAAATTTTTTGAAAGTAATATTGCCGGTGAACGAAATGAAATGTCCCATGCGAATATATTTCAAAGCATGATCGAGCGATGAATTGAAACAATGCAGTTGCGCGCGCAGTTTTGTAGTTGAGTAGTCCGAAATAATTTTCATAACATCATCATCGGAATCGCGAGTGTGAACGACGACCGGCAAGTCGAGTTCGAGCGCAAGTTCAATCTGTTTTTTGAAAGCATGTTGCTGAATGTCTCTCGGTGAGTAATCATAAAAATAATCTAAACCGATTTCTCCGATTGCAACAATTTTTTCGTGTTGAGCAAAGTTCCGCAACTCATCGATGAATGAATCATCCCAATCCTTTGTATCGTGCGGATGAATCCCGACTGCGCCGTAAAGGCAATCATATTTTTCGAGAAGAGAAATAATTTGTTCGCAACTTTTTAAATCCGTCGCGGGAATCAGAATCGCATCGACGCCATTGGCTTTTGCGTTATCGAGAACCTGCGGTAAATCATCTTCAAAGTTGTGATAAAAAAGATGGGCGTGTGTATCTATAAACATTTAAGTTTGGTTTAAAATTTTGTTTCCAAACTTAATGAAATATTGCGTATCGGGGAAAGGTTACCAATCATCTCCACATAAGTATAGTTTGCAAGATTGTTAATATTCAAAGTTGCTTTGAATCCTTGTTTGAAAAGAGTGAAAGGCGCGGCGATGCGGAAATCGGCAACATAAACATCAACACGTTTTTCGCCGTCGGGAACGAGACCGAGTTGAATCAATTCGAAATCAATCTGCTCAACTTTTTTCCAGAAACGAAAATCGAATCCCGTTTCGATAAAAGAATAAACGAAGTTTAGTGATGCGCTTGCAGTGTGTCGCGGGCGGTATTTCAGAACCGTTGCTTTTGCGTAATCGCGAGTGTTCAAGTAAAGATAATTTAATGAGAGGTTTAAATCTTCGAAGTAGAGAGGAAAAGAAGAGGTGAACTCCACGCCTTGAATTTTCGCTCCGCTGACGTTATCAAATCTTACTTTGCCGTCCGCAGGATCAATTCCCGGTTCAATTAAATTATCGTATTCATTATGAAATGCGGCGACGTCGATTGTTAAATTTTCAAGCGGAAGATATTTTGCGCCGATCTCGAATGAATAATTTTTTTCCGAAACGAGAGCAGGATTTGGTTTGATTGTAATTCCACTCGCAGTTGTTGAAGTAAATACTTCGGCGAGTGAAGGCGCTCTGAATGCGGTTCCGGCTGAGCTGCGCAAAAAAAGTTTTTCTGAAATTTTGTAGTTCATTCCAATCTTCGGTGAGATTGCGGATGAAGAGGAGAGTGTATTTATTTTATTTAAATCGTATCGCACGCCTGCAATCAAATGTAAATCTGTTATTCCCGAATATTCAGTTTGCAAATAAACTGCCGGTGCGAGGGAAGTCGGGCTACCGAAAATATTCGATTCAACTTTTCCGTTTGAAATTTCCAATCCAAAAATTGAGATGAAATTTTCAAATCCCGAATAAGTAATTGAAGCTTCATTCCTAAACAAATGAGAAGTGGAATTATTTTTTGAAGTAGTTTCATCTTCCCAACTATTTCTGTAATAAGAAGATTTGAAATTCCAGATTAACTCATTCGTAATAACATCGGAGACAAGCACGCCGAGCATCGTTCTGTTAGAAAAAACATGCTGCCCCAAATCTTCATCGCGCGGTGTTAATGCTTGATAAGAATTTTTCCAGTAAAGAAAATCACCTTTAGTTTGATCGTAATGATTGGCGAAAAATTTTATCGCGCCCGTCGGTGAAAACTTGAAATGAACTTTCATGTACGCGATATATCTTTTATAAAAATCATTTTGACGGTAGCCATCATTTTCCAATCGCTTCAAAGAAAAAGAATAGCCAATGTTATCTATTTTATTTGCGTGTCCGAGTGTCAGCACATTGAATCGGCGATATTGTTTCGACCAATCCCACTCAGCATATTTCGGCGAATCGTACATTCCACCGAGCATTTTGAAATAAGTTAGCGGCTCATCGGGTATCTCATTCGTAATTACATTTATAACACCACCGATCGCATTCGAACCATAAATAGAACTCGACGCGCCTTTAATAATTTCTATTCTTTCAATTTCATGAACGGGAATAACTTCCCAAATAATTTCACCTGTGTCGGCAGTGTATATCGGAATGCCGTCAATTGCGGTCAGGACGCGGGTGCCCGCGCCGCGGCTGTATCCGCTTGAGCCGCGAATGCTAACCTGGTCAAGTGTAAAATGAACGCCCGGTGCGTAACGTAAAGCGTCATCTAATTTTGTAAAATCTTTTTTTGCGAGAAAATTTTTTCCCAACACTTCCGCACTGACGGGCAATTCGTTTATTTGTTGTTCATATTTCGATGCAGTAACAACAACGTTATCCGTGACGATTGCCGATTCAAACATCGTGATATTTACTTCAGTAATTTCTTTATTGATTACAACCGATTCATTTCGTTCTTTGAAACCTATTGAAGAAAATCTCACCGTATATTTTCCGAAAGGGATGTTCGCGATTTTATAATTTCCATTTGCATCGCTTGCCGCTCCGATGCCGAGTTCTTTCACGATAACGTTGACAGATTGAATTGGTTCTCCAGATTTGTTTAAAATTTTTCCATGCAAAATTCCCGTTTGGGAAAGTGCAGAGGATGAAAATATTATCATGAAAAAGAATAAAAATATTTTGGATAAATTCATTTCGGTTCACCTCCCGGAGGTTGCGGCGGTGGGTTGTTATAATCACAAATGATATTTACATTATCGACAATTCCTGCGTTCGGAACGTTGATTGATGCGGGTGTGCCGCTGGTTGGCGGAACCTGGTACAAACCAACAACGTACCAATCTTCGCGGTTGAGCGATAATGAAATTGCTTTTGATTGAACGACGGCGACATATTTATATTCCCCCGGAGTTGCAATTGCAAATAGAGGATTTACGGTGGAAAAGTATCTTATGCTTTGTGTGTTGTATGGAATTGAATCGCTAACGAATGCAAGATTTAACGGGTTGAAATCTGCTGCCGAAAGTAAAGGGTTGCGAAAGACAACAATATGCGTACGCATTACGCTATCGGGCCACGCCCCGATGAAATCGATTGTTCCGGCAAACCCGAACGGGCGCGGGTGTGTCGCCGGATCTAAACCAGGATCAATTCCACCTTCACATCCGATCAGCGAAATTAAAAGTAGAGTCGTTAAAAATATTTTTTTGATTTTAGTTTTCAAGCACACAATATTTTATAAATTATTTCAACAGAAAATTAGAGGAAAAGATTTAACGATGCAAATAATTAAAATTGAAATTGCAACCTTTTGATGATTTCCCAATGAAAGAGTGTTGCAACAATAATAAATCCCCTACGGGGATTTGGAAAACAGTTTGAGCATTATTTATAAC
>CAYMUL010000005.1:7339-98695 GCA_964393605.1 uncultured Ignavibacteriaceae bacterium | reverse complement strand
TAAATCCCCTACGGGGATTGGAAAAACAGTTTGAGCATTATTTATAACGAAGAACCCCTTTCTGTGAAGTTGAAAAAATAGTAGTGAAAAAAGTCAACCGAACCGCATTTGGAAAAACTTGCTATAACCTCGTAGAGGTTTAATTATTGTAGAACTATGTTTCGCCAATTAAATAAATCCTCGTAGAGGATTCACAAAATCAGTTACATTTGTAGAAAATTAATTTGATGATGTCGATGAATCGAAATAATAGTGAATGCCCTACGGGGATTGGGATTCTCCGGCTTATGTATTGCTACAATAATAAATCCCCTACGGGGATTGGAAAAACAGTTTGAGCATTATTTATAACGAAGAACGCCTTTCTGTGAAGTTGAACAAATAGCATTGAAAAAAGTCACCCGAACCGCATTTGGAAAAACTTGCAAAACCTCGTAGAGGTTTAACTATTGTAGAACTATGTTTCGCCAATTAAATAAATCCTCGTAGAGGATTAATAATCTTTACATCTCTTTTCGATCATTATTCATTAATCGTTTTTGTCTAAATTGAAAAAGCAGTAATTGTTTGAAAAAAAATTCTGCAGGATTGTTTTAACGATTCAAATCGATAATTTTCAACATGAAGTTAAAAGAATTTAAACGATATACTTTTCCCAAAGCGAAACAGCGAACCATACCCGGAGTGGGTTATGAAAATTGACATGCAGAAAATTGTAAAATATTTTTTGTTCACGGCATTTGGTGCGTTCACACTTGCTTCAATTTTTTCTCAAGGGCAGGAAATTGATGAATACTATTTTCACATCCCGACGCTGAAAAATATTTTGGAGAACAACTTGTACACCGCCATTATTGGCGAAGGATATCAAACTGCAAATACACCGATGCCTTATCTTGTTACGTCAATGATTTATAAATTTGCTCACGCCACCGGTATTATTAGCGGTGAAAACGATTCGGTTCGGCATGTTGCTCGTTTTACAAATATTCTGATTGGTTTTTTCCTGTTATTCCTTTTCGCAAAAAAATTTGTTGATTCCTCTCCAAACAAATGGTTGCCGGTTTCAATAATCTTTTTTTATCCTTATTTCCTAAAAACAAATTTCCTTTTCTACCAAGCAATTTGGGGACTGCTATTTTTTATAATTTATCTCCACTACTTTTCTCGCGATGATTTAAGGAGTTGGATTTTCAGCGGTTTAAGTTTGACTGCCGCGATTCTCTGTCAGCAATTTTATCTCGTGCTGATTCCCGCTAAACCTATCTATAAATTTCTCCGCGTAAGTCTTCTTGAAAAAAAATCTCTTAATAATAATGAACTTGCAACCATTGGATTAAAATGGAGAGATGAATTTTTCAAATCAGCGGCACACTATATTTTTCTGGTCATTCCCGCAACTCTCTTTTATTTTTGGGAGGGATTGACTCATCCTGAATTTAAGCGTTTCACTGTTTCTTTCACACCGACAAATGTTACGGCAATCTTTACCATTATTGGAATTACTTTTATTCCTTTTCTATTTTTTAAGTTGAAGGAGAAAATTGATATTCGCAGATGGGGCTTATTTTTTGCGGTTGCGATAATCATGACAATCTTCTTCACACCGGCATGGGGGAACAATCCCGAATTCGGTAAAATTAGCGGATATGTTTTTCACTCGCTCGAATTCATTAAAAATTTTTCCCCGATTTTGAAAATTGTTTTCCAAATCATTTTCATTTCGGCAGGATTGGAAATATTGTTCCGAATTTTTTCGGAAGGAAAAGTTGAGACCCGCGTATTCGCATTTTTGTTTGTCGCCGGATTTTCCTTTAACGCTGTTTTTTCCGAAAGACATCTACTTCCACTGATCGTTTTAATTTACTTGAGTCTGCTCAAAGAACTCAAAACCAATCAACTATTTCTCTGGAATATTTTGCAGACTGCGGCGGGTTCAGTTTATTTCTATTATCTCTTCGCGTTTAATAACTATTGAAGAAATTAAATTCAGAATTTCCTACTTACAAATCGGGAAGCGTTCGTCGAGGTAAAAATCTTTTGTTAATTCTTCCGTTTCAAAACTTTGCAAATTAATTTTTTTAATTATTCCATTGCCGTTTTCTACGATTGCAGTGTAAAAAATATATTCATCATTTTGCGAAAAAGAAAACTGCGGAAAAGCCTGATCGGTGAATGATGCATCGCTTGCTAAAATTATTCGCGATGATTTTTCAGTGTCGTATAAAATTAATTCGCATCTAAACATATCGGATTGAATTTTCTGTAACGAATCCGGCAGCACACGCAAATAACAAATTTTTTTGGAAGAGTTCAACCACATCGGCACAACCGCCATTTCATCTTCACCTGAAATTCTTTTCGCACGCTCAAGCGGTTCACCCGATTTCAAATTGTACACTGCAAAAATTCCATCTTCTTCCATTTTGTTAAAAAGTAATTCCGAGCCGTATTGAAGCGGGTGATAGATATGCGACCCGAATTGAGCAACACTATCTTCATAAATAAAATATAAGTAGCACATCTGTTTTTGGAGATTGTAATAAGTGAATGCAGAATCGTTATGAATCCAGGTTATTGAAACATCCGACCACGCTTCGACTTCAATTTCTTTAATAAAAGTTAGAGAAGAATCGTAAATCGAAATTCCATTTTTGGAATAGAAGGCGAATAGATTTTTCTTTTGCGAAACGCTGACACGATAACCGTCGCCAATCTTTTGTAAATCTGAACCGTCATCGTTGCAAAGCCAAATGTAGTTTTGTCCGTTGAAAAGAATTTTATCTCCGAGCCACGCGGGTAAATATGTTTTGTTAAAGCCGAGATCAAGCCGCTCGTTGTTTTCAGTAGTGAGAAGTGCGGCGCGGACTTCGCCAAGTTTGTAATCAACGTATGTGTATAAAATTTTTTCCTGCGCGAAAGCGAATTCAATAATCAGAAAGAAAAAAACGAAAGTCCAGCCGCGGAAAAAATTCTTTAACTTAAACAACTTCGCCAATGAGAAAGTGAGTTTCGTTTCGCTCCGTTAAAAATTTCTGTAAGGAATCAATTTCATTTTTAGAAAAGATTGCAACAAGCCCGATTCCCACGTTGAAAACTTTTCTCATTTCTTCATCGGAAATATTTCCGGCAATTTGAATCACTTTAAAAATTTCCGGAACAGTCCATGCATCCCAATTTATTGCAAGCTGTAACGGCTCTCTAATTATCCTCATCGTGTTGCCAACTAAGCCGCCGCCGGTTATGTGCGAAAGTCCTTTCACCGAAAAATTTTCTTTTAAATTCTTAATCAAATTCAAATAGGATTTATGCACGGCGAGCAGTTCAACACCGATTTCAGATTTTAAATTTCCAATCTTTTGATGCAAATCAAATTTGGATTGAATCACTTTTCGCGCGAGTGAAAATCCGTTCGTGTGCAAACCGGAGGAAGGGAAGCCGATGAGGAGATCGCCGCGCTCGATATTTCTGCCGTCAATTATTTTTTCCTTCTCAACGATGCCGACAATAGTTCCTGCAATATCAAAATCTTCGTTTGAATAAACGCCCGGCATCTCTGCAGTTTCTCCGCCGATGAGCGCACAATTATTTTCTTTACAAGCAACTGCAAATCCTTTAATTACTTGTTCTGCGGTTTCGGGATTTAATTTCCCGACGGCGTAATAATCTAAAAAGAAAAGTGGTTCGGCACCGCAAACAGCAATATCATTAACGCAGTGATTGACGAGGTCTTGCCCGATTGTATCGTAGATTTTCATTTCGGCGGCAACTTTTAATTTCGTTCCGACACCATCAACGCTGGAGACGAGAACGGGCTGTCGAAATTTTTTCAAATCGAGTTCATACAATCCGCCGAACATTCCAATATCCGTGAGAACATTTCTATTGAATGTTGATTTCGCGTATCCTTTAATTCTTTTTACGGTTTCGTCTCCGGCTTGAATATCAACGCCGGCATCTTTATAACTACTCAAAACTTTTTCCAAATTATGAAACAGAAAAATTTATTAATCATCTAAAGTTGCGGAAATTTTAGGATAAGATTTTTGTGAAGGCGGGCGATACAATCAATTCGTTCTGCACGAACCGCCTTTATTTTTGAAGCGAAAAACGTGTGTACTAATTTCAATCCCTAAAAAGTCCGAAAAAATTAATTTCTTATATTTGCGCGACAAATTACAAAAAGTGAGTAAAACTTTTCTTAACAAGGATGCAAGAATTAACCGAAAGAGAACGAAGTATACTTCGTTACATCATACAACAATTCATACTAACGGCATCGCCGGTCGGTTCGAGAGTAATAACAAAAAAATATAATCTCGGATTTTCCCCAGCGACGGTTCGCAATGTTATGTCCGATCTGGAAGATTCAGGATTCATAAATCATCCGCACACTTCCGCCGGAAGAATTCCAACGGACAAAGGTTATCGTTTTTATGTTGATAGCTTGATGGAATCGGCATCGCTGAAATCTTCTGACAAGCAACGAATTACGAAACAGCTTGAGTCGGTTATGGATGATACCGACGAACTGATTTCCATCGCGTCAAAAATTCTCGGAAGCATAACGAGGCAACTCGCGTGCGTTTCTTATCCGAAATTGGAAAGCGGAACGCTCGAGAAAATTCAGTTGTTGAGAATTTATTCAAACAGAATTTTGATTGTGATTTCAATTCAATCCGGTTTTGTGAAAACAATTACGATTGAAATCAGTTCCGAAATTAAAGATTCGCAAATTGAATCGGTGCAAAATTTATTGAACGAAAGACTTTACAATTTGAAACTTTCGGATATTCGTTCTTCTTTAAAAGAAAGATTACGCGATGCATCGGAAGATGCTATACCGGTGTTGACTGTATTTTTAGATTCAGTCGATAAAATTTTTGCAGACAATCGTACGGCAGATAAACTTTATATCTCCGGCGCAAAAAATTTGATGCAACAACCTGAATTCGAAAACGCAGAAAAATTTCAGAGCATAATTGAGTTGATTGAGGATAAAGATATAATCGTTCACATACTTGAAAAAAGCGGCTCTTCTTCCGAACATGTAAAAGTTTCAATCGGAAGAGAACATGATCTTGAAAAATTAAATGAATACAGTCTCGTTAAAAAAGAATATAAAATTGGAAATGTTGAAGGTACACTTGGCGTAATCGGTCCGAAAAGAATGGAATACGATAAAGTCGTTTCCATTGTAGATTATCTATCAGAAATGTTAACTGTATTTTTAAAAAGAGGATAAAGATGAATAATGATGTAAATGAAAATGTAGATGAAAAGAATATTAATCCCGGCGAAGAAAATAATTTGGATCTTGCCGGCGAGGAATCAAACGAAGAATTAAAAATTGAGCTCCCACCAATTGAACTTGAAAGCAGTGAAAATCTAAACGAAAAAATTTCACAACTTGAAAAAGAAGTTCAAGAGCAGAAAGATAAATTTTTAAGAAAAGTTGCCGAGTTCGAAAACTTCAAAAGGCGGACAGAAAATGAGCAGATGAATTTGCTAAAGTATGCCGCAGAACCGTTGATAATAAAGCTTCTCTCGGTTGCCGATGATTTTGAACGCTCGCTAAGCCACATCTCCGACGCTTCCGAAATTAACGCGGTGAAAAAGGGAATTGAATTAATCTATTCCAAACTTACAAAAATTTTTGAAGAGCAAGGAATAAAGAAAATCGTTTCGGTCAATCAACCGTTTGATTTCAATTTGCACGAAGCTCTTTTGCAAAGAACAGTAGAGAATGCCGCACCGCAAACTGTCGTTGAAGAAGTTGAACCCGGCTACTACTATAAAGATAAAGTTATTCGCCACTCGAAAGTAATTGTATCCGATGATGAAAGCGGCAGTGGTTTGAAGCAATCTGAAAATGAATCAGAGATTGAGGGAACGGAAAAGTAAATGACTAAAAGAGATTTTTACGAAATACTCGGCGTAAGTAAAAACGCAACAAAGGATGAAATCAAAAAAGCATACCGAAAGGTTGCGATGCAATTTCACCCGGATAGAAATCCCGATAACAAAGAAGCGGAAGAAAAATTTAAGGAAGCCGCAGAAGCTTATGAAATTTTAAGCGATGATCAGAAGCGCGCAAAGTATGATAGATTTGGGCACGATGGATTCCGCGGTGCGCAGGATTTTCACGGCTTCACAAATGTGAACGATATATTCAGTCACTTCTCCGATATTTTTACAGGCGGATCAATCTTCGATGAATTTTTTGGTGCAGCTTCAGGCAGAGGAAGAGGCGCGCGAAGAAGCGGCGGTACTCCCGGCGCAGATTTAAAAGTTACTTTGAAACTCACTCTCGAAGAAATTGCCGAAGGTGTTCAGAAAAAAATAAAAATTAGGAAATACAATACTTGCAACGTTTGCGATGGCTCCGGTTCAGATAGCGGACACTCGCAAAAAATTTGTCCCACTTGCAATGGCGCGGGAGAAATCAGAAATGTTTCCCGTTCTGTCTTCGGGCAATTTGTGAATATTACTCCTTGCCACACTTGCAACGGCGAAGGAAAAATAGTTGATAAACCCTGTTCAAATTGTAGAGGCGATGGAAGAGTGCAGGATGAAACAACGATTGCAATTAACGTTCCTCCCGGTGTTTCGAGCGGAAGTTACATGACGATGCGCGGGCAGGGAAATGCAGGTTTGCGCAAAGGTCCCGCCGGCGATATTATCGTCGTCTTTCAAGAAGTTGAACATGAATATTTTTCCCGCGACGGCGATGATATAATTTATGACCTTTTCATTTCTTATCCTGATGCGGTACTTGGCGCAGAAGTGGAAGTTCCTACTTTAAAAGGAAAAGCAAAACTTAAAATTGATTCAGGTATTCAACCGGGAAAACTTTTACGCATGCGCGATAAAGGAATTAGGCACTTAAACTCCGGCGGTTATGGCGATCAACTTGTGCGGGTGAATGTTATCATCCCGACCAAAATAAATTCTAAAGAAAAAGAGTTACTCAAACAGTTAAGCGAGCAACCCAACGTTGGCTCTTCGGAACAGAGTGACGAAAAGAATTTCTTCAAAAGGTTTGGATTCTAATTATGGTTCGGTATGCTGAAAGTATTGGCGCGGAAGCTCCATCTTACAGAAAATGAGCTGAAGGTTTTAATATTCTTTGCCGCGCTTTATTGCGGCGGATTGATTATAAAGAATTTTTCCGAAGAGGAAACTCAGCCGAAGAATTATGATTATTCAGAAACGGACAGACTTTACGACTCGTTGAACGAAAATTTTAACGGTGCGGAATTCAACGAAGATTTGAATGATGAAGAAAAGAAACCGGTTGCGAAGGATAATTTCAGCCCGAAAGAAAGCACCGAAAAATTTGAACCCAAAATCGAACCGAAAGAACAATCGATTGGAATTAATAGTGCATCGATTGAACAATTAATGACTTTACCCGGCATCGGGAAACGCACTGCCGAGAATATTTTGAAGTATAAAGAGAAATTCGGTTGGTTTAAAAAGATTGACGATCTTTTAAATGTTAAAGGTATCGGCAAATCTCGTTTAGAAAATATTAAAAAGTATATTTATATTGACACGCCGAAATTAAAAAGGTAATTAACTTTAATAAGAATAATAATTTATTTCATCATAAAACTTTTTTGAATTGAACGAGAAAACTTTTTTCAATCTTAAAAGAAAAACTTTGTAAAATTTTTGGAGGAAAAATGGCCGAAGCCCAAAAACAAGATCAGTGGTACATTCATGTTGCTTTTTATGTGGTAATCGGAGTGCTGATTTATATCCTGATTCAGGTTGCAATTATTGAACCGAAGGAGGTTGTCGCATTTGAAAAATACAATAAGAATGAAGCGCGCTTGAGGATGAAAAATCTGAAGGAAGCGGAACTTCTTTATTTTAAAAAGAATAATAAATTCACAAACAATTTAGATTCACTTCTCAACTTTGTGAAGTCAAGCCCTTTCGTCGATAGTGTAATGAACGGCTTCGACTCGATGATGAATCGCTCCTCAAATCCTTTTACTAAATTGAGCCACGGCGAATTTTCGTTCGATAGTTTGTTCACAACTCCAAAATCGGGACAACGATTTTTACTCTCCATAGATAGTTCGATGGCTTTCGATTCGGTTATTACTCCATCGGGAAAATTTTTACGTGTTGATACGAATATTGTTATGGGGCAACGATACCGCATTGAAGACCCCGACGGTTACGGGTACATCGGCGACCTGACAAATGAGGCATTGAAAAATACTGCTTCATGGGAATAACAAATCACCGATGCCTCAGTTCGAAACTCATGCCGGGTTTTCTATTTCCGAAGCCAAACTTCAAATTGTAGAAGTTGCTTTTGACGGCGGTGAATTTTTCCTTAACAAACTAAACGAAGTTTATTTTGACGAACCACTTTTGATTAAAGATGAGAAAGAGACTAAAACTCTTTCTCTTCTTCAAAACGCATTCAACGAGTTAATCCTTTCTTCTCCTTTAACTACAAACAAAGTTTCTTTCTCGCTTCCCCTCAATTTGTTTAAAACTATTCAACTTCCTTTTGATAATACACTTCTCTATAAAGATTTGATTTACGAATTTCTGTGGGAGTTTTCTGTAATGTATCCGCACCTCAATGCCGATGAACTTGTACTTCAATATTATGAGATCGAAAAAAATTTTTTCATTAAAGAAAGCAATGCAATTGTTGTTGCGACTAACAGAAAGTATTTAAAACTCATTTTAGATTTTTGTAAAAGAAATCAACTGCAACTTTCTTTTATCGATAATGCACATTTTGCCGCCGACCGAACGCTCATCGCGAACAACCTGCTCAGCCAGGATGCAGTGGTTGTAAGTTTGTGTTTATCGCAAAATATTCTTTCCGTTGAACTTTTGTTTTACGGAAAGCCATTCGTGTGTAAATGGTTTTCGTTGAAGAATATTTCCGAGATTATTCCGTCTGTAAAAAGTGTACTTTCTTCCGTTCCCTCATTAAAACAAGAGCAAATAAATTATGCAGTCTTTTGTGGCGATGATTTTCGTCCTGCTCTCATTTCACAAATTGAAGAGAATCTCGCGCTGACTCTCAAACCGATTGAACCTTTCATCTCACTCCCGGTTAGTGAAGAGTTGAGAGAAAATAAATTTCTTGAAAACACTTCCCGCTTCAGTTCTGCGGCAGGAATTGCTTTCAGAGTTTCTTAAAAATTATGCGCCTTCGGATTATTTCAGGCGAATTGGGAGGGAGATTTATTTCCGCACCCGATTCAAAACTTACACGCCCAACAACCGATCGAACCCGCGAAACTATATTCAATCTTCTTTCAAATAAAATTTCATTCGATGAAATTTCTGCTCTCGATCTTTACGGCGGTTCAGGTGCATTAGGATTGGAAACTTTCAGCCGTGGCGCAAAGTCTGTTACAATTGTCGAGAATAATTTTTCCGTCGCGAAAAATTTGCAAAAGAATATCGATGATTTACACGCATCAGAATTTGTAAAAATTTATAAATCATCCGCACTCCAATTTGTGAACAGGTGTGAAGAAAAATTTGATTTGATTCTTGCGGATCCTCCCTTTTTCAAATATGATGTTTATGATGTCGTCAAAATAATTTTGGAAAGAAAATTAATTCGGAATGAAGGATTAATGATGATCGAACGCTCAATTCAAACCAAAGAAAAAGATTGCCTAAATTTCAGCATCGAACCGATGAAGAGAATCGGCGATACGCTTCTTTACGAGTTTAAAAGTGAATAAATATTTTTTAATTCTTCTCTTAATTTTTTCCGCCGAAATTATTTCACAAAATTTTCAGAGAGAGATAAACTCGATTCCTTTTTTCAGAAACGATACGCTTCTTACAAATACTTTTTCGGGAGGAAGAAATAACCTCGAACCACAATTCATCGATATTGACGGCGACAACGATTTTGATCTTTTCTTTGTTGATAGCGACGACACTTTTGGCTGGTATAAAAATATCGGCGATTCCTCTTCCCCAAATTTCGAATATCAAATTGATTTTATCGAGGGCTTGACTTTGTTCCGATGGTTTTATTTTGCCGATATGGATAACGACGGCGATTATGATTGCTTCACAGGAACACCTGATAATTTTATTCGTTACTATAAAAATATCGGGACGAAATTCTCGCCAAGTTTTATCATTGGCATCGATACACTTCGAAATACATCCGGCGAAATTATGATGGGGGAACCGGGAAGCAACGGCACTTTTGTTGATGTTGATGCTGACGGTGATTACGATTTTGTGAGTGGAAATTCTGCCGGCTCAGTTACTTTTTATGAAAATACCGGTTCCTCTTCCGCGTTTCAATTCCAGTATATCACAAGTAATTGGAAAGATATTTTAATAATCGGCACGCTCGATCACGGCGCTAGTTCTATTGATTTTAAAGACCTTGACACAGACGGTGATTATGATATTATTTGGGGAGATTTTTTCGGAACATCGTTATACTACCTTCAAAACACAGGCACTGCCTCAAATGCACAATACACTGTGCTTCACAGAATATTTCCGCAGAACGCCGATAGTCTTACTACGAGCGGCTTCAACATGCCACGACTTGTTGATATTGATGCCGATGGTGATTACGATCTTTTTGTTACCGTACTTTATGATCCGACTGTACCGCAATCACTAATTTATTTTGAGAATGTTGGAAACAAGTTCGTTCACGATTTCAGGAGAAAAACTTTTGATTTCATCCCGACGCTCGATGATGGAATTCAGACTGTGCCAACCTTCGCAGATATTGATGGAGATGGTGATAAAGATTTGTTTCTCGGTTACGGAAATAATCCTTCCGGTTCAGTTGCATTTTATAAAAGGGAAACAAATTTGAATCACTTTCATTTCGTTAAAGTTACAAATTCTTTTGCGTCGGTCAGTAGTGAACTTTCAAACGCCGCCGCCTTCGGGGATATTGATAACGATGGCGATCTTGATATGTTCATCGGAAAATTTGACGGCACAATCTTTCTCTATAAAAATTTGGGAACACAGTTCGTACCGAATTTTACGCTCACCGACACATTAAAAAATTCTTCGGGAGTAATAATTGATATAGGTTTATACGCGCGACCATTTTTGATAGATGTCGATTCGGATGGCGATCTCGATTTAATCACAGGTAGATTTAATGGAAGACTTTCTTTTTTTAGAAATACCGGAAGCGCGAATGATTATATCTTTACCGAAGAGACAAACTACTTCGGCACAATGGACGTAGGAGATAATTCCGCGCCGATTCTATTTGATTATGACAACGATTCGAAACTTGATCTCTTCATCGGAAACAGAGCCGGCTCCGTTCAATATTTTAGAAATGAAGGAACGAATTCCGCGCCCGCATGGAATCTGGTTAGCGAGAAATTTTTAAATTTTACTTTTGGTGGAGAAGCCGTTCCCTGTTTCACGGATATTGACGGCGATGGAGATTTTGATTTTTTTGTGGGTAATTACAAAGGCGGATTGTATTTTTTCAGGAACCAAACAATTGTTAATGTTGATGAGAACAATTTTTCCTTAGAAGATTATTTTTTAATAGATGCTTATCCGAATCCTTTTAATCCGGACGTAAAAATATTAATAAAAAATATCGATATTGGGGAAGTCAAAATTTCGATTTATAATTTTCTCGGAGAGTGCGTTACAAATCTTTATAATGGAGAGTTGAATTCAAGCGAACTACAACTTAAATGGAACGCCGTTGACGAGTTTGGTAATCCTGTAACATCGGGAATTTATTTTATTCGAGTGTCATCAGGCACGCAAATTAGAACGAAAAAAATCTTATTTTTGAAATAAATAAAAAGAGAAGCAAATGAAAAAAATCTTATTAACATTTTTTATCGCAACTTCATTGTTTGCGCAAACACCTTTAAACGTTGTTAAACTTGGTGCGTTAAATCCAAGACCGACTCAAGATTACAGCGACATCTGGGGTTACACCGATCCTCAAGGAAGAGAGTATGCAATCATCGGTTGTTACAGCGGAACCTCGATAATTAATATTACCAATGCCGCGCAACCTGTTGAAGTTGCTTTTATTCCCGGACCAAGTTCAATTTGGCGTGATATAAAAACTCACTTGCACTATGCATACATTACAACGGAAGGAACAGGTACTGGCAAAGGTTTGCAGATAGTTGATCTTTCAAATTTGCCGACATCCGCTACGCTTGTGAATACGATTACGACCTGGTTTAACAGTGCGCATAATATTCATATTGATAACGGCTACGCTTATGTAATCGGAACGAACAGCGGCGGAGGAATGCACATCCTAAATTTGAGCAACCCTACCAATCCAACAAGAACCGCATACTACACAACAAGCGGTTACATACATGATGTCTACGTTTATAACGATACAGTTTATGCCGCTTCAGAAGATACTTACGATGTTGTTAACGTAACAAATAAGGCAAATCCGGTTCGAGTTAGTGCCAGCATTGCACTACCGGGAATTTATGGTCATTCCGGGTGGTTGACTGAAGATAAGCGTTACTTTATTGGCTGTGAAGAATTTGATGTTCGCGATGTAACCGTGTGGGATTTACAAGATCGTACTTCATGGAATTTGGTTGTGCCACAATGGCAAATGCCGACTACGACACCTGTTCATAATCTTTTTGTGAAGGGAAATTACGCACACATTTCTTATTACAAAGAAGGTTATGTTGTTTTGGATGTTTCAAATCCATTAAGTCCACAATTGGTTGGGCACTACGACACATATCCATCAAGCTCGGGAACTTATGAAGGTGCATGGGGTTGCTATCCATATTTCGCATCAGGTAAAGTTATTATCTCCGATATCTCAACCGGTTTATACATTTTCGATTTCTTACTCGATAACAATCAAACTCCAGTGGAGTTAAACTCATTTTCGTTTAACACTGTTGGACCATTTGTAAATCTTAAATGGCAGACTGCAACCGAGTTGAATAATTCCGGCTTCGAAGTTCAGAAATCTTTTGATAATTCTAATTGGATGGACATTGGTTTTGTAAAAGGTTACGGTACAACTACAGAAAAGAAAATTTATAACTTTGTAGATCGCGATCCGATTACACAAAGCACTTTCTATCGGTTAGTTCAAGTTGATTTTGACGGAACTAAAAATTTCTACGACCCGATTGAAGTAAAAGAATCCGATTTACCTTCTGCGATAGTTGAGTATAATCTCGAACAAAATTATCCAAACCCTTTTAATCCGTCAACGAAAATTAAATTTACAATTCCGAATGACGAAATTGTAAGTTTGAAAATCTATGATGTTCTCGGAAATGAAATGGCTGAATTAGTGAATGAAAAAATGAATGCGGGCGCCCATGAAGTTGAGTTTAACGGCAGTGGACTTGCATCGGGAGTTTATTACTATAAATTAATCTCAGGCAATTTTGTCGATACAAAGAAATTAATTTTGACAAAATAAATATTCTTCGATTTTGAAATTCAAAAGCCCGGCGAGTCCGGGCTTTTTTTTATAAACGACAGGTACATTCGAATGTCTTTAAAAAGATTAATAATTAAAGGCATATAAAATATTCTTAAATTTGATTCGTGAAAAAAATGATTGATATAGAACCCATGACCAATGAACTACCCAGCCTCTTCGCCGATAGGTTAGGTGTTCAGTATTCGCAAACGGTCACACTAATTCAGAAAAAAAATAATGGACAGTTTTTTACTCCGACAAGAATTGCGAATTTTATGTCTTCGATGGTAAATAGTGAAGAAGAGAATATCAGGATACTTGATCCCGGTTGTGGCACTGCGATTTTGTCATGCGCACTTGTCGAACACTTAGTTGAATATAACATAAAATTAAGTTCAATTGACCTTGTAGCTTTTGAGACAGATTTAAACTTAATCGTTCACACCCGACACGTTTTAGAATATCTAAAAAAATGGTTGGAGAAACGACAAATTTCCCTTCAATTTTTTATTAACTCAAATGATTTTGTTCTAGAACATGCAGAATGTATTTCAAATAAAAAAAGTTTATTCTCAAATACCACTGAACTTTTTGACGTAGTTATTTCAAATCCGCCCTACTTCAAACTTTCGAAGGACGACAAGCGAACAAATGCTTCTAAAATAATTGGCGGCGGACAACCAAACATCTATTCTTTATTTATGGCAATTTCTGCTAAACTATTGAAAAAAGATGGACAACTTGTTTTTATCACTCCCAGAAGTTTCACTTCCGGCAGCTATTTTAAATCGTTTCGAGAATTTTTTTTTAATGAAATTCAACTAGAGAAGATTCATTTATTTGTTTCGCGTAAAGAAACTTTTAGCAGAGACAATGTTTTGCAAGAGACTGTTATTCTCAAAGCAGTTAAAAAATTGGAGGATTATCCTCATGTATATATCTCTTCATCTCACGGATTAAAAGATATTGACGATCCAACCGTAAAATATATTTCACACCACGATATAATTGATCTTAAATCAAAAGAAAAAATTTTACATTTTCCCACAAATGATAATGATGAAGCTATTTTAAATATTTTTAAAAATTGGGATGGAACACTCAAGAAATATGACATTCAAATTTCAACTGGTCCAGTAGTATCTTTTCGTGCGTGGAATTTTGTTCAAGATTCTAAGGGAGTGGAAGAAAATATTTTAGCCCCACTATTTTGGTTACACAACGTGAACAAAATGGAATTGAGATGGCCTGTGAAAAAAAATAATAAGGGGCAATACATAAAAATTACCGAACAATCAAAATCAATTTTAATTCCAAATAAAAATTACATTTTCTTACGGCGTTTCAGCAGTAAAGATGATAAAAGTAGGTTAATTGCCGCGCCTTATTTTTGTAACTATTCCGAAGCAAATTTTATCGGAGTAGAAAATAAACTAAATTACATTTATCGAAGAAACGGTAATCTCTCAAGAACGGAAGTTATCGGTTTGTGTGCATTGTTAAATAGCCAACCATTCGAAATCTATTTTAGAACTTTCAACGGTAATGTAAATGTAAGTGCAACAGAACTGCGCGAGATGTCTCTGCCTCCATTGGAAATCATCAATGAAATCGGGAATAAAATTATTTTAAACAATAATTTTTCTGAAGAATTTCTGAATAATGTTGTAACCGAAATTTTTGAACTTGTTGATACTTACGTAGTCTTATGAGCAAACTTGAAGATGCAAAAGTGATTCTTAGAGCAATCGGGTTACCGGCAGCACAACAAAATGAAATCTCTGCATTAACATTGCTTGCTCTTTGTGGAATAAAACCGAGGTCAAGTTGGAATAGTGCGAGTAGGCAGAGTTTAAAAATTACAAAGGGGATAATGCAATTCGTAAAAGATTTTTATAAAAAATCATACGCACCTAACACACGAGAAACTTTCCGAAGACAAGTTTTGCATCATTTCGTGCAAGCACGGATTGCCGATTACAATCCAGATAATCCTAGGCTGCCGGTCAATAGTCCGAATGCTCATTACGCAAGCACAAGCGAAGCATTACGAACCATAAAAACTTTTGGAACTCAGGACTGGAAAAATTCAACAGAAAAATTTATTTCTAAAGTTGGGAATCTTTCATCGAAGTACAAAAAGGAACGGAAGCAAACCCTAATTCCCGTAAAAATTAATGGCAGAAAAAAGATAAAACTTTCTGCGGGAAAACATAATGAAATTCAAGCAGCTATTATAGAACAGTTTGCTGCTCGCTTCGCCACGAGAGGCAAATTGGTTTTTGTGGGCGACACTGCGAAAAAAGATTTGTATATCGATTATT
Source organism: uncultured Ignavibacteriaceae bacterium (assembly GCA_964393605.1). Taxonomy (GTDB): domain Bacteria; phylum Bacteroidota; class Ignavibacteria; order Ignavibacteriales; family Ignavibacteriaceae; genus CAYMUL01. The sequence goes on along the minus strand of CAYMUL010000005.1, from coordinate 82,921 downwards.
CTCTTTTGAAAAAATTGCGAATACCCATTGACACGCAGAATAAATTGCCCGATGTAATGATCTATGATAAATCAAAAGATTGGCTGTTCCTTATTGAGACAGTAGCATCTCACGGACCTGTTTCACCAAAGCGTCTATTGGAACTGAAAGCGTTTTTGAAACACTGCCGTGCCGGTAAAATTTATGTAACAGCATTTCCCGATTTTTCGGAATTCAAGCGACACTCCCAAAATATTGCTTGGGAAACAGAAGTGTGGGTGATGGAAGCACCAGATCATATGATCCATTTCAACGGAGATAAATTTTTAGGTCCAAGATAAACGCATTCGTACCAAAATACTCATTCGATTTTGAAATTCAAGAGCCCGGCGAGTCCGGGCTTTTTTTTTGCGAAGAATCAATGCTGAACTGCTAAAAATAAAAAAACGCAAAAAATTATTAGATTGCATCATGGAAATAAACAATATTTATAACGGAGATGCGTTCGACCTTATTCAAGAGATTGAAGACAATAGTATTGATCTTATTGTGTGCGACGGACCTTATGGTGTAACTTCAAACCATTGGGATAAAGTTAATAACATCCAGGAATACAATCTCAACTTGCTGAAAATTTTTACGCGAGTATTAAAACCCGGCGGTTCATTATATCTTTTTGGAAAGGATGATTGCATCGATTTCATAGACTACCGTCCCTATCTAAATCTGAATCGAAAAATCGTTTGGTATCAGCCAAGCCGGCTTGCTCAGGGGCGGGTGAATTACACAAACAATTATGATCTCATCTGCTACTTCTCTAAAGGAAAGGCAAAGACATTTAATCTTGACGAAATCCGGGTTCCACAATTAGTTGAACTTGAACATCGCTTACGATGCGAGCGAGTACCATCGGGAACTAACGGGCAATTCGGAAAAACAAAATTTCACGAAGACGGAAAAAATCCCGGCGATGTGTGGGGAGATATAAAACAATTAACCTACAAATCGAAAGAGCTTATTAACAGGGAACTTCTTAACACAATTCAGAAACCTAAGAAACTGATTGAACGAATTGTTAAAGCAAGTTCGAATGAAAATGATTTAGTCCTCGACCCTTTTGCCGGTGTAGGAACAACTTTTGTTGTTTGTAATAAATTAAAAAGAAATTTTATTGGTTTTGAAATGAATCCCGAATTTGTTGATATATCAAGGGAGCGAATTCATGAGACAGAATTGAAACATTCTTTTAGTTTAATCGTATGAGAAAAAAAGAATATTTTGAAAAACTAAAAAAAATAATGGTCTCTATTGCAGACGCACAAAGACTTGCGAAAGAGATTAGAGTCGAAAATCTTTCGTATAACTACAAACTTTACTAAAATATTTTTTGAGATATAACTATCATGCCAAAGAACAAAGACACATTATCGCAAACACAGATTGCAGAGCTGCTCTCACTTTTAAAATTTCGTTTTGAAAAAAATATAAATCGGCATGAAGGAATCGATTGGGATGAAGTAGCGGCTCGATTAAAATCCAATCCTTCAAAATTATGGTCGTTGAACGAAATGGAAAAAACCGGCGGCGAACCTGATGTTGTAGGAAAAGAAAAAAAGTCCGGCGAATTCCTTTTTTATGATTGCAGTCCGGAAAGCCCTGGCGGGCGCAGAAGTCTATGTTATGATAAGGATGCACTAGAGGCGAGAAAAGAACACAAACCAAAAAGCAGCGCGATGGAAATGGCAGCATCAATGGGAATTGAACTTTTAACCGAAGAACAGTACCGGCTGTTACAAACGCTCGGAAAGTTTGATACTAAAACTTCAAGCTGGATAAAAACACCCGATGGAATCAGAAAACTCGGAGGCGCATTATTTTGCGATCGCCGTTATGAGAATGTTTTCGTTTATCACAATGGTGCTGAATCCTACTATGCCGCCAGAGGTTTCCGTGCTGTGTTAAAAGTTTGAGTACATTTTCTCTGCGCATAAAATTTTAATCTTAGATTATTAACTTTGGAATGAAAAGAAAATTAATTACTTGCGTTACGCAGAGAAGTAAATCAAAACTCTGTTTCGATTAATTAAAGGCGACGAGTAAAAAAAGAGAAGCACGATTCAATGAATCGCCGTACGATAAGTTACTTTGCGTAATGGTGCTAATCGCTCATTCGATAGGAGCAAAAGTCATCCAATAATTCGAGTAGCGCGGAATGAGTAAAAAATATTATTTTCATAAAAGAAACACTTTATTGTTTTACAGCTGAAACAGAGATATTCTAATATATTTTTCAACGGAGTGAAATATGAAATTGCTTAGTAACCTTCATAAGTCAATATTGATTTTATTTTTAATTCTGCTTTCTGCCTGCGATAAAAATCCTACATCGCCGCAAAAGGAAGAAGCACTTGAGGGACATATTGAAAATTGGTATAACGGTGGATTTAGATCTACACTATACATCTGTGTTGGAGCGCTCCATCAAAACACCGTATCGGATAGCGTTCAACTTACTTCTGATGGAGATTTTTCAATTCTACTGCCCCTACTCACTCCGCCCGATAGCATCTTAAAATTTTTTACTCTTTCGGAAGATTCAAATGAATTGACCATAAAACATGATAAACGGGTATTTTCCAATTTAAATACCAGATACACGATGCTTTTGCTACAGGGATTTTTCCAGCCGAAAACGATGCGATATAATTTATACGCTCAAACTAAATCCCCGACCGCCGATTCGATTTATCTTGCCGGCGATTGCCGCTTCGAATATTATTATTTCACCGAACCCACAACAATTAAAGGATTTTATTCTCTCTCAATAACTTCTCCGGGATTAAATTTTTCTTATGTTACAAATTATAATGTTTCGGTATCTGCCGGTTGGAATCAACTAAAAACAACTATTACTTTCATCGACGATCAAAAGATTATTTACGAAGTAACATCGGGAAATTTTGTGAGCGATAAATGGTTCGCCGCCGCTTATATTCTTTATGGCTTCAATGGTCTTCCGCTTTTATGATTTTAACGTGTATGAATTTATCCTGAAAAAAAAGGGAGAATCATTCATTCTCCCTTTTTTGTTTAATCGAATTTCAAGATTCCATTAATAAATTGTCTTCACGTCCAAATTATAAAAGACGAAAGAAAAAATATCCGCAAGCTCTTCGATTATTTTTGAAGTCGGTTTGCCCGCACCATGTCCCGCCTTAACTTCTATTCTTATCATAACAGGATTCTTTCCTTTATATTTTTCTTGCAACGTAGAAATGTATTTGAATGAATGTGCCGGAACAACTCTATCATCATGATCTGCCGTTGTAACGAGCACTGCGGGATAATTTTTTTCGCCACTTACATTGTGAAGAGGCGAATATTTATACAAGTAGTTAAACATTTCTTCATCATCGCTTGAGCCGTATTCGGGAACCCAGGCGTAGCCAATCGTAAATTTGTGAAAGCGCAACATATCCATAACACCGACTGCAGGTAAAGCAACTTTGTAAAGATCGGGGCGTTGATTTGTAACCGCGCCGACTAACAATCCGCCATTCGAACCACCCGCAATTGTCATTTTTGAACTCGATGTATAACCTTCTTTGATTAAATATTCGGCGGCAGAAATAAAATCATCAAACACATTTTGTTTTTTTGTTTTCATGCCTGCTTGATGCCATTCCTCGCCATACTCGCCTCCGCCGCGAATATTCGGAACCGCAAACACAAAACCGTTTTCGAGCAGTACTAATCGCGTCGAACTGAATGATGGAGTCATGCTAATATTGAATCCTCCGTATGAGTAAAGATAGCATGGATTTTTCCCGTCAAGTTTCAAACCTTTTTTGTGAACGATGAACATCGGAATTCGTGTGCCGTCTTTGCTGTTGTAAAAGATTTGTTTTGTTTCGTAATCATCAAAATTAAAATTGAGTTCAGTTCTGCGGAACAAAGTTGATTTTCCCGTTGCCGCATCGAAGCGATAAGTTACCGAAGGGAAAGTGTAAGAAGTAAAAGAATAGAATGCTTCATTATCATCTTTCTTTCCTCCGAAGCCGCCTACGGAACCGATACCCGGCAATTCAACTTCATACTCAAATTTTCCTTCAATGTTATGAACGTAAATATGCGAAGCAACATCTTTCCTATAATGAGTAATAATTTTTCCGCCGATGATTGTTGTCCACTCAAGCACATTTTCTTTTTCTGCAATTACTTCTTTCCAATTTTCTTCTTTAGGATTTTTCAAATCGATTAACATCAATTTGTAGTTCGGCGCATTTCGGTCGGTCATGATGTAAATTTTATCATCGATGTTATCCACAATGCTGAAATTATTATCCGGTTCGGGAACGAGCGCGATAAATTCCGAATTTGGTTGAGATAAATCTTTCACTAACAATCCGTTTTTATCAGTGCCGTCGGAAAAATATACGAACAGATAATTTTCGTCGGTTGAAGTTGATGCATTAAAAAATCGCGTCGGTTTGGAATCATCTTGAAAAATCAATTCATCTTTCGATTGCTCATCGCCGATTTTGTGGTAATAAATTTTCATGAATTCATTTTTGGAAGAAAGTTCGCTGCCGGTGGGTTCGGGAAATCTTGAATAATAAAATCCGTTTCCTTTCCAAGCCATACCGGAAAACTTAACCCACTTCAAATGGTCGTTCATTTTTTTTTTCGAATCGACTTCCATCAAGAAAATTTCACTCCAATCTGAACCTCCTGCCGAAGTACTGTAAGCACAATATTTTCCGTCTTTTGAAAATGACATCCCCTTCAGAGCAACCGTTCCGTCATCGCTAAGTTTGTTCGGATCAAGAAATATTTCTGCTTCCGAATCGAGTGTCTTCTGTCTGTATAAAACCGATTGATTTTGCAATCCATCATTCTTATAAAAATAATAATTGTTTCCTTCTTTAAACGGCGCAGAATATCTCTGATAATTGTAAAGTTCGGTTATTCTGTTTTTCAGTTTTTCTTTGTGAGGAATAGAATTAAGATAGCTGAACGTAATTTCGTTTTGTTGCTTCACCCATGCCTTAGTTTCTTCGGAGTTGTCGTCTTCAAGCCAGCGATATGGATCTGCGACGTTAGTTCCGAAATAGTTATCTGTTACATTTTCTTTTTTTGTTTTGGGATATTCAAATTTTGTTTGCGCAAAAGAAAAACTTGCGACGAGCAAAATGATCATTCCAATTTTCAATTGATTCATGTGATTCCTTCGAAATTAATAAAATAGAAATTCTTCACGGCTAAATTATAAAGAGAAAACTTGAGATTGTTGCCAGACCCAAACTTTTTTTCCCTTTATAGTCTTCAAAATTTTCCGTAAAGTTGCACCAAGTTGTTTTACAATAATTCTCTAAAAGGAATTTCTTAATGGAAAAAATTAAAATTAACATGAAGCTAAGCGAGCAGAAGGTAAGACTACCGAAAACGCTCGGCTTCGGAAATATATTTACAGACCACATTTTTGAAATATCACACGACGAAAATAAAGGCTGGCATTCTCCCGAAATAAAACCTCTCGATTCCCTCACACTTCATCCCGCATCAATGTTCATTCATTACGGACAAGCAATTTTTGAAGGAATGAAAGCATTCAAAACCATTGACGACGAAGTTGTTCTCTTCCGTCCCGAGGAACATTTCAAAAGATTAAATCGCTCCGCCGCAAGATTGTGCATGCCGGAAATTGATGTAATTTTTTTGACAGAAGCTCTTCGCGAATTAGTAAGAATTGAAAAAGAGTGGATTCCCACCGGCGAAGGAGAAGCACTTTATATTCGTCCATTTATGTTTGGAGATGAAGCCGCGCTTGGCGTTCGTCCTTCTAAATCTTATAAATTAATTATCATGCTTTCACCCGTCGGCGCATATTATTCCAGCGGATTTACACCCGTAAAAATTTTAGTCCAAGATGAATTTGTGCGGACAATTCGTAAAGGTACTGGCGAATGTAAAACTCCGGGAAATTACGCGGCAAGTTTGCTCGCAACCGAACATGCAAAGAAACTCGGTTACACGCAAGTTCTATGGCTCGATGGCGTTGAACAAAAAAATATTGAAGAAGTTGGTACAATGAATATCTTCGTAACTTTTCATGATGAAGTTGTAACTCCAAAATTAACCGGCGGAATTCTTCCCGGAATTACGAGAGCTTCCGTGCTTCAATTATTAAATGATTGGGGAATGAAGCACTCGGAAAGATTAGTCAGTCTCGATGAGCTTATCTCCAGATACAAAAAAGGAGAAGTGCGCGGAGTTTTCGGAACGGGCACTGCCGCAATCATTTCTTCTGTTGGAGAACTTCGATACAAAGATCAAACAATGATTATCAATAACGGGCAACCGGGCGAAGTTGCTTCCAAATTATTTAAGACTTTGACATCGATTCATAAAGGAATTATCCCCGACCAGCACAATTGGCTGACGAAAATAGTTGAAGAAGTAATTGCTTAATTTCATTTTGATTCCTTGAAGCCGGCATAGTCCGGCTTTTTTATTTTAAAGAATTTTAAAAAAGTTCTTGACAAGTGTTCATGCGTACACTATTTTTGCAGTGAACAAAAGGACACTATATGAAAAACAAACCTACAGATCGTCAACAAGAAATTTTAGATTTCATTTTGCAGTTTAGAAATGCGAACGGATTTCCGCCAACATTGCGCGAAATCGGAAAACAATTCGGTATCACTTCTACATTTGGAGTGAAAAGGCATCTTGATGCGCTCGTTAAAAAAGGATTTTTGAGTATTGAAAGCAACGCGAGCCGCGGATTGAATCTTTTAAAAGAAGAATTTAATTCGAACTTGATCGGCGAAGAAGAAAGTAGATTGTTTGCACAAGTGCCAATCGTTGGTCGAGTTGCGGCGGGTGTTCCTATCACCGCTTCAGAAAATGTTGAAGGTAATTTAATTCTCGACAAAAATTTTTTGAAATCATTTCAAGATTGTTTTGCATTGAAAGTAAAAGGGGATAGCATGATCAACGCCGGAATTTTTGAAGGGGATTTTGTCGTCGTTCATAAGCAGGAGTCGGCAAAGAACGATGATATTGTAATAGCTTTAATTGGAGATGAAACAACTTTGAAGCGATATTCTTACAAGAACAATGAAATCAAATTGATTCCCGAAAACGAAAATTATAAACCAATTGTTATCAAAAATAAAGAACACTTCCATCTCGCCGGTAAAGTTGTCGGTGTTGTAAGATGGTATAATTAACTAAGGAGACTACAATGAAAACAGAAATTTTTGCAAAAGCGATTTTATCAAAAAGAAAAATCAGATTTTATTACGGCGTGGATGAGCAGATAATTGACCCGTACGTTATAGCTACCGAACTCGGCGGAAGAAAAGTCATCTACGGCAAACTGATTGCTTCCCGTCAGATTAAACGTTTTGAGTACGGCAAGATATCTAATATCAAAGTTTTGAAGAGCAAATCATTTGCCCCTATTTTACCAATTGAAACGAATTTAAACTAATGAGGTTCACCATGAACACAGAATTATTAAAAAGATCGATCGATTTACTATTGAATGAATTCTACAAAAAGGGATACATCACAGTCAGTCGTCGGTTAGGAAAATATTTACCCGATCCGGCACCGGTTGGAGGATATGCAGTTGATATTCTTGCAAAAAAAGGAAAAGATTTTGCCATAGGTTTAATTCTTTTTCCCGAAGATTTAAAGAGTGTAGCAATCAAAGAAAAAATCATGACTCTCGCGTCACGCAGAACAAAATATTCAAACAGAACTGTACCTTTATTCATCGGTGTTTCGCCGGACGATTTTTCGCTCGCGGGGGAATTACTTGCATCAATTGACGCATCACTCAGAAGCAACATTGAATTGTTCTCGCTTGAAGAGCAAATCAGTTTGAGTTTATTCCAGCAAGGGAAAAACGCATTTTCCAATTCCTTCGGTTTCAGATAGAAAGCATTTTAGAGCAGGCAGCTTCTCATTTAGTAGTAAATTTTTTTTACTATTCCTTAATTTCCCCCTATATCTTTTCTTGATTATCAAATTACATAGGCGTAATTTTACATTCTATTTCATTTTTTGGATTAAAATTTGACCAATTCACCCTCAGGTAAAGACCGGACGGTACAAGAAAAACTTAAAGAGAGCGGACCGATACCCGAACATATCGCAATTATTATGGATGGAAACGGAAGATGGGCAAGAAGCAAAGGGCTTCCGCGCATCTCCGGACATAAAGTCGGTGTCGATTCTGTACGCGATATTGTTGAGGCTTGCGCTCAAATTGGGGTGAAGTATCTTACGCTTTATACTTTCTCTACCGAGAATTGGAACAGACCTAAAGATGAGGTTTCAACTTTGATGCGGTTACTTCTTTCAACTATTCGAAAGGAGATTAATGAACTTCATAAAAATAACATTCGTCTTACTGCAATCGGAGATTTGAATTCTTTACCCGATAAAGTTGTTGCAGAGTTTAATGATGCAATGAAGAAGACCGCAAAAAACAGTAAATTAAATTTAATATTAGCTCTCAGCTACAGCGGAAGATGGGAGTTGACCGAAGCGGTAAAAAAAATTGCTTCGGATTATCATAAAGGAAAAATTAACATTTCAAATATCGATCATAATTTGATTTCGTCTTATCTAACAACGAACAACGTGCCGGATCCCGATATGGTTATAAGAACGAGCGGTGAGTTTCGCGTAAGCAATTTTTTATTGTGGCAAATTGCTTATTCTGAATTTTACATCTCTAAAGAATATTGGCCGAACTTTCGTCGTGCGCAACTTTATGATGCAATCAAAGATTTTCAGAAAAGGGAAAGAAGGTTCGGTAAAGTGAGTGAACAATTAAAAGCAAAGGAGAACAGTGGAATTTAATTTCAAATCTGTTGCAAAGATTTTTTTAGCATTAATATTTTTAACGCAATTCGTTGCAAGCATAAACATCAATTCGCAATCTTCCCGAAAAAATTATAAAATACTCGGAGTTAATGTAGAAGGGAATAAGTCTGCCGATGCTCGAACGATTGTTGCAAACAGCGGATTGAAAGTCGGCGATGAAATTCAAATTCCCGGAGATCAAACTCTTAACGCTATCAAACGTTTGTGGGCACTGAATATTTTTTCCGATGTGCAGATCATAATTGAAAAGGAAATTTCCGGCGGTGTGTTTCTTCTGATTAAAGTCGATGAATATCCTCGCGTTGAAAAAGTTATCGTTAATGGGAACGATGAAATCAGCACTTCCGATATTGAAGCGAAAGTAAATTTACGAACCGGTCAAATTTTAAAACCTCAAGAAGTGCAGAAACTTATCGGTAATATTTTAAAGCTCTACGAAGATGATGGCTATTTGAATGCAGAAATCAAAGCGAAGTACTACGCATTCTTCTCATCCGATTCTACCGAAGATGAATATTCTGTTACCTGGCAAAATAGAGAAGACCTCTCCGATGAATACACGACAACTTATGACCCCGACGATCAAGCGTATTCATCTTTGAACGAAAAAATTAAAAACAGAATTCTACTGATTTTAGATATAAAGGAAAACGATCGTATTATCGTTCGGGATATTCACTTTGTCGGGAATAATTATTTTGATAACGATGAGTTAATAGGCGCGTTTGAAGAAACCGAAGTAAAAAAATGGTGGAAGTTTTGGTCAAGCGGCAAGTTCGATAAGAAAAAGTTTGATGAGGACAAAAAAATTCTACAAAAGTTTTATCAAAAAAATGGATTCAGAGATGCAGAAATTTTATCCGATTCTCTCGTTTATTCGAACGATAACCAGGATGTAGAAATCTATATTAGTCTGCACGAAGGTCCTCAATACAAAATTCGAAATATTGTATGGGAAGGAAATTCTATTTACAACGATGAAGTGCTTGCCGAACGGCTTGGCTTCAATAAAGGCGATATCTTTGATCTTGAAAGATTCAACCAAAATTTGCGCGGCAATGAAAAGCAATCCGACATTGCTTCACTCTATCTTGATAATGGATATCTAACTTTTAATTTAAAAACAGAAGAAGAAAAAATCGGCGCAGACTCAATCGATATTACAATTCTTGTCAGCGAAAGAAATCAATTCAAAGTTGGAAAAGTAGATATCATTGGCAACGATAAAACAAAAGATAAAGTAATTCGCCGCGAACTTTACTCGATACCGGGAGATTTCTTCAACCGCGCATTGATGTTGAGAAGTTTGCAACAACTCGCGAATCTTCAATTCTTTAATGTTGAAAAACTTTATACCGAAGGGGTGGATTATAATTTAGTGAACGATTCTACCGTGAACGTTGCATTCAAAGTGGAAGAAAAATCGAGCGATTACTTGAACGCCTCTGTTGGTTATAGCGGCTCTTTCGGCTTTAGCGGCGCAGTGGGAATTACACTAACGAATTTTTCGATCGCCGAACCCTTTCAACTCGGCGGCGGACAAATTTTAAGTTTCAATTGGCAATTCGGTGTTGGAAATATTTATCGAACTTTCTCACTCGGCTTTACAGAACCCTGGCTTTATGATACGCCGACATTGATTGGATTTGATTTCTTCGACACGCGCCAACAATATTTTTACGACTTGCGCCAATCAGGCGGCTCGGTAAAACTTGGGCGAAGACTGAAATGGCCCGATGATTATTTTTACATTCAAGGATTTTTTAGATATCAGGGAAACAATGTTATAGACGGCGGTAATTTTTATCGCGAAGGAAAGACGGATCAATTTACACTCGGAACAACAATTTCCAGGCGTAACGTTGATAATCCAATCTTTCCATCACTTGGCTCATCACTGTCCATCGATGCTGAAATTTCCGGAGGAGCGTTTCTGCCCGGCGATGTTGATTATTTCAAAATTAATTTTAAATCCGAGTGGTACAAACGACTTTTCAATACGAACAAACTCGCGCTTTATAATTCTGCGGAGATTGGATACCTTGAAGAGATTGTTGCCGGCACGCCCGTTCAGCCTTTCGAATATTTCTTTATGGGAGGAAACGGTTTGATAATTGCAACTACACCTTTGCGCGGGTATAACGATAGATCGGTCGGACCAAAAAATGTTAACGGCGATGTTATCGGCGGAAGAGTGAATGCAAGATTTTCATCGGAGTTACGGTTCGCCGTCGCGCTCGATCCGATTCCCCTTTATGTGCTTGCTTTTGCCGAAGCGGGAAATGTTTATGAAAATATTAACTCCACGGATTTTTTTAACTTGAGAAGATCCGCAGGTTTTGGTGCAAGAATTTTAATCAATCCGATCGGACTAATCGGCTTCGATCTCGGATACGGTTTCGATAGAAGAGCCGTTGACGGTGATGATCCTTCGTGGATATTCCATTTTCAATTTGGAAAAGGTTTTTAATTAATCATTTATATCATTTAAGGAATACATTGTGAGAAAAACATCTTTATTACTTTTCTTCTTCATCTTTGCTTCGATTATCTCCTTTGCACAAACAGGTGTAAAGATTGGGCATGTCGATTCTGAAGTTATTTTACAACAGCTCCCCGAAGCTATAAAAGCTCAAGGCGAACTTGATGCTTTAATTGCCAAGTGGAATGCAGAGATTGACACTTTAACTTTGCAACTTCAACAAGAATTTCAAGACTATCAAAAGCAAGCGGCAAACATGCCTGAAGCAAAAAGAGGTGAAACGGAACAACAACTCGTACAAAAGCAACGCTACATTGAAGAGCTTCGCCGTTCACGATTTTCGCAAGGAGGCGAGATTTATAAAAAGCAGGATGAACTTTTAAAACCTGTAAAGGAAAAAGTTTTCAAAGCAATTGAAGAAATTGCCAAAGATGAAGGGATGCAATATGTGTTTGATAAAACCGGCGACATACTTCTACTTTATGCCGATTCGCAGTACGATATTACATTCAAGGTTCTGGATAAACTTAAAAGAGGAAAGTAATTTTTAAGCCATTCTCTCCATGAAAGAATGGCTTTCTTTTTTCAATTATTTGTTGCTTTTTAGAATTCAAACGAAATAATATTGGTGAATACATGAAAACAAAATCATTTCTCTTACTGTCTTTAATTTTCTTTTCCTCTTCGCTTTTTGCGCAATTGAAAATCGGCTATGTTGATTCCGATACGATTATGGATAAACTCCCCGACGCTCAGGATGCAAGGCAACAACTCGATGCGCTGATTCAAGAATGGCAAACCGAGTTGAACACAATGGAAGCTGAATGGAAAACTAAGTATGACGATTATGAGAAGAGAAAATTAATTATGAGCGATCAAACCCGCTCAGAAACCGAATCAGAACTTGTTAAACTCGAACAAAAAATAATTGAGTTCAGAGAAAAAAAATTTGGTACGAACGGGGAGTTGTTCACTAAACAGGATGAGTTGATGAAGCCGGTGCAAAATAAAGTTTTTAGCGTAATAAAAATCGTTGCAGAGGAATTGGAACTCGATTTTGTTTTTGATAGAAGCGGCGGCGTGTTCATGCTTTACGCAAAAGAAGAACATGATATTACAAATCTGGTTTTAGAAAAATTAAAATTGCAATGAAGTTAAAACTCTCCGACGTTGCTAAAATTACAGGTGCTGAATTATTTGGCAATGCAGATTGCGAAGTAACCGGTTTAGCCAAAATTCAAGAAGCAAAAGATGGAGATTTAACTTTTTTATATCTCGATACTTATGAAAAATTTTTCGCTGATACGAAAGCAACGGCAATTTTTGTAAAATCGGGCTTCAACAAATCGCGAAGCGACATTAACTATCTCGAAGTGAAAGATCCGAACAGAGCATTTTTTTTAATCCTCATAAAATACTTCTCTCCAAATTTTAAGTTGACTGAAATTGATGCGACAGCTCAAATTCATCCTTCGGCTTCATTAGGAAAGAATGTCGGCATCGGCAAGAATGTTGTCATCGGTGAACGTTGTAAGATTGGCGACGACGTTACAATTTATCACAACACGGTTTTAATGAATGATGTTTCGGTTGGTAATAACACGTTGATTTTTCCAAATGTTTCCGTGCGAGAAGAATGTATCATCGGAAACAATGTGATAATTCATTCAGGTACCGTTATCGGTTCAGATGGCTTCGGTTATGTGCCGGCAGAAAATCGGTCATACATTAAAGTACCGCAGATAGGAAATGTAATTATTGAAGATGATGTTGAGATCGGAAGCAATGTTAGTATTGATCGCGCAGCTCTCGGTTCTACAATTATTAAAAGAGGAGTGAAGATTGATAACCTTGTGCAGATTGCCCACAATGTTGTTATCGGCGAAGATACGGCAGTATCGGGACAAACCGGATTTTCCGGTAGTGCAACCATAGGCAACAGGTGTGTTTTTGCGGGACAAGTTGGCGTTGCAGGTCATATTCAAATTGCAGATGATGTAATTATTGCCGCTCAGTCGGGGGTTTCAAAAACTATAACAAAAGCCGGAACTTATTTCGGTTATCCTGCAAAAGATAGAAGAGAAGCATTACGGATTGAAGGGCATCTGCGTAATCTTGCTTCGTACGCGGAAAGAATTAAAGAATTGGAAAAAAAATTAGAAGAGATGCAGAAAAAAATTTCTTCGTAAGTAATTCTTAATTTACACCGCAACTTCCGAATGTGTGTTTCAACTTCATCCTAACTAAAAATTCTATTTGACAATTATCAATCCTTTTGAAAATGAAAGAGAATCTTCTCGATTCTTTTCTTTATTTTTGAATAAATCAAAATCAAATTTTATTTGGAGATTAACATGACGACAATAATAGATATCAGAGCAAGAGAAATAATGGACTCGAGAGGCAACCCGACTCTTGAAGCCGAAGTAGAATTAGAATGTGGCGTAGTTGGCAGAGCGGCTGTTCCAAGCGGTGCTTCAACCGGCGAACATGAAGCTACCGAACTTCGCGACGATGACAAATCGCGCTACATGGGAAAAGGCGTTTTAAAGGCGGTGCAAAATGTTAATAACATTCTCGCCGAAGAATTAATTGATTTCGATGCACTTGACCAAACCGGCATCGATAATTTTATGATTGAACTCGACGGCTCTCCGAACAAATCCAAACTTGGCGCGAATGCAATTCTCGGAGTATCACTTGCAACCGCTAAAGCCGCCGCTGAGGCACTCGGTCTTCCTCTTTATCGTTACATCGGGGGAGTGAATGCAAAAATTCTTCCTGTACCGATGATGAATATTATCAACGGCGGAAGCCATGCAGATAATAATGTCGACTTCCAGGAATTTATGATTATGCCCGTCGGCGCAGTTTCTTTTTCGGAAGCACTGAGAATGGGCTCGGAAACTTTTCATTCGCTAAAATCTGTGTTAAAGAAAAAAGGTTACAATACTGCCGTTGGCGATGAAGGCGGTTTTGCTCCAAGTTTGAAATCTAATGAAGAAGCAGTTGAAGTTATTCTTCAAGCAATTGAGAAGGCGGGATATAAACCGGGTGTAGATATTTCAATAGCACTCGATCCAGCAACAAGTGAAATGTTCATCAAAGAAAAAAATGTTTATCAATTTTTCAAATCCGATAAATCAGAAATCACTTCTGAAAAGATGATTGATTACTGGGCAAGTTGGGTGAACAAATATCCAATCGTATCTCTTGAAGATGGTTTAGCGGAGGATGATTGGGACGGCTGGCAATTAATGACTGAAAAACTCGGTGAAAAAATTCAACTTGTTGGTGATGACATTTTCGTTACCAATACTTCTCGATTGGAAACGGGAATTGAGAAGGGTGTCGCGAATTCAATTCTTATAAAAGTAAATCAAATCGGAACGTTGACCGAAACACTCGATGCGATTGAAATGGCGATGAAAGCCGGTTACACTTCTGTTATCAGTCATCGCTCGGGCGAAACCGAAGACACTACAATTGCCGATATTGCAGTTGCAACAAATGTTGGGCAAATCAAAACTGGTTCTGCAAGCAGAACTGATCGCATTGCAAAATACAATCAATTGCTGCGAATCGAAGAAGCGCTGGGCAGTGATGCGCTTTTCCTCGGTCTCGATGCATTGAATTATAATTCATAAATTATTCACACACAAAGTCTGATGCGCGTTATTCAATTTGAATGAATCGTATCAGACTTTTTCATTTTAAGTTGTAAAAAAAATTATGCTCATCGGAGAAATTGCATCATTGTTGACTGCATTGCTGTGGTCTGGCAGTTCAATTGTTTTTACTGAGGCAACTCATCGAATCGGTTCCGTGCAGTTAAATATTAATCGATTAATCATCGCCGCAATATTGCTTGCAATAACAATTCCGCTTGCAGGCATCTCCACACATATCGCATTTGATCCTTTCATTCTTCTTCTCGTCAGTGGTTTTATCGGTTTAGTTTTTGGAGATGGATTTCTTTTCAAAGCATTCCAAATAATCGGCGCGCGCGTCAGCATGTTGATTATGGCTGTTGCGCCCGGACTGACTGCAATCTCCGGCTATTTCTTTTTGGGAGAAACTCTTTCGTTTTGGGGAATTGTTGGAATGATGATCACACTTTTCGGAATTGCTATTGTAGTTCTCGAAAGAAAAGAAAAAAAATTACGCTTCAAAGATTTGAATAAATTAGGATTGCTCTACGGCTTCTTCGGCGCGTTGGGGCAAGCACTCGGATTGATCTTTGCGAAAGCCGCATTTAATCAAGCTGAAATTCATCCGATGTTCGCAACTTTTTTACGAATCTCCACATCAATTTTAATTTTGATTCCGCTTATGGTTGTTTTCAAAAAATATAAAAATCCATTTAAAGTTTATGAAGGGAAAAAGAACGCTTTGCTTCTAACGTTAAGCGGAAGCGTGTTGGGTCCTTATCTTGGAATAACATTAAGTTTGATTGCAATCTCTCACACAAAAACGGGAATTGCGGCAACACTCATGTCAACCGTGCCAGTGTTGATGTTACCTTTATTAAAAATTATTTATAAAGAAAAAATTCCTCTCAGCGGAATTTTGGGAGCGGTTATTGCAGTTGCCGGTGTGGCTATTCTTTTTTTGCGATAGATTTTATCTCGGATTCATACACATCAAAAGTATTTTTATCGAAGCAAGAAAAAATCACTTTTGAGATTGAATCATCTTCTTCCAAAAAATTTAAAACTGTATTCACTGCGATTGAAGTTGCTTCTTTTAAAGGATAACCATAAACGCCTGTACTGATCGCAGGAAATGCAATTGTAACGAAATTATTTTTCACCGCGAGTTGTAAAGAATTTTTATAACACGATTCCAATAATTCAGCTTCATGAAAAACACCGCCACGCCAAATGGGTCCCACAGTGTGGATAATAAATTTTGCTGGAAGTTTATAACCATTTGTGATTTTAGCTTCTCCCGTTTTGCACCCATTAAGAGTTCGACATTCTGCAAGCAACTCACTTCCCGCGGCGCGATGAATAGCACCGTCAACACCGCCGCCGCCGAGCAATGTTGTGTTCGCCGCATTGACAATAGCATCGACGTGCAGTTTAGTTATGTCGCAAATTATTACTTCAATTTTTTCGAATAATTTATTCGAGTACATCTGCTTTTAATGATTGCAGCAACTCCGGAATTCCATTCACTTCTGCAACTTTTGAAAGCCATTTGATTTCTTCGCCGTGAAGTTCTCTATCTGCGCGAGCGAGTTTCAATCCATCTTCCAAAAATTTTTCTGCGATTGATTTTGAAGAAAATTTTATCGGTTCGAGGGAGATATATTTATTCGAAAGCAAGTCGCGCAAAGTTTCTTCATAAAAATCTTTACTGAAACCGAGTTCTTGCGCAATCTTTCTGATGTATTCTTTTTCCTTGATGTGGAGTTTGTTGTCCTGCCTTGCCACTACGAGCAACCCTCGTAAGTATAAACTTTTATCTTGTACTGTGAACATTAGATTTTTTCTTTAAACATAATTAATATAATATTTGTAAGTAAGTTATATTTTATTTACATCAAATCAAGAGATTTAAATCAACACGGAAACTATGCTCAACAAAAAAACTTTTCTCACACTGCTATTTGTATCTGTTATTTCTTATTCACAAATTTTAGACAAGAAATGGATTACAAAATTCGAGAGTTCGAATTTTTTACAAACTTCCGATTACGATGAAACAATTGATTATTTCAAACAGATTGATGATTCTTCGGAGTTTGCAAAACTTATTGACTTTGGCGTATCGCCGCAAGGAAGAAATTTATTTTGTCTGATTGTTTCAAAAGAAAAATTCTTTACGGCAGATGAAGCAAAGAAAAGTTCACTCCCTATTTTATTCGTGCTGAATGGAATTCACTCCGGCGAAATTGAAGGAAAAGATGCTTCAATGATTTTGCTTCGCGAAATATTAATTACAAAGGAGAAGAAAGATTATCTCGATAAAGCTATTATGATGATCGTGCCGATCTTCAGTGTTGACGGGCATGAGCGCAAATCGCCTTACAATAGAATAAACCAAAACGGACCGACAGAAATGGGCTGGCGCGTTACTGCACAAAATTTTAATCTTAACAGAGATTGGATGAAAGCTGATGCACCCGAAATGAAAGCGATGTTAAAATTTCTTTCTGATTGGACTCCCGATTTCTTCATTGATAATCACACAACAAACGGCGCGGATTATCAATATACTTTTTCACACGGACTCGAAAAATTTTCAAACATCGATGAACAGCTTGGCGCAATCGTCAAAAATAATTTTATTCCATATCTTACAACATACATCGAAGAGCGTGGATTTCTCGTTGCGCCCTATATTTATTTCCGCGGCGATGGTCCGCAAAGCGGAATGCTTGACTGGGCGGCTCAACCAAGATTTTCTACAGGTTACATGGCTTTGCAAAATAGGATTGCTCTTCTCGTCGAGACACACATGTTAAAGCCCTATAAAGAGCGGGTGTTCGCTACATTGTACGGAATTGAAGCATCATTAAATTTTATTAGCGACAAAAAAATAAATCTAAAAAAACTTAATGCCGATGCCGATGAACGTTCTTCTAATTTATTTAAAGATAAAAATTATTTTCTTCCGTTGAGTTTTAAACCGAACGATAAGTTTGAAAATTATCTCTTCCAAGGATTTAAGGAAATTATGGATACGAGTGAAATCAGCGGCGCGGTGCGAACAACTTACACAAATGAAAAAGTTGAATTCAACATTCCATTTTACAATCAACCGGAAATCGGAGAAAAAGTAACTTTGCCCGAAGCGTATCTGATCCCGAAGGAATATACTTTCATTATCGAACGACTGAAACTTCACGGTGTAAAATATGAAGAACTTAAAACTCCGAAGAAGATGCACGTTACTCAATACAAATTTGAAAAAGTGAAATTGAATGCCTCATCTTATGAAGGAAGACAAAATGTACAATCTTTTGAATTGAAAGAAATCAAAAGTGAACAAGAAATTCCTGCCGAGACTTATCGCGTAAGTATGAATCAACGAACTGCGCGGGTGATTGCAAACGCTCTTGAACCAAAGGGACCCGACTCATATTTACAGTGGGGATTTATGAATCAAATATTTGAGCAGAAAGAATATTTTGAATTTTATGTAATGGAAAAAATTGCGGCGGAGATGCTCGCCGAAGATCCGCAGTTGAAAAAAGAATTTGAAGAGAAACTTCAAACCGATGAAAAATTTCGGAAGAGTAGTTATCAGCGTCTTAACTTTTTTTATCAACGCTCACCGTATTTTGATAAGAGTTTAAATGTTTATCCAATTATGCGGGTGGAAGTAAAATGAAAAAATTATTTTATTTTTTCCTCGCTATAAGTTTTGTTTGCGTCGAATCTTCTTCTCAGACAATTCCTAAAAACAAATATGGACTTGAAGTTGTAAATAGAGTTGAACTTTATAATGTGATAGCTCAAACCGATTCAAATAAATTGCTTGTCGATCTGGAAAAATTTATTCCAGGGATTAAAATCGACGTACGCTACGCAACCAAAAATAATTTTACGGGAAAAGTTTTATATCAATCCGCGCGAACATTCATGCGGCTACCGGCGGCAAAAGCCCTGTTAAAAATTCAAAACGAACTGAAGGAAAAAGGTTTGGCGTTGAAAATTTTTGATGCCTATCGCCCTTACGCAATTACAGAAATTCTTTGGGAAAATGTAAAAGATGATCGTTACGCCGCCGATCCGAAAAAAGGTTCGCGGCACAATCGCGGCTGTGCAGTTGATCTTACTCTTATCAATTTAATAACCGGTGAAGAACTTGAAATGCCGACACCGTACGACGACTTTACAATCAGATCTCATCACGCATTTATGGATCTTCCCGAAAATATTTTGAGCAACAGAAAAACTTTGAAAACTTTAATGGAGAAATATGGGTTTGAATCAATTACTTCCGAATGGTGGCATTATGATTTTAAAGGATGGAAGAATTTCGAACTACTCGATATTCCGTTCGAAGAATTGGATTGAGGAAAATATATTCTTAACAAGAAGATGTTTTTTAACAATAATCTTCATATTTTTTATTTGAGAATTTTTCAAAAAAGATTTGGAACATGAATGCTCAATTATGATCATTACTTATCAATAAAATATCCGATTCTCGGAACGCTTTCACTTTTAATTATCTCGATGATTATTTCAAGTTGCAATCCTCCGACAGATCCGAAATTCATCGATGACACAGGAGGCGGCGGCGGAGGTACGACCGGCAATGTTGTCATTAGCGGCGAAGTTACCGATAACTCCACAGCTCTACCGATTGATAGTGCCTCAGTTCGTATTGAATATCAAGTCGGGCAGGTCGTTACAAAAACCGACTCGGATGGAAAATTCACAACCGGAATTACACTCGATACAGGGAGAACGGTTACAATCATCGTTTCAAAATCAAATTACAAAACAGATACAACATTAATCTTTGCCGCAATCGGAAGTACGAATAACGTAACCGGTATAAAATTAATTCCTACTACTACATCAACCTCAACGAGCGGACCTGTTGCAACAATCTATTTAGCAGAGCAATCGTTAAATTCAATCGGAGTGAAAGAAAGTGGTTCACCCGAAACAGTGCGCTTAACATTTCAAGCGAGCGATTCCCTTGGCAACCCCATTAACACATCAAATGCCGTACTTGTAAAATTTTCTTTTCTTGCCCAACCCGCCGGCGGAGAATTTCTTAGCCCGACTTTCGTTACAACCAACTCGGAGGGGAAAGCGAATGTGTATCTTACAAGCGGAACCATCGCGGGAGTAGTACAAATAAAGGCGGAGATTGATCTCGGCTCGAAAAAAATTTCTTCTTTACCGATTAGCGTTGCCATTCACGGCGGACTTCCTGATTTGACACACTTTGGGCTCGGTCCCGCGTTATTGAATTTTGCGGGATACAATATTCTTGGTTTAACAAATCAAATTACGGCGTATATCGGCGATAAGTATGGCAATCCTGTACGTCCCGGTACAACTGTTTATTTTACAACTTCGGGCGGAATAATCACCGGCTCGGCAAAGACAGATCAGAACGGTGCCGCAAGCGCAACACTCTTCTCCAATGAACCACGCCCCGCGCATCCGACACTCGGTGTTGGTTTCGGAACAATTACCGCAACTACAGCGGATGAAACAGGACAGGCAATCAGCCGCGAAACGATTGTGTTATTTTCCGGTGTCGCGCAAATTTCCATTTCGCCTTCTTCAGGATTTGATATTCCAAATGGTTCATCTCAAACATTTCAATATGAAGTGAAAGATCAAAACGGAAACCCGCTTGTCGGCGGAACAACAATTACGGTTGAGGTTGAAGGGGAGGATGTCGAAACGCGCGGCGATGTTAATCTTACAATGCCCGATACACAAAGCAAAGCATACACAAAATTTTCTTTCAACGTGAGAGATAAAGTTGATACAGTCGATGTTGCGAAACCGGTTTATATCAAAATTACGACAAACGGTCAAAACGGAAATGTGTTCACTTCCGTTTCGGGAATCAGTAGATAATTTTTTTAGTTAGAGATTTTTCGTTAAAGCCAATATAGCGGCGGCGACACTTCACAAAGTCGATATCCTTGTGAGTTGGAATTTTAAACATATCGTAAATCTGTATAGAATACGAGGATATAATTCAATAAATTTAAGAATGAATTATATGCCAATAGAAATTAGGTCACCAAAGGAAATCATTGAATATGAAGAGTAAAGAAAAACACAAGAAAGAAGAACGAGACATTAACGCTGTCAAGATTTTCAGAAAAATAAAAGAAAAAATATCGGCTGATTTATTTGGGAAAAGCAACGAAGAAATAAAAGAATATTTAAAAAAAAATAGTTTGAAATTAAATATTCAATAGTCCGTTTCCTTTATTTTCTACTGAAGATTCTATAATTCGATCATTCATGATTATCAACATTTTGTCAAAGCCAATATAGCGGCGGCGGCGGCGGAAACGTTGAGTGATTCCGCTTTACCGAATTTTGGAATTGTTACATATTCATCGACTATCGAATGTAGCTCTTCACTTAAACCGTGCGACTCACTTGAAAAGATAATTACACTTTTCTGTTTGAAATATGTAGAAGAAAATTTTTTACCTTTTAATGCGGTAGCGACAATTTTATAATTTTGTTTGTGAAGTTCTTCCAACACATTCCTATCGCACTGATCAAAAATTTTGCAGTGAAAGATTGAGCCCATTGACGCGCGAAGAGTTTTCGGATTGTGAAGCTCGACGCAATCACTACTAAGAAGAATAACATTGACGCCGAACCAATCTGCCGTGCGGATTATAGTTCCCAAATTTCCCGGATCGGTGATTTTATCGAGATAAAGAATCATTTCCTCTCCCGAAAAATCTTTTACTTGAAACTCAGGTTTTACTATAAGGAGTAAAGCGGCAATTCCTTCGGGAGTTAAAGTGTTTGCGATCTTTTCAAAATCTTTTTCATGTACCAAAAAAATATTCATTCTGGGAAACTTGAGATCATCAATGTAATCCGGATTTTTATCGATAAAATTCTGCGTTACAAAAATTTTCTGTACAGGTTGGTTTGAAGTAACAGCTTCGAGAACTAATTTCTTTCCTTCAATTAAAAAAAAATTTTTTAATTCGCGATATTTTTTTTGCGAAAGAGATTTCAATATTTTTATTTCGGGCGAGGTGATTAAAGGATAATTATTGCTATTCATAATTGTGATTCTCCATTGCCCGATAAGTTACGCAAATATTCCCACGAATAGATTCCGGTATCGTGCCCATCTTTCCATGCGACCTGCACAGCATATCCACCGACTGTAGTCATCGCGGCGATGTTGTACCGTCCGTCAGCATCTTTATCATGCTCTTCGAGCGGTTCGAATTTTTTCCATAAAATAGTTTCACCTTTGCATCCTGCGCATGGGCATTCATCTCGCAGTATTCTCAGCGATATCTCATCCTCGCGCTTATCGCTCCATATTATTTTTAAGTATTCTTTATCAATTTTGAGTTTTAACGGTTTCATAAGATTATTTGTGATATAAACAACTGCAATTTACTCCAATATTTTTTTTGGTTCAATTTGTTGTGAAAAGAAACTTCATGGAGTAAATTTGCAACGCTTATTTGAAAAATTGCTGTAAGATTAATTCTTAGATGCTGGCGTAGCTCAGTTGGTAGAGCAGCTGACTTGTAATCAGCAGGTCACCGGTTCAAGTCCGGTCGCCAGCTCAAAGCAATTTTACGAAGATTTTTTTTAGCGTGAGAGAGGTGAATACTAACTAATGATACATTTCCGCACACTCTTCTTGAATTTTCATTTCAGTTTTTTGATAAAAATTTCAGCGATAGATGGATGTGAATGTACCAATCAAATTTTATAATGAGCTAATAGAAAGAACTATGAACTTTAAAAAATCCTTCCTTAATAAAATAGAAAATAATACTATTAAAATTGGAATCATCGGGTTAGGATATGTCGGCTTGCCACTCGGACTTGAATTCGTTTCGAAAAAAATAAATGTTATTGGTTTTGATGTTGATGGGAGAAAAATTCCGCTACTAAATTCGGGGCAGAGCTATATCAAGCATATTAAATCGGAAAGAATAAAATCGGCAGTCGATAATAAATTATTTACAGCAACATCAGATTTTTCACGATTAGCGGAAGTAGATGCAATTATTATTTGCGTTCCAACTCCGCTTGATGAACACCGCGAACCCGATATCTCTTACATCGAAAATTCAGGACTTGAAGTATCTAAATATTTGAAGAAAGGGCAACTCGTTGTTTTAGAATCTTCTACATATCCCGGTACAACGGAAGAAATATTACTTCCACTTTTTTCTTCGGGAAGAAATGAAGGAATGAAAGTCGGCGAAGATTTCTTTCTTGCATTCAGCCCTGAAAGAGAAGACCCGAACAATCCAGATTTTTCCACAGCAACAATTCCGAAAGTGGTTGGCGGCGTTACCGAATCATGTCTCGAAGTTGCAAAAAAAATGTACGATCAAATTATTGTTAAAACTGTTCCGGTAAGTTCACCAAAAGCGGCGGAAGCGACAAAACTTTTGGAAAATATTTATCGAGCAGTGAACATCGCGCTGGTGAACGAATTAAAAATGGTTCTTCACAAGATGGACATTGATATTTGGGAAGTGATTAACGCGGCGAAAACAAAGCCGTTCGGTTATCAAGCATTTTATCCCGGTCCCGGTTTAGGCGGGCATTGCATTCCGATTGATCCTTTCTACCTTACATGGAAGGCGCGGGAGTTTGAAGTGAATACAAAGTTCATTGAGTTAGCCGGAGAAATTAATACATATCAACCTTACTACGTTGTGCATCGCGCGATGGAAGTGTTGAATGAATTCGGCAAAGCAATTCGCGGCTCCAAAGTTTTAATTCTCGGTGCGGCATATAAAAAGAATATAGACGATATGCGTGAATCACCATCATTAAAGCTGATTGAAATCTTGCGAGAGAAAGGTGCTGAAGTTGATTACAACGATCCTTACGTGCCGGTTCTTCCCCAAACAAGAAAATATAATTTTGAAATGAAGTCAGTAGAAATAACGCAGGACAATTTGAAAAAATATGATCTCGTTCTTCTCAGCACGGAACATGATGATTACGATTATACCTTTATTCATCGGCACGCGAATGTGATTCTCGATACTCGAAATGCTTTTGACAAATTGGGAATTAAAAACGGCAAAGTCTTTAAAGGCTAAAAATAAAATGGAACTGAGCGAAATTAAATTACTCATCTTCGGTGCGGGGAGATGGGGAATCAATCATGTGAAAACCGCATCAGCAATTCTTCCGCATGAAAATATTCTTGTGGTTGATCCTAATCCTGATGCATTTGAAAAAATATATCAAATCTCGGATCGTATCGGTTTTTCAACTGATATAAATTCTGCTATTGCAAACAAAAACTATGATGCGGCAATAATTGCTACCCCTGCGGAGACTCATTTCAAACTTGCGAAAGAACTTCTTTTACAAAAGAAAAACTGTCTCGTAGAAAAACCGATTACTCTAAATCTTGAAGATGCAATTGAATTAAAAAAAATTGCCAGCGAACAAAAACTTAAATTAATGGTGGGACATGTTTTACTTTATCATCCCGCAGTGAAGCGGATGAAAGCGGGGATTGATGCGGGGGAAATCGGGCAGTTGCAGTACATTTACAGCAACCGTTTGAATCTCGGCGCAATCAGAAGCGAAGAAAATATTTTGTGGAGTTTTGCGCCGCATGATATCTCGGTAATTTTATATTTGACGAATTCATTTCCGGTAAAGATTTCGGCGAACGGCTCTGCAATAGTTCAA
Source organism: uncultured Ignavibacteriaceae bacterium (assembly GCA_964393605.1). Taxonomy (GTDB): domain Bacteria; phylum Bacteroidota; class Ignavibacteria; order Ignavibacteriales; family Ignavibacteriaceae; genus CAYMUL01. The sequence goes on along the minus strand of CAYMUL010000005.1, from coordinate 58,180 downwards.
CCGAATGTTGAAGATACTACAATCACTTATCTCACTATGGAAAACGGAATTCATGCACACATTTTTGTAAGCTGGTTGAATCCTTTCAAAGAACAAAGGATGGTTGTCATTGGCGAGAAAGGAATGTATGTGTTTGAAGATAGCCTTCCTTCGGACAAATTAAAACTTTACTCGAAAGGCTTCACAAACAAAGAAGGAAAAATTGAAAAATTTGATGCAGGATTTCAGCCAATTCAAATCGATTCATACCAACCTTTGAAGAATGAGCAAATGGAATTTTTTAATTCTATTCTTGAAAGAAGAGAACCCCTCTCGAACGGTGAAGAAGCTATACGCGTACTTGAAGTACTTTTCAATTGTAGCAACTCTCTTAACAAAAACTAAGTACACAATTAGCGATGGGAAAAAATCGTTCACGTCATTGGTACGCACTTTACACAAAACCGCGACATGAATTTAAAGCCGCCGGTGAACTGCTGGTTGCTCAAGTAGAATATTATTTGCCAACCGTAACGCGCATGAAAAAATGGAGCGACCGAAAGAAAAAGGTTACCGAACCACTCCTCAGAAGTTATATCTTTATTTTTGCCGATGAGTTGGAAAGATTAGCGGCACTTGAAACCGATTCGATTGTTCGTTGCATCTCCGAAAGGGGGAGGCCGTTTCGCATTCCTGAAGAGCAAATAAATAATCTGAAAAATTTTATACAGGAACAGTTTGACTATTTTGTAATGGATGGAATTGCGCCGGGGAGAAAAGTCAGAATTCTTGAAGGTCCTTTTGCAGGTGTAGAAGGAACTATCATCAAAATCGAAAATAAAAAAAGTCTGGCAGTCTCGATTGAAATTCTTAATCGCACTGCAGTGGCGCATTTGACAGACGATGTTAAAGTGGAAGTGGTGGGGGAGAGAATTGACAATTGACAATTGATAGTTGATAATTGAGAATGGTGAATGGTGAGTTGGAAAAATAATTATGTTTGTGCTGCGTTGTGCCTTTGAGCCGTTGTGGCATTTCTTTGAAGAATTAAAAATTACGAATTAAAAATGAAAAGTAATGAATCGACAATTGATAATTGAGAATGGACAATTGATAATGGAGAATTGTGAATCAAAAATTCCTTTGCGTTGCTTGACGAACTTTGCGGTTAAAAAAAGCAGATGGTTGCTTGGGCAAAGCAGAGAAAGATAAAGATAAAGATTCTCCCTTCGGGAGATAAATAAGATTAAGTGTAAGTGTAAGTGTAAGAAGAGGAATTGAGAATGGAGAATGGTGAATGGTGAGTTGGAAAAATAATTATGTTTGTGCTGCGTTGTGCCTTTGTGCCGTTGTGGCATTTCTTTGAAGAATTAAAAATTACAAATTAAAAATGAAGATTCCTCTGTGGTTTGGCATTTCGAAAAAAAATCCGGGATGACAATAAATAAGAAAGTATTAATGATCGATATTGGGGATATTGAAATTTATTACCATGGTATCAATTTGTGAATTCGCTAGTGATAAGGATTAACACTGAAGAGATGCTTAAGTCCTAGTGGGAGATATGATGATAAAAAAGATATAGAGTCAATTCCTTTTGCTAAAATTTGAGCGAGCTTTCTTGTGCATCGGATTTTTTCAGAGATAGTAGTAGCTTTATTGCCGGTGAAGAAAAAATTTATACCCGTGCCTGGTTTGACGAGGATTTTAAATTTAAAGATCAACTCGAGATGATAAACGAATTAATCATTCCATTCCCGTTGCATAACAGCGGAATAGTTCTCCTCTGGTAGATAAATCACAAATTAAAATAAATTTAATCCTATGTTAAAAGAAAAGTACTTTCCAATTTTTTTTGCAATACTATATTTGACATTCAAATAAAAATTTTTTTTACTCATGTGAGTGACGTGGCGAAGCTGTGTTCGGGAGTGAAGTTCGGGGTTCGCAGTTCTCAGTGCGGAGTTCAAAGTTTTTTTGTACTGAAATTTTTTTTTGCCACAAAGTCACTAAGACACGAAGAAAAAATATTATTGAGCAGCGCATTCCAAAGTAAAGTTATTTGAAACCAACATTTGAAAATTCTAAGCGTCCCTTAGCGTTCTTCGCGGTTAAAAAGAAATCTAACCGCCAAGCGCGCAAAGATAATCGCAAAGTTCGCGGCGAAGATGTCTGAATATACGCGCAACACGAATTTTTTAATTTAGACTTTTTAATTTTTAATTTATTTTGAACCAATCAACCACGAATGTTTATTGTTCAAAGTTCTTGCAGTAAATTTTTTTTTGCCACAACGTCACTAAGGCACGAAGAAAAAATATTATTGAGCAGTGCTTTCCATAGTATTTTCATATGAAAATTCTTTACGTCCCTTAGCGTTCTTCGCGGTTAAAAAGAGAACAAACCGCCAAGTGCGCAAAGCTAATCACAAAGTTCGCGGCGAAGATGTCTGAATATACGCGCAACACGAATTTTTTAATTTAGACTTTTTAATTTTTAATTTATTCCGCTCCACGAACCCTAAAATTTATTTTTATCATTTCTAATTTATCCTTTATCACTTTTCCTTTATCATTATAAATTTATCATTTTTCCCGCACGACTGCCTTCGGCATAATTTAACATCTTTATTTTCATCGCACTGCGGGGCAATCTAATTATGACATACGAAGAAAAGAAAAAATTATTAAAAACAATTTTCTGGGATTACGATACCAGCTCTCTGCCATTAGACAAAATAATCAACAAAGAATATAATTCTGTTGATGAATATGAATTTAGAATGGTGTTTAACCGTATGCTCGAAAGGCTGAACTGGTATGACCTGCTTGATTTAATGGGAGTTGATTTATTAAAAGTGCATCTTACCAACGATGCAATTAGTGGATTAAGAAGCAAAGAGCTTAAGGATAAATATGAACGAATTAGACGAATTTTATTTGAAGAGCCTCTATCCCTTTCAGGATGGGATGCTGAGTATATTAAAAGAATTAGATATACCCTTTTATCTAACAGGTGGTACGCCGCTTAGCCGTTATTATTTTAACCATAGATATTCCGATGATCTTGATCTTTTTGTGAACAGCGACGACCAATTTCAAAAGTATTGCAGTCTTATCCATAATAAATTAATCGACTCGCAAGATAAATTTGAAATTGTAGTTGATAAGCAAAGCATAAAACTCATGCGTGACTTTATGCAGATTTTCGTTTCAAAAAATAAAATCAATTTAAAAATAGATTTTGTGAATGATGTCGCACCACATTACGGAGGTTTTGAATTTGATAGCCTACTTGGAAAAATTGACAGTCTAAGAAATATTTTGTCAAATAAGTTTTCAGCTTTATACAGATTTGAACCCAAGGATGTAGCTGACCTCTGGTTCATTTGCAAAAATTATGACTGTGATTTCAAAGAAATTCTTTCCGAAGCTAAAAATAAGGAAGCCGGTATCGATCCTATTTCGATCTACGAAATTCTGACAACTTTCCCGAGTGATAAAATAAAAGTAATTAAATGGGTCAAACAACCCGATCGTAGTCAGTTTAAAAATGAATTGAATATTATTGCGAATGATATTCTGCACGGGCGGCGAAATTCAATTGCCGGATAACGACACAAATTTGCTTATGAGAAGAAGGTGACGATTATCATTGAAATTCCCAAATCGGACTTAAGTTTACAAGCCACAGTCCACAGTTGGCAGTCGGTAGTGAGAAGAGGTCAGAGGTCAAAAATCAGAAGTCGGAGGTCAGTTGGCAGTCCACAGTCGGCAGTCTCCGATTGAAAACTGAAAATGGTATTATGAAAATCTAAAATAATCCTTACATTAAGAACTAAATGCACTGAGGATGTTAAAAGAAATTCAAAACTGTTTTCATCAAAACGAAGTTTTATATTCTAAGCACGCAAAAACCAAGATGGAAACTGAAGAATCCGGAATAATTAAAGAAGAGGAAGTAGCTCAAGCGGTAATTTCCGGTAAAATTATAAATGAATATTTGGATGATGACCCTTACCCAAGTTGTCTTATATACGGTAAATCCAAAATGAATAGACCGTTGCATATTGTAAGTGCTTATTCGAATGAAGAAGATATTGTTATTATTGTTACAGTTTATGAACCTGACCCTAAAAATGGGTTGATTTCGAAAGGAGGAAAACATGAAATGTATTATTTGTAAAAGCGAAGATATTAAATTAAAGAAAGTTGATGAAGAAATTAAGTTTGACAATGATATCATACTGGTAAACACAGAGGTATTAGTCTGTAATAATTGCGGTGAAAGGTATTACGATCGTAAAACTATTCAACAACTTGAATCTATCAAAGAAAAAATTGAGAAGAAAGAAATTCCCTTCGAAAACATCGGCAAAGTTTTGCGCCCTAAAGTAGCTTAAAGTAAATATCTGAAATCAGTGATCGGAAATCAGCGTACAGTCGGTAGTCCACAGTCGGCAGTAGCCAGCAGGCAGTCCAGTAGCAAATGAAGTTGGGAAAATGCCTGTCCCTCTGGGGGGAGGATTGGAAGATGAGAAATCAGAAGAGAGAGGTCAGAAGTCAGTAATCCGCAGTCAGCGTACAGTTTACCAACCGCAGGTTGGCGTTCAGTTAATTGCATAGTGAGATTCAAATAAAACAATACATACCATAACCAATAGTTTTAGCTATTTGTCTAAAAATAATGAAGAATTAACAGAAGAAGTTTCAAAACTATTGTACTCATTTACTAAAAATCTGACCGCTGAAAGCTGACCGCCGAACGCTTGTACCTGTGAGCCGGAGAACAGAGGACAGTTTACCAACCACAGCTTGGCGTTCAGTAATATAAGATGTGAATTCAACAAAAAGTTTTAAGGATTTAATAATCTGGACAAAGAGCCATCAACTCGCCCTTGAAATATTATAGATTGACAAAGAATTATTATGCTAAGTCCAGAATGTAAATTTAAAACTTTTACCAGGCACGCAATTCAAAAAATGTTTCAACGAAATGTAGGTAAATCTGAAATAGATAATGTGATTTCAACAGGTACAATTATAAAAGAATATCCGAATGATTTACCCTATCCTAGTTTATTGCTTTTAGGTTTTGGTGATAATCGACCACTACATATCGTATTAGCATTTGATAATACAAATAACATTTGTATTATTGTTACGGTTTATGAACCTGATCCAAATCTTTGGAAGGAAAATTACTCAAGGAGAATTGAAAAATGAAATGTCAATTATGTAAAAACGGAACAACAACAAATGGCAGAGTTACTGTTACACTTGAAAGAGGGAATACAGTAGTAGTAATTAAAAATGTACCGGCAGAGATTTGTGAAAATTGTGGTGAATATTATCTTGATGAAGAAACAACTTATAAAATCTTAGCTAAAGCAGAAAATGCGTCTCTGAATAATGCAGAAGTTGAAATTCTGCAATATGCAGCGTAGTTTCTTCTGAATATGGTTCTCAGCTCAAACTTAAGTTCGCAGTCAGCAATCCACAGTTGGCAGTAGCCAGCGTTCAGTAATCAGCAGTCAGCGTACAACTGGCAGTTAATTGCATAGTGAGATTCAAATAAAACGATACATACCATAACAAATAGTTTTAGCTATCTGTCTAAAAATAATGAAGAATTAACCGAAGAAGTTTCAAAACTATTGTACTCATTAACTAAAAATCTGATCGCTGAAAGCTGACCGCCGAACGCTTGTACCTGTGAGCCGGAGAACAGAGGATAGTTTACCAACCGCAGGTTGGCGTTCAGTAATCAACGTACAGCATGTAGCCGGCAGTTCTAAGTGCGGAGTTCAAAGTTTTTTTGTATTGAATATTGGAAGTTTGAGAGAGAATTAGTTAGGCTTTTTTTGTACTGAAATTTTTTTTGCCACGAAGGCACAAAGGCACGAAGAAAAAATATTATTGAGCAGCGCTTTCCAAAGTATATTTATTTGAAAATGCTTCGCGTCCCTTAGCGTTCTTCATGGTTAAAAAGAAAACCAACCGCCAGGCTGGCAAAGAAAATCGCAAAGTTCGCGGCGGATCAGCAGACAGTAAGCAATAGGCGGCAGGCATTTAAAAGTTTGGGGTACGGAGTGTGAAGTTTATAATTTATCCTTTATCATTATACAACGTAATTTTTAATTTGTCATTTTTAATTTTTAATTTATGAGTAGAATCCTTGTTACCGGCGGCACCGACTTCATTGATAGTAACCGCCTAGACCATTTCCTTTCACATGGACATGAGGTAACCTGCCTCGATTATCTCTCAACCAGTATAAGCAAAGGGTATAAGTTAGAATTTATCCGTATATTAAAAATAAATAGTTTTTAACCTGCTCTTGTTTAAGGAGTTTAATATGTATACAAAATTGCCATTAAGCGATATGACTATTGAAGATAAAATTCGTACTATGGAAGACTTATGGACGGATCTATCAAAAACAGAAGAAAATTATTCTTCTCCCGATTGGCACAAAGATGTTCTTTTGTTAAGAGAGAAGAGAATTGCAGAGGGTAAAGAAATTTATAAAGATTGGGAATCAGCAAAAAAGGATTTGCGTGGCAAACACCAATGATAATCAAAATTCTTGCTTCTGCATTAGATGACCTTTCAGATGGATTTGATTTTTATGAAAGTCAATTAGACGGTTTGGGTAGTTATTTCATTGAAACGTTATTTTCGGATATTGATTCACTAAAACTATATGCCGGTGTACATAATAAGGTCTTTGGATATCATAGACTTTTATCAAAAAGATTTCCTTACGCGGTTTATTATTCTTTAGATTCAGATACTATTTTTGTAAACGCAATATTGGATTGTCGAAGAAATCCGGATTGGATTCATAAAATACTTGAACCCCGAACCACGAATTAATTTCTAATTTATCCTTCATCCTTGTACAACGTAATTTTTAATTTGTCATTTTTAATTTTAATTTTTAATTTATTATGAACCGATCCGCCACAGCGGACTGACAACTGACCGCTGAAAGCTGACTGCTGAACGCTGACTGCTGAAAGCTGACTGCTGACCGCTGAAAGCTGAAAGCTGACCCATGCCCGCAGACAAACAAACTCAATCTTACACTTTATCCTTTATCCTTGTACAACGTAATTTTTAATTTGTCATTTTTAATTTAAATTTATCTCGAACCCCGATCCGCCGCAGCGGACCGAACCTCGAACTAATTAACTACGAACCACGTACAAAATAACTACGAACCGCGTCCAAAATTGAAAGCCACTGATTACACAAAATTTCACGAATTAAATTTATCATTTACCATTATTGATGTTCCACGCACAAGCGAGCATTTTGGAGGAATCAGCTCTCTGTGAAAAACTAAAACCATTTTGGAATACATGCCGGAGTTTGATGCAGAGAGAGTTTTTTAACTAGACTTGGAGTGTCATTTTAAGTACAATTTATGATCGATATTCCGGCAGAAATTGAGCGATATTTAGTGTATGAATAAAGACCTCCTTTTTGAAATTATAACTCCATTAAATGTTACCGTCAGATCGACTACCGATTATTGGAACTATATAACCTCAATAAAACATCGCAATCTAAAAGGACAAGAAAATAATGTTGTCAGTACTTTAAGCCAACCTGATTTTATAAGAAAAAGTAAAATTGATAAATCTGTATTTCTGTACTATAAGAAAGTAGCAAATAGTTTATTTTGCGCTGTAGTTAGACATGAAATCGCAACCGGTTTTTTAATAACAGCATATATAACAGATAGACCCAAGGAAGGTGAATTAATATGGACAAAGTAAAAATATATTACAGTAAAGATAAAGATACTATCGATATTTGGTTCGGAAATCCTGAACTTGAAATGATTGCTGAAGAGATAGGCGAGGGGCTTGTCCTAAAAAAAGATAAGGATGGAAAGGTAATCGGTATCGAAAAGATTTATACAACTAAAACTTTTGATACAGAAAAATCTTTCCCTGTTGAATTGGTAATGTCGTAATAATACGCAGACAATAATGAGTATTTACAGTTTTGTTTAGCCTTATCCAAGCAAACGAAAAATCCTTGTTTACGCGTGAAGACCAAACCCTGAATGGTTAAAAGAATACTGTCGTAGCGCAGCGGAGAACTCGCCCCAGCGGGACAACCACGAACGTTTATAGTCAAAGTTTTTGTTAATAGTTCAAAGTTTTTAGCTCAAATGTTCTTTGTTCACAGTTCGGAGTTCTTAGTGCGGAGTTCAAAGTTTTTTTGTACTGAAAATTGGAAGTTTGAGTGAGAATTAGTTAGGCCGTTTTTGTACTGAAATTTTTTTTGCCACTCACATAGTGATGCCTATGGCAGACGGCACGAAGGCACGAAGGAAAAATGTTATTGAGCAGCGCTTTCCAAAGTATATTTATTTGAAAATGCTTTGCGTTCCTTAGCGTTCTTCGCGGTTAAAAAGAAAACTAACCGCCCGTACGCAAAGAAAATCGCAAAGTTCGCAGCGAATATGTCTGAATATACGCGTAACAAAAATTTTTAATCCACCGGAGGCGGAAAGCGTAAAGCTTTTAGAAAAGCGTACAGCGTACAGCGTCCAGTCAACTGACCGCTGAAAGCTGACCGCTGACCCCTGACCGCTGAGAAAAGATATGAGTAAGACTAATACATTTAAGGATCTTATTGTTTGGCAGAAAAGTCATCAGTTGACGCTGGAAATTTATAAAGTAACTCTTAAGTTTCCAACTGATGAAAAATATGGATTGACTTCGCAAATGAGAAGAGCTGCTTACTCAGTCCCCAGCAATATTGTCGAAGGACATTCAAGAAAAACGAAAAAAGAATTTTTGCAATTCTTAAATATTGCTAAAGCTTCTTTAGAAGAATTGAAATACTTCATAATATTATCTTCTGATTTAAATTATATATCGAAGCAAGAACAAAAACAGTTAGAAGAATTGACCGAAGAAGTATCCAAAATATTATACTCATTTACTAATAAACTGACCGCTGACCGCTGACACCTGACCGCTGACCGCTGCCCGCTGCCAAACAAACTCAATCTTACACTTTATCCTTTATCCTCGTACAACGTAATTTTTAATTTGTCATTTTTAATTTTAATTTATTTTGAACCCCGAACCGCTGAGGCGGACTGACAACTGACCGCTGAAAGCTGACCGCTGCCAAACAAACTCAATCTTACACTTTATCCTTCATCCTTGTACAACGTAATTTTTAATTTTTGAGTAGAATCCTTGTTACCGGCGGTGCCGGCTTTATCGGCAGTAACCTTGTAGATCATTTCCTTTCACTCGGACATGAAGTTGTATGCCTTGATAATCTTTCAACCGGCTATGAAAGGAATATTGAACATAATTACACTAATCCGAGATTCTCCTATTCTCCCACACTTCCTTTCTCAATAAAAGCTATAATAAATTTTTAGAAATATTTAGAATATGTTGAAGATCATAATCGAAATTGCTAAAACAGCGGGTGAATTAATTCTTGAAGTATATAATTCGAGAGGGTATGATATAAAACTTAAGAACGAAAATTCGCCTATAACAATTGCCGACCAAAAATCTCACGACTTTATTATACGTGAATTAAAAAAAAATTTCCTAAATATACCTGTTATATCAGAAGAAGGTGAAAATGTTCTATTTGAAGAAAGAAGAGATTGGACAAAATTTTTCCTTGTCGATCCTCTTGATGGCACAAAAGAATTTATTAAACATAACGGCGAGTTCACGGTTAACATTGCATTGATTGAAAACAATCAACCGGTACTAGGAGTTATTCATGTTCCGGTTACTTCTGAAACATTTTATGGCGATACTAATGGTGCCTATAAAATTGATTCCGATGGCAGAGTAAATAGAATTAATGTAAGTCAGAAATCTTATAGTGAACCGATAAATGTCGTACAAAGCCGTTCTCATTCCGGTGAAGAAGAAAATGAATTTTATTCAAAATATATTATCAATCAACGCCTATCTAAGGGGAGTTCATTAAAAATCTGTCTTGTTGCTGAAGGGAAAGCCGAACTCTATTTTAGAGGCGGACCGACTTGGAAATGGGATACCGCCGCTGGTCATGCAATTGTTAAAAGCGCAGGCGGCTATTTTACCAATAAGGATGGTAGCGCACTTTTATACAACAAAAGAGATATGAAGAACTACGGTTTCGTAGTTAGTGCATCAGATATTTCAATCAGTTAATGAAAAATAAATGAGCCGCCGTAAAAGGCATCAATATTTTATCAGTATTAATATTTATCAGCAAACCCATCATGGAATTTGTATTCGATGAATAATTCATTAAATATTGTTTGGCATGAACATAAAGTCAAAAGAGCTGACCGTGAGATTAAATTTAATCAAAAAGGACTATGTTTATGGTTTACAGGGTTAAGCGGGAGCGGAAAATCTACTTTAGCGAATGAAACTGAAAAAAAATTATTTGATTTGGGAAATCTTACATACTTATTAGACGGAGATAATATCAGACATGGACTAAACAAAGACCTTGGTTTCTCAGAGGCGGATAGAGAAGAAAATATTAGAAGAATAGGGGAAGTTGTAAAGCTTTTTGTAGATGCCGGAATTATAACACTCACCGCATTCATTTCACCATTCATCAAAGATAGGCAGAAAGTTCGAAGTATGTTACCTGATAGTCGATTTGTAGAAATCTTTGTAGAAGTTGATTTGGAAACTTGCGAAGAACGTGACTCAAAAGGATTGTATAAAAAAGCAAGAGCTTCGCAGATCTCAAATTTTACGGGAGTTTCCTCACCCTACGAAATACCAGTAAATCCAGAAATCATCATTAAGAATGGAAAAGGTTCAGTATTACAGAAAAATAGTCAATCAATTATAAATTATCTTAAAAACCAAAATCTTCTAGTTTAATCAGTATTATTCAAGCTATCGAAACTATTAAAGTTGGAAACTCAAATGTATTACGAAACTAAATTACGTTCGGTTGTGAAGACAGTTTCATGGCGATTTGTTGCGACAATTACAACAATGGTATTAGTATATGTTTTCATAGGTGATCTAACTATCGCGCTATCAGTCGGAAGTGTGGAAATATTTTTGAAGATGTTCGTTTATTTCTTACATGAACGCGGATGGGATAAAATTAAATTTGGTAAGAAACAGATCAATCCTGCAGTTATTTGGTTGACTGGGCTGGCCAAATCAGGTAAAAAGGAAATTGCTTTGGAACTCCAATACATCTTGAAGGCAAGAGGATACAGGACGGAATTCATTGACGGGCATTCTATAAGGAGTCTGATCCATGACACGGGCTTTGAACCCGAACAGGTAAATGCTCATATTGAAAGAATTGGTTATCTTGCAAAAAAGTTGGAAGACCAGGGTATTTTTGTCATAGCATCTTTCCTTTCACCTTACGAAAAATCTAGAAATACCGTCAGGAAAATTTGTAATAATTTTCATGAAGTTTATGTGAGCACACCGCTTGAAATTTGTATTGAGAGGGATGAATCAGGCGTTTATGAAAGAGCTAAAAAAGGCGAAATTAAAAATTTACCCGGTATCGATGTGAAGTATGAGTTACCCAAAAATCCAGATGTAGAAGTAGATATATCAAAAATAAATCCGGAAGCAGCAGCAAAAATTATTTTTGGTAAAGTTTCCATAACATTTTAAATGCAGCATTTGAATTGAGTAGTTAGCAGATAGAATTAGCAATATAAGATTATTTGAAAGTGATAGCACGACTGAAAGAGGATTGCCGACACTTTTGGAGAATGATTGATACAATCACCCAATCATGCAACCTGTCTCGGCGAAGTTGCTTTTTAACGAAGACGGATCATCCAATCTGTTTTGTTCCAATCATCCAATCCGTTGTTTTTCAATCAACCAATCTTTTCAGTTGTTACTTTTATCTTTTATCTTGATACTTTTTACTTGAAACGAGGTTTTACCATGCAAAAATACTACATAACTCACTTACAAGAACTTGAATCCGAAGCTGTTTACGTTCTTCGAGAAGTAGCAGCGCAATTCGAAAACCCGGTACTGCTTTTTTCCGGCGGTAAAGACTCCATTGTAATGGGATGGCTCGCTAAAAAAGCATTCGCTCCGGCTAAAATTCCTTTTCCCTTAATGCATGTGGATACGGGACATAATTTTCCCGAAGCGATGGAATACCGTGATGAGTTTATTAAACTTCTTGGCGCTCGTCTCGTTGTAGCCTCCGTAGAGGAATCCGTTAAGAATGGAAGAGTAGTCGATGAAACAGGTAAATATGCTTCGCGTAATGTTGCGCAGACTACAACGCTACTCGATGCAATTGAAGAACATAAATTTGACTGTGCGATTGGCGGCGCTCGACGTGATGAAGAAAAAGCACGAGCAAAGGAAAGATTCTTCTCTCATCGAGATGAGTTCGGTCAATGGGATCCAAAAAATCAGCGACCCGAACTTTGGAATATATTCAACGGAAAGAAAAATATTGGTGAACATTTTAGAGTTTTTCCGCTCAGTAACTGGACGGAAATGGATGTCTGGCAATATATAGCTTTAGAAATCATTCCTCTTCCTTCACTTTACTTTGCACATAAAAGAAGAATTGTCCATCGTGATGGAGTCATGCTTGCGGTTTCTCATTGTGTTCAAGTTGATGAAGATGATAATGTAGAAGAATTATTGGTGCGCTGTCGTACGGTAGGAGATATGACAAGTACTGGCTTATGGGAATCGACAGCTACAACCATAGAAGAAATAATTCAAGAAGTTGCCGCCTCAAGAATTACCGAACGCGGTGGAAGATTCGACGACAAACGCTCCGAAACCTCCATGGAAGACCGAAAAATTAAAGGATACTTTTAGCGTTCGCTAAAACAAGGATAAAGTAAAAAGATTAAAGTAAAAAGTGAATCTTGAGAAAAAACAAAAAGATCTGGCAGAAAGATTATTTCAATTCGCTATTAATTGTATACAATATTTAAGGACGATATAAGAAACATCGGAGATTTAGAGTTATAATTTATCAATTATCTAAATCATCAACTTCGAGTGGCGCAAATTACAAGGAATCTCAAGGTTCAGCATCAAAAGCAGATTTTAGAAATAAAATTTTCATTTCATTGAAAGAAATTCGAGAATCTACTTATTGGTTGAGGATAGTTCAAGATTAAATTTAGGTGATCAATTTAAATGCGAAGAATTAGTATCAGAATCGGATGAATTAAAGAAAATTTTAGGCTCTATTGCTTCTAAAACTATAATTTAAGAAAATAATATTGAATTTAAGATTAAGGAATAACACAATCAAAAATTTATCTTTAATGCTATTAATTTTATCTTTTGTCTTTTTAATTTTATCTTTTATTTCATCATGGACAACATATGCATAATAAAAACTACCTCGCAATGGAACTCCTCCGCTTCACAACAGCCGGTTCCGTTGACGACGGCAAGTCCACTCTTATCGGCAGACTTCTTTACGATAGCAAAGGTATCTTCGAAGACCAGCTTGAAGCCGTTAAACGTTCCAGCGAGAAGAAAGGTCTCGATATGGATCTTGCACTTCTCACAGACGGACTCCATGCCGAACGTGAACAAGGAATTACCATCGATGTAGCTTACCGCTACTTTGCTACACCTAAAAGAAAATTTATTATTGCAGATACACCAGGACATATACAATACACTCGCAACATGGTAACGGGTGCGTCAACAGCAAATCTTGCACTTATTTTAGTTGATGCGCGCAACGGAGTTGTTGAGCAGACAAAACGCCACTCATACATTGCAAGTCTTCTCAGAATTCCGCACTTGGTTCTATGTGTAAATAAAATGGACCTTGTCGATTATTCAGAAGAAAAATATGATGAGATTGTATCCGACTTCAAAGGATTCGCCGCTAAAATGGATATCAAGGATGTCCGCTATGTCCCCATCAGCGCAATTAACGGCGATAATGTTGTTGATCGTTCAACTAATATGGACTGGTACAAAGGTGGTACTTTACTTCATCTTTTGGAAACTATCCATATTTCAAGTGACTACAATCATCAAGATCCACGAATTCCTGTTCAATATGTTATCCGTCCACAAAAAATTGAAGGTTATCACGATTACCGTGGTTTCGCCGGTCGTATTGCCAGCGGTATTTTTAGAGTTGGTGAGGAAGTTACTATTTTACCGTCCGGATTTACTTCAAAAATTAAATCACTTCGTAATCTCGATAAGGAAGTCGAAGAAGCCTTTCCGCCAATGTCAATTTCTGTTGAACTTGAAGATGATCTCGATATCAGTAGGGGAGATATGATTGTTAAACCGAATAATCAAACTGAATCCAGTCAAGATATAGATGCTATGATGTGCTGGTTCGATACCAAACCTCTTACACTCGGTAGTAAATTTATACTTCGCCATACTTCAAGTGAAGCACGTGCTATGGTTAAAGACGTTGTCTATAAAATGGATATAAATAATCTCCACAGAATGGAAGATGATAAAGAAATTAAGATGAATGATATTTTCAGAGTTAAATTACGCACAACAAAACCATTATTTTTTGATGGTTACAAAAAAAATAGAATGACCGGCAGCATAATTTTAATAAACGAGGCAACTAATAACACAATAGCAGCGGGGATGTTACGTGGATAAACAAAAAATTCTCGTCACCGGTGGCGCTGGATTCATCGGCAGTAACCTTGTAGATCATTTCCTTTCCCTGGGACATGAAGTAGTCTGCCTTGACGATTTTTCAACTGGTTACGAAAGAAATATAAAACATAACTACTCAAATCCAAATTTCACTTTCGTTAATGGGGACATTCGCGACATACAGACATGCATCCATACAGTCCGCAACTGTGATTACGTCTCCCATCAAGCCGCCCTCGGCTCTGTCCCTCGCTCAATCGAAGATCCGGCAAACACAAACTCGGTTAACATAGATGGCTTTTTAAATGTACTTATCGCAGCACGCGATGCAAAGGTAAAGCGATTCGTCTACGCAGCAAGTTCAAGCACTTATGGTGACTCCAAAAAATTACCAAAAGTGGAAGAAGAAATAGGGAAGCCGCTCTCTCCTTATGCAATTACAAAATATGTAAATGAACTCTATGCAGATGTCTTTGCAAAGACTTACGGTATGCAGTGCATCGGACTCCGATACTTTAATGTCTTCGGCAAACGCCAAGACCCAAATGGAGCATACGCCGCTGTTATTCCGCTTTGGGTTAAAAATTTGATAAACCACGAACGCCCGGTCATTAACGGTGACGGCACCTACAGCCGCGATTTTACATATATTGAAAACGTAATCCAAGCAAACGAAAAAGCCCTCTTCACCCCCGATGAACAGATCTTGAAAGGGCAACGAGAATATTACAATTTAGAACTTGATGAACATAAATACCTGTTACAAGTTGAAAGCGAAAAGATAAAAGTGAAAAATGATCCGCCACGGCGGACTGAACGCTGGTCGCTGACCGCTGGCAGCTACTTTTTCTCCGAAGTCTTCAATATCGCCTTCGGCGGCAACACAACACTAAACCAGCTCTTCACCGCCTTACGGGATAACCTTGCTAAGTTTGATGACAAGATAAGAGAAATTGAACCTCAATACGGGCCCTTTCGAATTGGCGATATTCCTCACTCACAAGCAAGTATAATCAAAGCAAACACAATAATCGATTATGATCCTGAGGTAGATGCAACCTTGGGATTCGAACTGGCTGCGAAGTGGTATTATGATAATTTATAAATTTCATGCTGAGGGTTTGATTTTAAGTTTAGATTGAAAATGATATTTTATCAGAAGTATTAAGTAATAATAAGTTCAAATATGACTTTAAAAGAAAAATCCATCTCTGGCTTTGTATGGAGTTTTGTTGATAACATTGGTAACCATGGAGTACAATTTGTTATAGGTATAATACTTGCTAGGATTCTGACACCTGAAGATTACGGTTTAGTTGGAATGATAACAGTTTTTGTGGCAGTCTCACAATCTTTTATCGACGCAGGATTTACTCAAGCTCTAATTAGAAAAAATGATGCTAAACAAAAAGATTATTCCACCATTTTTTATTTTAATATTGTTGTTGGCTTTTTTATTTATATACTCCTTTTTTTAGTTTCACCACTAATAAGTTCATTTTTTAATGAACCTCAGTTAACAGATTTAGTTAAAGTTCTTGGGATTACCGTAATAATTAATGCAATAGCAATTGTGCAAAGAGCTAGATTAACAAAAGATATAAACTTTAAATTACAAAGCAAAATATCAATTAGTTCTAACATCAGTTCAGGCGCAATTGGCATAGGCTTGGCTCTGGCTGGATATGGTGTTTGGAGTTTGGTTTGGAGGAGTTTGTTAAATAATTTTTTCCAGACCGTATTATTATGGATCTTTAATAAATGGAAACCTACTTGGGAGTTCAGTAAGTCTTCTTTTAAGGAATTGTTCAATTTCGGCTATAAATTGTTATTGTCTGGTTTGCTTGATAGAGTTTATAAGAATATTTATTACCTGGTAATAGGCAAATATTTTTCCGCAGCTGATTTAGGTTTTTACACGAGAGCAGATCAGTTTAAAAATTTATTTGCTTCGAATCTTAACTCTACAATACAACGTGTAAGCTTTCCGGTTTTAGCTAAAATTCAAGATAATAATGAAAGATTAAAAGCTGCTTATAAAAAGTTGCTAAAAATTACCGTATTTCTCTCTGGATTTTTAATGTTAAGTTTAGCTGGTGTGGCGGAGACTTTAATTCTTGTTTTACTTGGTGAAAAATGGGCAGGTTCAATTGAGTATTTACAGTTACTTTGTCTGGTAGGTGTGTTTTATCCTTTACACGCTCTTAATTTGAATATTCTTAATGTGAAGGGAAGATCAGATCTTTTTCTAAAACTAGATTTTATTAAAAAGTCAATAGCGATACCCATAATAATGATTGGAATTTATTTTGGAATTAAAGCGATGATAATTGCTATGATCGGAAATTCAATTATTTCATACTTCTTGAATAGCCAGTATTCAGGAAAACTTATTAGTTACCCTAGTATTGAACAGTTACGAGATGTGACATTTTCTTTTTTATTATCTTTTAGTATTGGGTTTATATTATTCTTATTTCCTTATATGCTCTTGCTAACTCCTATCGTTATTTTACCAATTCAAATTATAACTGCAATTGTACTACTTTTGATTATTGGAGAGAGCTTTAATTTATATGAGTACATTGAATTAAAGAACATTATTTATGAAAAATTTAAAATCAGAAAATAAGATGCAAAAAAAAATAACGGTCACTCAACCTTCACTACCACCACTTGAAGAATTTATCCCCTATCTTGAAAAAATTTGGGAGAAAAAGTGGCTTACAAATAACGGTCCTTTTCATCAAGAACTTGAAAAGAGACTGGCGGAGTATCTGGGAGTAAAATATATTTCTCTTTTTGCGAACGGTACTCTTGCACTTGTAACAGCTTTACAAGAGTTAAGGATAACTGGTGAAGTCATTACAACTCCATTTAGTTTCGTTGCTACCGCACATTCTCTTTGGTGGAATAATATTAAACCGGTTTTTGTTGATGTTGAGCCGAATTTCTTTAACATCGACACAGAAAAAATTGAAGCAGCTATTACTCCTCAAACTACTGCAATTATGCCTGTACACGTTTACGGAAATCCCTGCTGTGTTTCTCGAATGGAAGAAATTGCGGATACTTATGGATTAAAACTAATCTACGATGCTGCACACGCTTTTGGGGTTAAACTGAATGGAGATTCCATCTTGAATTTTGGTGATCTCTCTGTATTGAGTTTCCACGCGACAAAGGTTTACAATACATTTGAAGGAGGAGCAATCGTTTGCCACGATGAAAAAACAAAAAAAAAGATTGATTATCTAAAAAACTTTGGCTTTGCAGGCGAAACTACGGTTGTTGCCCCGGGAATTAACTCCAAAATGAATGAAGTGCAGGCAGCTTTTGGATTGCTTCAATTGCGGTATGTTGACGAGAATATAAAAAAGAGAAAGTTGATTGCTTTAGCTTACCGAGAGGGTCTTATAGAGGTTAATGGAATTACTTTTTTGGACGATTTTGATGGAGTTGAACATAATTATTCATATTTCCCAATACTTGTTGATAAAGATAAATATGGAATGACCCGTGATGAATTGTACCAGAAACTGAAAGATAGTGGTATTTACGGCAGACGATATTTCTATCCTCTGATAAGTAATTTTTCTACATACAAATCTATAAAATCAGCGGAAAAGAGCAATCTGCCAGTTGCAAATGAAGTTGCTGATGTAGTTATTTGTCTGCCTATATTTAGCAACTTAAGCATAAAAGATGTTCAAGAAATTATTAATAAAATTAGAAATTTAGCTTTATGAAAATAGCAGTAATGCAGCCTTACATATTCCCTTATATTGGGTATTTTCAATTACTCAATGCAGTTCATAAGTTCGTGTTTTATGATGATGTCAATTTTATTAAGCAAGGATGGATAAATAGAAATAAAATTTTAGTGAGTGGTAAAGAATTTCTTTTCACCTTTCCAATTCAAAACATCAGTCCCAATAGAAAAATTAATGAAACTGAAATATCATTGCGTCAATTTGATAAGTGGCAAAAAAAGTTTTTAAAAACTCTCAATAGTTCCTATGCCAAAGCTCCTCATTATGATGAAGTTATGTCTTTAATACAAAATATTTTTAATGAAGAACAAAATAATATATCATCGTTGGCTATTAGTAGTATTCGTAAAGTTTGTGACTATTTACATATGGAAACAAAGTATGAGCTTTCGTCAGAAAAATATTCAGAAAGTAAAGGTATGGAAAAGGCTGATAGGTTGATCGACATTTGTAAAAAAAACAACTCAACGGAATATTTAAATCCAATTGGCGGTAGGGAGATTTATTCTAAGGAAGAATTCGCAGAAAAGGGTATCGAACTTAAATTTCTTTCCACAAATAAAATTGAATACAAGCAATTTGGTAACGAGTTTATTCCGAATTTATCTATTATTGATGTAATGATGTTCAACTCTGTGAAAGAGATTCACAAAATGCTTAGTCGATATGAACTTATATAGTGCAATTGGTGGTTATTTTGAACTAGAGCTTAATAAGAATGAAGAATATCACAAAGCTGCTGTAAAACTCAACACAGGTAGGAATGCCTTTGAATATATATTAAAAGCCAATAATTATAAAAAAGTTTTTATTCCATATTATACTTGTGATGTAATGCTAGAACCACTTAAGAAACTTAATGTTAAATATGAGTTTTACAGAATTGATAAAAGATTTATGCCAAATGTAAACTTTGAGAATATAAAATCGGATGAAGTATTAGTCTATAATAATTATTTTGGAATTTGTGATAAAAAGGTAAAAGAGATAGCTGAATTTAAGCGAAATATTATTATTGATAATTCACAAGCTTTTTATACAATACCTATTAATAATTGTGATACATTCTACTCTGCAAGAAAATATTTTGGCGTACCTGACGGTGCTTATCTTTTTTCTGAAAAGAAATTATATACAGAATTAGAGTTTGATTATTCTCATATTAGAATGGAGCATTTATTAGGAAGAATTGAAGAAGGTGCTGAGAAGTATTATCCCAAATTCAAAGAAAATGATGATTCACTCATTGGACAGCCAATAAAAAAAATGTCAAAGCTCACACAAAGCTTAATGAAAAATATAGAGTATGACAAAATAGCTGAAATTCGGATTAATAATTTTAATTATCTTCATAGTAAACTAAAAGATGAAAATGAAATTATTATTGACACCGAATCAATTACTATACCAATGGTCTATCCTTATTTAGTAAAAAATGGTTCGGAAATTCAAAAGAAATTAATATCAAATAAAATATTTGTGGCAACATATTGGCCTAATATTAGAAAATGGGATAATGATAAAGAAAGTTATGAAAACTATTTAGCAGCAAATCTTTTGGCTATTCCCATTGATCAAAGATATTGCATATATGAAATGGAAAACATTCTAGCGTTAATTTGTTGATGAAAATTTTATGACTGAGTCCTTATTTGAAAAATATAATAATAGTAAACAAGAACAATTCAAAGACAACCAAAAGTTGAATGAATTGTTAAGTGAGTTAAAAACTTTATTAACACCAGTTCAAAAAAAAGTAGAAAATAAAATAAATAACAATAAGTGGCCTTATATTTTCATTATTGGATCTCCAAGAAGCGGTACAACTCTAATTTTGCAATGGCTTGCCAGTTTGTCTTGTTTTTCTTATCCCACTAATATTTTGACTCGTTTTGCATATGCCCCATATTTGGGGGCTCAAATACAAAAGATGCTATTTGATAAGGAATATGATTTCAATGGAGATTTTACCGATATTCAATCAGAATTCAATTTCATCTCGGATTTAGGTAAAAGCAAAGGCGCCCTAGCAACCAACGAATTCCAACATTTTTTTAGAAACTATATGCCTAATTTTGATCCTGAATTCTTAAATGAAGAGCAACTTAAAAAAGTAGATTTTGAAGGTATTAATAGAGGTTTGTCTTCAATAGAGTATGCATTCAACAAGCCCTTTGTCACCAAGTTGATGATGCTTCAATTTAACTTATCAGAGGTATATCAAAATATTCCAAAATCATTTTTCATTTTTGTAAAGCGAAACTCTTTATTTAATATGCAATCGATATTTTTAGCTAGAAAAAAGTATTACGGAAGTGAAAAAATTTGGTGGTCAGTTAAACCAAAAGAATACAAAAGACTTAAAAAGTTGGATGTTTATCATCAGATTGCAGGGCAAGTTTATAATACTAATAAATCAATATCTGATGAACTCAACTCTTTCCCTGAAAAAAGTAAATTAATTATTAATTACGAAGAATTTTGTGCAAATCCTGAAAAAATTTACCAAAAGTTGACAAAAATGTTAAATGAACTTAATTATGATATTAAAGTAAAATATAAAGGTGAAAAGAGTTTTGATATAAAAAATTCAATAAAACTTGAAGAAGAAATAATAAATAAATTAAAAAAAGCTTATCAAAATTTAGAAGTAGAAAACAAAATATCTTGAATGAGTTTATAAAAAAATACCAAAAAGTAGAAGTAAAAGATTATCCAAACCAGGTGAAATCTGAACCGTTGGTTTCCGTTTGCGTACAAACATATCAGCACGTAAACTTTATTAAAGATTGTCTAGAAGGCATATTGATGCAAAAAACAACTTTCGATTACGAAATACTACTTGGTGAGGATGAATCAACCGATGGTACTAGAGAAATATGTTTGGAGTATGCTGAAAAGTATCCAGTGAAAATAAGGCTATTTCTTCATAGAAGAGAAAATGTAATTAAGATAAACGGTAATCCAACGGGACGTTTCAATTTATTTTATAATTTTAGTAAAGCCTTCGGCAAATACATCGCCCTCTGTGAAGGCGACGACTATTGGACAGACCCCTACAAACTGCAAAAGCAAGTAGATTTTTTAGAGGCAAATTCGGATTATGGGTTGGTATGCTCAAATTATCATTCAATAATAAAGTCAAATGAGATAATAAATGATTACTTAACTGTGAAGTATGAATATGGTGTTGAAACTGATATTGCCATGAATGACTATATTCTTAAAAGATTCCAAATAAGAACACTTACAGTCATATTTAAAAATGACTTTTTTAACAAATTTTTGGTTGAAATACCAAATGATATTTACACAAATGCAGGCGGAGGTGATTTCCCATTATGGATATATATACTGAGTAAGACTAAAGTCAGGTATTTCCCTTACAGCACTGGTGTTTATAGAATAACCATGAATACTGCATCTAGACCAAATAACATAGAAAATAAATTTCTTTTTCAAAAGAGAGTAGCAGAAGCTAATCTTTTGATAGCAAAACATCTTAAACTAGAAAAAAAGATCATGAGGCAACTAGAAATAAGGTATCTTTTGGTTTTAATGCAGCAGAATGCATTCAAGTATAAAAAGATTAAAGTACTAAAATACTTTTTTCATTTAGTTCTTCAAGGAAAAATCAATAAATTTGCCCTTGCCTATATTATTCAGAGTCTCGGACCTTTTTTTGAGAACTTAGTTCCATCAAAGTATATAGAAATAAAGTTAGATAATTAATGAAAATTTTAGCAATAATTCCCGCTCGGTCTGGTTCTAAAACAGTTCCACATAAAAATATAAAATCATTAAATGGGAAACCGTTACTAGCCTATTCAATTGAGCACGCTTTACAATCGAGTTTAATTAACAGGATTATTGTAAGTACAGATGATGATTACTATGCGGAAATAGCTAGATCATTTGGTGCGGAAACTCCTTTTTTACGACCTAAAAATCTCTCTGAGGACAATTCCAATGATAGGGATGTTTTCATGCATGCTTTGCATTGGTTAAAAAATAACGAAAGTTATCTGCCTGATATTTGTGTGCAACTGCGGCCGACTCATCCTGTACGGAAAATTTCAGATATAGATAAAATGATTCTGATGCTGATCGAAAATCCAGATGCTGATTCGGTAAGGTCTGTTATTAAAAATAACACTTATACTCCTTATAAAATGTGGCGATTGAAACCAGATTGTTATCTTGAACCTCTACTTAGCATTGAAGGGGTAAAAGAACCATATAATCAGCCAAGACAATCTCTTCCAGAAACATATTTTCAGAATGCATCAATTGATGTGATCAGGTCTTCAACCATACTTAATAAAGAATCTTTGACTGGTGATAAAATACTTGGATTTGAGATGGAAAAGGAATTTGATATTGATACGGAACAAGATTTTGAAAGAGTAAGATCATACTTAGCCGTGGAGGACGAGAATAAAGTTAAGTATAACAAAACGTATTGTATAGATATTGATGGTGTTATTGCTGCTCTTACTCCAAATAATAATTATTACGAAGCGATTCCTCTCACGGATAATATTGAAAAAATTAATAGGTTGTATGACGCAGGCAACCAAATAATACTTTTTACTGCTCGAGGATCAAAGACTAAAAAGGATTGGGAAGGTTTAACAAAGAAACAATTATCTGAATGGGGGGTTAAGTATCACACCTTGAAATTTGGAAAACCTGCTGCAGATTTTTACATAGATGATAAACTAATAAGATTAGAACAAATAAAGAGGATATAACATTATGGTCTCATTTAATGATTTATTTATTTTTGAGATGGCAAATAACCATCAAGGTGATGTAAAGCACGGACTTAATATAATTTCAGAAGTATCAAAAATTGCAAAGAAATATAATATAAATGCTGGTATAAAATTACAGTATAGGCATTTAGATACTTTTATTCATCCAGATTTTGTTAACGATAAAAAAGCAAAACACATTGGTCGCTTTTTATCTACAAAGTTAGTGCCGGATCAATTTTTGAAATTGGTGGATAAAATTAAAAGTGAAGAATTACTCACCATTTGTACTCCTTTCGATGAATATTCAGTAGATATTATTGAGGAGCACAAGATTGATGTTATTAAAATTGCAAGCTGTAGCGCAGATGATTGGCCTTTGCTTGAAAGGATTACAAAAGCGAAAAAACCAACTATCGCTTCGACAGGAGGTCTTGACCTTTCTAAGATAGATAATCTTGTGTCATTTCTACTTCACAGACTTGCTGAAGTTGCTATTTTGCATTGTGTTGGTGTTTACCCTACACCAAATCAAAATCTACATTTGAATTTTATTGATAAATTAAAGGCAAGATATAAGGATGTTGTAATCGGATATTCAGGCCATGAGGAACCGGATAATACTGATGTTGTTAAAATTGCTCTCGCTAAAGGAGCTAGCATTTTCGAAAGACACGTTGGATTAGCTACTGAGACTATAAAGCTTAATGCATATTCAATGAATCCATCCCAAGTTGAAAAATGGATTGAAGCATACTTTATTTCAAAGGAAATACTTGGTAGTGAAATTAAAGAAATAACTAATGAGGAATTAGAATCTTTGAGGTCTTTAAAGAGAGGTGTATTCGCAAAAAAATCAATAAAGAAGGGCAGCTTTATTAAGAATGAAGATATATTTTTTGCAATGCCTTGTGCAGAAGGACAAGTTACTTCTGGTGAATTTGGAACTGTTAGAGCTAGGTTTGCTGCAAGTAAAAATTATAAATCTGGTGAAGGTTTATATGAGAGTTGCCCAGTAGATATTTATCATTATATACGTGAAATTATTCATAAAGCAAAGGCGCTCTTATCGGAGACTAATATAGTTTTGTCCAATGATTATAGTGTTGAATTAAGTCATCATTATGGGATACAAAATTTTAACAAATTTGGTTGTTTGATTGTCAACTTAGTGAATAGAGAATATTGTAAAAAAATTATTGTTGTTTATCCGGGTCAACATCATCCTGAGCAAAAGCATCTAAAAAAGGAAGAGACGTTTCATTTATTACATGGTGAGCTGGATCTAACTTTGAATGGTATTACTCGTAAAATGAATAAAGGTGACATTATTACAATAGAAAGAGGTACTTTGCATTCTTTTTATTCAGAAGTTGGGGCCGTCATTGAAGAAGTTTCTACAACACATTTTCGTGATGACAGTTTTTATACAGATCCACTTATATCTGAACAAGATCCATTAAATCGAAAAAGTATTATTGAAAATTTTTAGTTAATTTAAATTAATTCAAATAGAAATCGATTAGACTCTCATGAACTCTATCCAAACTATCTATGCAGAATGTTCAACAGTATTTTGGGATTATTATATTGATAATTTCCAAAATAATTTCGTTCCAAAGGTTTTTATTGGCTCAGATAGACAAAAGGAAATAATCGAATCTAAGGGAATTTTATTTATAGATAGGATTAAATTTAATAATCAGGAATATTATGAAGAAACTGATCTCTCACCAGATGATAGGGAATGCTTGGAGTTGCTCTATCAAAATGAAATTTTATACAAAATGTATTTTAGATATTCAATAGATGAATCCCCAGATCGTGATTTATGCAATGAATTAACTTTAGTCTACTTTCAAACGTGGTTAAGTTTAATTAGGAGGTATGACCTAAAGGCTATGATATTGATTGAGATGCCTCATTTACCATATTCATATATCGGCTATCTCATATTTCAGAGAATGGGACTGCTAACAATATTTTTTGGCACTTTCCCGGTAAAACACAGAACGTTTCTAACTGATAAAATTGAAAACTATAGAGTTTTTTTAAAAGATGATTATTGGATTGATACAAAAACTTCCAATTCAAACATTGAAGTGAAATTTTTAGAAAAACTTAAAAAGAATTATGGTGTCAGTACACCTAAAGAGAATATTCAAAAAGTCCCATTTATTAAAGTCTTATTAGTGTTTTTAAGAAATTATATTTTACCATGTCTTACTGAGAGATTAAAATTCAATTTCATCAGAAATAATAGTTTTGTTGCTCTCAGCGACAGGGAGTACTATGCATATTTGATTAAACAATCATTCAGGAGGTATAAATTTAAAAAATATTATGACAAGTTGACTATCTCCCAAATAGAAAATAATTCAGGAATAAAACTGTTCTTTGGTATGCATTATGAACCAGAGCTTGCCGTTCACCCGCTAGCAGGGGAATATTTTGATCAATTTAAGATTTTAGAAAGAATTAGCCAAAAGTTAGGCGATCAGGGTGTCTTATACGTAAAGGAATATCCTTTAGTACATAATTATACACGCCCACTAGGAATTATAAGGAAAAAAGAATTTTACGCGAGACTGCTCAAATTAGGGAATATCAGATTTTTACCAACGGACTATCCAACTAACAAGGCTCTTAAGGAAATTGATTTGGTAATTACACTTGCCGGCACTATTGGGTGGGAAGGCTTTTTAAATAAGATTCCAGTACTTTATTTTGGGCATGGATGGTATGGAGGTTTACCTTGTGTTAGCAAGTTTTCTGATTCTATTATGTTCGGTGATTTTATTCATGAATGTCATGTTAAGTATGATGTTATTTCTTACACTAAAGTATTTAATGATTTAGAAGTAGTAACAATGGACTTGAGTGTAAAAATTGAGTACAGTTCAGATAAAATGTATATTGAAAAAACTAAATTGTTTAATGACGCTTTAAAATTGTGGGAAAA
This sequence comes from uncultured Ignavibacteriaceae bacterium, assembly GCA_964393605.1. Classification (GTDB taxonomy): domain Bacteria; phylum Bacteroidota; class Ignavibacteria; order Ignavibacteriales; family Ignavibacteriaceae; genus CAYMUL01. The sequence continues at coordinate 32,077 of CAYMUL010000005.1, read as the reverse complement.
TCAGTTTTCATGACAGGTCTAAAAGAATATATTTTTATTATTTCAATATTAAATCTTCATGTTGCTGGATTTCTCCAATTTGGGGGAGGGAATTCATTATTATCCGGAGATAACTTTATTCTCATCGTTGGCTTAGTAATTATATTCACTTCAAAAGAATTACATAGCATCAGACTTTCCAGTATCACGAGAACGGCTTTTAGTTTTGGAGTTATTCTGATTCTAGTAATCCCATTTTACATATTTATTAAAGGTCATGATTACATCGGCAGTGTACCAACAGAAGTATTTTCTTTTGTTAAGATGATCCCTAGACTAGTACTTGTCTATTATTTTGTAAAATATTTAACACTAAGTTATAGAAAATTTCGTAATGGAATATTGTCGATATTGATGATGGGTGTTGTGATTACATTGTCAATGATATATATGCCGATATTTGAAACTTTAGGATTTTATGTTTATAAAATTGGAAAGCTATATAATACTGATGATCTTTTTCGTTTTTCCGGGATAACAGCAATGAGTGTAAATGTAGCTGGTGTATTGTTTGCAATGTTGATTGGTATTACACTCGATTTTTATAAGAAGGGTTTTATAAAGAGTATCCAATCTCTATTTTTTATCACACTCTTTTTATTAGCTGTACTTTTAACTGGTTCTAGAACAGCTTTGGGAATTACAGCAATCATTTTTATTATGTTTATACTGATAAATCTTCATAACTTAAACTTGAGGGAAAAAATAGTTATAATATTGTTAATCTTTGCCGCAATTATAATTAGTATTAATTTTGTCACTACCACGTTGTACCGTGCGGAGCGCTACTCCAATGTAGAATATATGGGCTTAGGCTACCGAATTGGATATTGGCTTATTTATTTTTCAGACTTAATGAAGAATCCCGAATATTTCTTATATGGGAACACTGCACCTGCTTCTTATTCAAGGTCTCCTCATAACTTTTACGTTTATACCACATTTAGTGCTGGCTTATTTTTTTTGGTTTTACCTTTTATTTATTTACGTAGGTTTTTTATTCAAAGAGAATATTTAATAAAGAAAAAAGGTAGTCGGACATTAAATTCCGCATATATTTTAGTGCCTCAACTGATTTTTTGGGTCACTGCTAATGAACCAATCACTTGGTTTGGCTTAATCCTGCTCATGGCAACAACTATAGAATTAGATAATAATAAAAGAAATAATATAACAAATTGTAGATAAAATACATATGTTAATTATATGAAATACAAGAGTAATAAAGTCTGTATCTTTGGCAATGTTTTCAACACCTATAAATTGGGAAATCAAGGAGGGGGTGAAAACCAATTGTATTTATTAGCCACTACTCTTAATAGCTTGGGATTTGAAGTAAAGATACTTGATGCAAGTATCAAATCAAATTTTATTTCTCATGATGGTATTGAATTTTGTTCAATACATCGTACAAGTAAAATCCTTGATAAAGTTACAAAAAAACTATTTATTATCTATAAAGATCTTATTAAAATAGATTGCGATTATTATATATCTTCGATGATGTCATACCAACAAATAATACCATTGATCGTTGCAATAAAAAAGAGTAAAAAATTTTATTATTGGGTAGCTGCTGATTTAGAATTGGAGTCTATTAAAAGCAGAATAAAGCATAAATATTTAATTAAAAAATTTAGTTTGCAAAACCTTTTTAGTTTTTTTTTAGATGAAGTTTGTTTCCCATTCGTTAAAAAATATGCAGATATTGTGTTTGTCCAACATGCAAATCAATTAAAGAATATTGGAAAAAATGGTAAAATATTAAAAAACGTTGTTCTTGATTTGTATAAGAATGTAGAAAAGTCCGATTATTTTATTTGGGTTGGATCAATAGATTATGATAAAGGATTTCCAACTATTGAAAAACTTCTAAGTGTAAATGAAAACTTAAAAATAAAAATAATTGGAAGAATTCGAGACCACAGATGCACAAAGATAATTAATCGTTTAAGAAGCAATAAAAATGTAGAGTATTTGGGTTATATCAAAGAAAAATCTGATATATTAAATTATATAGCAATGGCAAAGGGGTTAATCAATACTTCGCCAAAGGAGGGGTTCCCGATTACTTTTTTGGAAGCTTGGTCACAAAATACGCCCGTAATTTCTTTGAATGTTGATCCGGGGAATATTATCAACAAACATAGGCTAGGTTACTACGCTGATGGCGATAAAGCCAACTTTTTTAATATATTTAAAGTATTTGATTATTCTAATTACAAAAATATACGCGAATATTGCTTAAAAAATCATTCTGTAGAAACATTTAAAGAAAATATTATTCAAATATTTAACTAATTTTTAATAAAAACTAATTTAATATGAAAAAAATTTTGATTACAGGCGCCGGTGGATTTATAGGTTCTCACTTAGTAGAAAAATGTCATGAGAGGAATTTGGAAGTGGTCGCATTTGTTCACTATAATTCTAACGGTTCTTTGGGGTGGTTGGAACGCTATAAGGGTAAAAAAGAATTAGAGATTATAAGGGGTGATATAAGAGATTATGATTCAGTTTCAAGAGCTATTAAAAATTGTGATACCGTATTTCATTTAGCTGCCTTGATTGGTATACCTTATTCATATATTTCTCCATTAGCATATTTAAGAACTAATGTGGATGGAACATATAATATTCTTGAGGCTTCCAGAGCGGAATCAGTTGAAAATATTATGATAACTTCAACCAGTGAAACTTATGGAACAGCGCAATATATCCCAATTGATGAAAAGCATCCATTAGTTGGTCAGTCACCTTATTCAGCATCTAAGATAGCAGCTGATCAACTAGCAATTAGTTATTTCCGGTCTTTCGAGCTACCCGTAAAATTAGTCCGTCCATTCAATACATATGGTCCCCGACAATCTGCTCGAGCGATTATCCCAACAGTCATCCTACAGTTAATACACAATAGACCTCTAAAACTGGGCAATCTGTCACCGACAAGAGATTTAACTTACGTAAAAGACACTGTAAATGCATATCTCACGATAGCTGATAATAAACGTTTGATCGGTGAAATTGTTAATATCGGAATGAAAAAAGAAATTTCTATCAATGATCTGATTCTAAGGATTGCAGGAATAATGGACAAAGAATTGAGAATTGAAAGTGAGAAAAAGAGAATAAGACCCAAACTTAGTGAAGTTGAAAGATTAATATGTGACAACACTAAGTTAATAGATTCAACAAATTGGAGACCAGCATTTGATTTAAATTCTGGGCTAACTGAGACAATTGACTGGATTAGAGATCATTTAGAGAAGTATAATAATTGGGGTGACTATAATGTCTAAACACGCAGTTATTCTTGCTGGCGGAAAAGGAACAAGATTGAAACCATATACCATCTCATTACCAAAACCTCTTGTCCCTATATCAGATAAACCGATTCTGGAGATTATAATTCTTCAATTAAAAAAATATGGTTTTGATCATATAACTATTTCACTCAATCATTTAGCAGAAATAATAAAAGCTTTTTTGGGAGATGGATCTAAATGGGATATTAAAATTGATTATACCCTTGAAGAAAAACAATTAAGTACGATGGGACCTTTAACCTTAATTTCCGACCTACCAGAAAACTTTTTAGTTATGAATGGTGATGTATTGACCGATTTAAATTATGATGATTTATATCAATTCCACACAACGAGAGGAAATTTATTTACAATAAGTTCCTTTCGTCGAACTGCAAAAATTGACTATGGTGTTCTTCATAACAATGTTTCGCAACAATTGATAAAATTTGAGGAAAAACCTACGTTGGAGTTTCTGGTTAGCATGGGAATTTATATGGTTAATAAAGAAATCGTCAAATTCATCCCACGAGATACGTTCTTCGGGTTTGATCATCTAATGAAGTTACTTATTGAAAGATCAGAATTTCCCTCTTTATATGAATTTAACGGATACTGGTTAGATATCGGTCGTCCAGATGATTATGAGAAAGCAATAAATGATATAAATATAATTGCAAATATCTTATGAAAAGAATTGCAATTACAGGGAGTTCAGGCTTTGTCGGAAAATTTATAAAGAAATCGTTAAAGCAGTATTCTGTAAAGATTATAGAAATTGATCAATATAATAATATTGACTTACTTGAGCTAAATGATTTTTATAATGTTCCCAAATTTGATGTAATTATCCACTTAGCTGCAAACTCTTATGTTCCAGCTTCTTTTGAAAATCCATGGAAATATTATCACGATAATTATGTAATTACCTTAAATGTTCTTGAAATAGCCAGGAAATATAATGCGAAGGTGATATATTTTAGTTCTTATTTATACGGAGAACCTGATTATTTACCAATTGATGAAATACATCTTCTTAAACCTCACAATCCTTATGCGCAAACAAAATTAATTTGCGAAAAATTATGTGAAGGTTATAATCGAGATTTTAATGTTCCAATAGTAATATTCAGACCATTCAACATCTATGGGAAAGGTCAATCTGACAAATTTTTAATTCCCTCAATTATTAAACAAATAAATAATAATATCATAAAATTAAAAGATTCACGACCTAGAAGAGATTTTATTCATGTGAATGATGTAGTTGATGCTACACTAAAAGCAATCGATTTCGATACATCAAAATATGAAGTGTTCAATTTGGGTTCGGGCGTATCACACTCTATCATAGAAATTGTAAATCTCATACAAAAAAATTCCCAAAGACAAGTGGATATTATTTTTAGCAATGAAATTAGAGAAGGGGAAGTCCTTGAGACTATTGCAGATATAAGTAAAGCAAAACAACTTTTAAAATGGTCACCAAAAATTCGAATTGAGTATGGCATTTCAGAAATGTTAGATAATATAGAGGGACATCTATCTTGATGCAGAGGATTTTATGTGTGGTATAACTGGAAAGTTTAATTTTGATTTTAATAAAAAAGTTAGTATTAACGAAATTAAGAAGATGACTCAGAGCCTCTTTCATCGAGGTCCAGATGATGAGGGTTATTTTCTCGATGAGAATGTTGGTCTTGGCTTTAGACGCTTGAGCATTATCGACCTCTCATCTGGTCATCAACCTTTAAGTGACAATAGTGGAAATTATTGGATAACATTCAATGGCGAGATATACAATTATAAACAGCTCAGGCAGGAATTAAGGAAAAGAGGGTATTATTTCAAAACAAATACTGACACAGAAGTCATAGTTAATTTATATGCAGAATATAAAGAAAAATGCGTCTATTTTCTACGGGGGATGTTTGCATTTATAATATGGGATAAACAAAAGAAAAAACTTTTTGGAGCAAGGGATCGATTTGGGATAAAGCCATTGCATTATTACATTGATGATGAAAAATTTATTTGGGGTTCAGAGATAAAATCGATTATTGCTTCAAAAGATATAGAAAAAAAGATTAGTCTTACAGCATTAGACTATTATTTTACATATGGTTACTCGCAGAAGAATCAAACTATATTCCAAAATATTAAGAAATTATTACCTGGCCATTATTTCACGATAAAGACGGATGCTTTTGAAAAAATTAATATATGTTCTTATTGGAAGATAGACTACACGCCTGATTATTCAAAATCAGAATCAGATTGGAAAGAGAGTATTTATGATACACTTAATGAATCTGTTAAAATGAGAATGATAAGTGATGTGCCTTTCGGAGCATTTTTGAGTGGTGGGATCGATTCTAGCATAGTTGTATCACTGATGGCACTGAACTCACCAAAGGCAATTAAAACATTTTCGATAGGTTTTAAAGAACATAATTACAATGAACTCAAATTCGCTCGAGCACTAGCAAATAAATATGAAACAGAGCATCATGAACTGATTGTTGAACCAGAATCGATTGATTTATTACCAAAACTTGTCCAAGCTTTCGACGAGCCGTTTGCGGATAGCTCTGCAATCCCAACTTATTATGTATCAAAATTTGCGCGCGAGTTTGTTACAGTTGTGTTATCAGGAGATGGTGGTGATGAACTTTTTGGCGGATATAATTCTTATTCCAAATTATTGAAACTTTATAGTTCGGTTTATAACAATAAGGTTAGTAATAAATTATTATTTTCACCTATTAATAAATTATTACCTGATTATTTTTATGGTAAAGGACTAACTTATTATTTATCAAAAGAAAAAGGTAATTTGGGAGCCTTTTACTGTTTATGGAAGGACTACGAACGAAAACAAATATTTTCCAAGGAATTAAATAATCTACTTGAAAATAATTATGCAGAAAAAGTAAAAATAAACATTCTTGACAAAATGAATGGTGATTTCTTAAATAAACTTCAATATTTAGATTTAGGTACATACTTGCCAGATGATATATTAACAAAAGTGGATATTGTTACAATGTTAAATTCTTTAGAAGCAAGAGTCCCATTACTCGATCATAAATTTGCAGAATTAAGTTTTACTATCCCCTGGGAACTAAAGTTAAATACAAAAGGTCAAAAATATATCTTAAAAGAAACTTTTAAACCCTTGCTTCCATCTACTGTTATTTCTCATAAAAAGCAAGGTTTTGGAATACCCTTAAATCATTGGTTTAAAACCGATCTCAAAGAGTATACATTTGATAATTTAATTGATAATAAATTATTAGATGTTTATTTCAACTCAAAAATTATTAAAAAAATGTTGAATAATCACTCAAAAGGTATTCGCGATTATAGCAACAAAATATGGTCATTACTTTTTTATAATGAGTGGATGAAGCAAAATCAATGAAAATTGTGTATTTCATTGATGGATTCCGTCGAGGAGGTAAAGAAAGGCGACTTCTTGAATTGCTAAAGGCAATTCAAAAAGAAAATATTGATTATCGCATAGTCGTAATACATCCCGAGATTCAATATGATATTCCTCGTGATATTATGGACAAAATTATTCAAATTAAAAAGAGTAGTAAGATAGCGTACGGTCCATTTGTGGAATTTTACAAGGTTTGTAAAATGTTTAAGCCCGATATTATTCACACTTGGACAGGTCTGGTTACCTTGTATTCTTTACCTGCTAAATTATTTTTAAAAATAAAATTAATCAATTCACAAATTGGTGCGGCACCAAATAATTATAAAAGAAGATATTTGATTGACTTTATTCCTTTTTTACTTTCGGATGTAATTATTTCTAATTCTATTGCAGGATTAAATATTTACAAACCACCACGAAGTAAGTCTTTTGTAATTTATAATGGTTTAGATTTTACGAGAATATCTAATTTAACCGAAAAAGATGTTATTAGAGAAAAAATTGGGATAAAAACTAAGAATATAATCGGAATGTTTGCTTCTTTTTCTCCTAGTAAAGATTATAATGTATTCTTACGCGTTGCAGAGTTAGTTCTCGCACAAAAAGATAACATTATATTCATTGGGGTTGGTGAAGGGAATTATAGTTATTATCAAAAAAAGATTCCTCCTAATTTAGTAGAGGGGATTAAATTTTATCCTGCATGGAAAGATGTAGAAAATTTAATGAATATTTGTGAAATTGGCATACAGTTTACAACATTAAATGGGCATGGTGAGGGTATTTCAAATTCTTTATTAGAATTAGCAGCTCTCGGTAAGCCCATTATAGCGACCGATAGTGGGGGAACTAGGGAATTAGTAAATAATGCTTTCGGTATTTTAGTTAAAGACAACGATCCAATCAAAATTGCAACAGCAATTATGAATATAATGGAGAACCCAGGCATGAAAATAGTAATGGGCAATGAAGCAAGATTAACTGTCCAAAACAAATTTGATATAAAAAAGATGGTTGAAGGCTATGTAGAAAAATATAGGGAATGTTTAAACTAGTGAAAATTTCTTTTTTAGGAGATATAAGCTTCAATAATCAATATATAACAGCTTATAGCGAGGGATTAAATCCTTTCTCAAAGGTTGGCGCTGCACTCTCATCTTCTGATTTTGTTATTGGAAACCTTGAATGTTTGGCTAAGGGTGAAAAGGGTGAAAATATTTATAAAAAACCACGATTAAGTACGAGTGTTGAAGCATTGAATTACCTTAAAAGTATTGGGTTGGACATTGTGACATTAGCTCATAATCATGTATATGATAATTTAGAGGATGGTTTTATAAAGACAACTCTATTTTTAAAGACAGCAGAAATTAATTGGTTTGGTGCTGAACTTAATTCCAATATGGAAAAGGTTTCAAAACCCTTATTTATCACTAAAGATGAGATTAATGTTTGTCTATTAAATTATGTAACCACTGATACCAACCCAAATATTCCTTCGGATGCGAGAGTAAGTGTTAATACTTTTGATGAAAAAAAAGTATTATCAGAAATTAATCAATACAAGCAGGCTGCTGATCATGTGGTTCTATTGTTGCATTGGGGGGGGAATGTTGAAGGGGGTTTCTTCCCAGATAAAGACCAACCTAATCTCGCGAGAAAGCTTATAGATGCAGGGGCTGATCTTATTATTGGGCACCACTCCCATACTATTCAACCCTTTGAAATTTATAAAGATAGGTACGTGTTTTATTCCTTAGGTAATTTTTGTTTCGATGATGTAGTATCAGATGGAATAGTATACCCATTAAGCAAAAGTAAAAAAAGTGGTTTGATTGTTAACGTGACATTCAAGAAAAATCATCGGTTAATATCAACGGCAATAGTTAAGAATGAATTAAATGAAATGAGTATTATGGAGGGAGATAAATCAAAACTTCAAATAAGAAATATATTATTTAATTACATTATACGTTATAATATACCTTGGCATTTCTATTATCAGATGTACAAATATATTCGCCCTTTTTGGGAACACTTTTCACGAAAGGATATAACTTTGTTTGTAAAAATAGTTAGATTCAAGCGTTTTATATTTAGAAAAATAAAAGAAACCGAATAGGGCTGTTGATGGAAAAAATTTATGCTCTTATAGATTATCATGGTTTCTTTGGATCAAAATATGATGCAATTCCTTATAATTCAGGCATGGATAAGGACTTATTAACAAAATATTTTTCCGATACTGGGTATGAAATTATTTTCGTCTATTTGTCAGAGGTAATTAATAAGCCCTCAAGTTATTGGGCGGGCAAAAAAGTAATTTATACGTCTACAGAAGATTCTGGTTATCACTACAAAAGCTTCATTGAAGATATAGTACATTACTTGGAATTATGCAAGGCATGGGTAATTCCAAACTTTAAATATTTAAGAGCTCATAACAACAAAGTCTTTATGGAACTATTAAGATATCAGTTCAACGATATTTATTTATCTAATTTAAAATCAAATGTGTTTGGATCACTCGAAGAAGTAAATATTGACAGAATTCAATTTCCAATTGTATATAAAACGTCAGAGGGGGCTATGAGTGATGGTGTGCGATTAAGTAACAATCGTATTGAATTGAGAAAAAACATTAAGAAATTAAGTAGAACACGGAATTATTTGAGTGAAGTTTGGGAAAAAGCACGATTTATGAAATACCGTGGATACAGGCAAGAAAGTAAATACCGCAAGAAATTTATACTACAAGATTTTATTGAAGAGCTGACTCACGACTACAAAATATTGATTTATGGAAACAAGTATTATTTATTAAAGCGTCATATAAAGGATAACGATTTCAGAGCAAGTGGTAGTGGACTTCGTGAGTTTTCTAAAGAAATCCCATCTGGGATATTAGAGTATGCACAAAAGTGTAAGCTACTAATAAATGTTCCCAATATTAGCTTGGACATCGCTTACTCAAATAACCAGTTCTATTTATTAGAGTTTCAATGTGTTTATTTTGGCCCTTACACAATAACATTTTCAAAATATTATTGGTTATTAGATGAGGATGAGAACAAATTTAACTATGTTGAAGGTAGTAGTATACTAGAAAGGGAATATTCAAATTCTATTATTGAATTTATTGAGAAAAAGTAATTTTAATAGTCATGAGAGTTTTGTTTATTGGTAGTGGGAATCGAGTTCAGAAAGATCCAATAATTTATAATCAAGGCGATTCACTCACGCAAATAGGTGTTGAAGTCGTTTATTTCCATATAACCGGTAAGGGTTTTATTGGCTATCTTAGAAATTTGTTCCCATTAATGTGGTTCATATATAAAGTTAAACCAGAGATCATCCATGCGCATTATTCGTTTTGTGGTTTTTTAGCTAGACTAGCGACAAGAAGACCAGTTATTGTCTCATTGATGGGAAGTGATTTAATTGAAATCAGCCCTCAAATGAAACTAGTAATATTAATATTTGTAAGATACTTTTGGACCACCACTATAGTGAAAACCGTAGCAATGCAAAAAATTATTGGACCGAAAAAGGTTAGAGTACAACCTAATGGGGTAAGTTTTGAAAAATATCGACAAATTGATTTGAGTTATGCTAGGCAGAAATTGGGGTGGGATAGTAATTCATATTATATTTTGTTTCCATCCAATCCAGCCAGACCAGAAAAAAATTTCGAACTTGCCAAAGCAGCTTTTGAAATTGTAAAGGGGAGTTATTCTGAAATCCATTTGGTAACCTTAAATAATATCCCAAGAGAGGAGGTATACATTTATTACAATGCTGTTGACCTACTTTTGCTGACATCTCTGCATGAAGGTTCACCAAATGTTATCAAGGAGGCTATGGCATGTAACTGTCCTATCGTGGCGACTGATGTTGGAGATACACGATTATTAATTGCAAAGACAGCGGGATGTTTTATTGTTGACTTTAATCCTCAAGAGGTTGCAGCAAATATCAAAAGGGCAATTGATTTCGGTAAGAGGACGCGAGGGCGAGAAAACATAAATTATTTAAATAGTATTTCTGTTGCCAAGCAAATAAAATCTATTTATATGAACTCTATTCTTGAGAGTAAATGAAAATTATTTACTTTTTGCTTCATTTCAGTGGCATCCCTTTTTTTATACGAGAGATAATTCAAAAAAGGAAAGTGACAATAATTCTATATCATGACATTAGTCCTAAAAATGCCTTGAATCACTTTTCTTTCTTAAAAAATAAATATAATATTATATCTTTTCAAGATTTTATTATTGCAAAGCGAAGAAATGATTTGAGCTCATTACCTCCTAAGTCCATAATAATAACGTTGGATGATGGCCATCGAGGAAACTATAATCTATTACCTATTATAAAAAAACTGAATATTCCAATAACAATTTTTTTATGTTCTGATATAGTTGATACTGATAAGCAATATTGGTTCAAGCAGGATCTGGATGAAATAACTAAGGAGAAGTTAAAAAAACTTACTAATATTAAAAGAATTGAGTATTTGGAAACACATCAGAAAACAAATAAATGTTCTCTTTATCAACGTTTTGCGCTTTCAAAAAGTGAAATCATTGAGATGTCCAAAAATATCGATTTTCAATCTCATTCTATGAATCATCCATGTTTACCCTATTGTACAGACGAAGAATCGCGCACGGAGATTCGAAATTCCAAAATACAATTAGAGCAGAAATTCGGTCTTAAAATTCGTATATTTTCATATCCTAATGGTGATTACAGTGAAAGAGAAATAAATTATTTAAAAGAAAATGGATACGAAGCTGGTGTCACATGTGATTTATGGTTTAACGATATAAACACAGACTTATTTCAATTAAAACGACTTGATATACGGGATGAGGCCGATATTTATGAATTGTCGGTAAAAGTAACTGGAATATTTATTTATATAAAAAGAAAAATAAAAGGAAAAAACTTTGGTTTTGTAAGGAGGAATAGATTTTATTGAAAATTGCATTTTTATGTGGGCCTTCGCTAAATGATTTTCGCAAAGCGGTCCTTGAAATAATACTTGCAGCTTCTCGTCATCACCCCGTTTGCTGCTTTTTAGATGAAAATAGTTCAGTAAGTAGATATGAAAAACTTAAATGGCACTTGAGAAGGGGTAGAGGTGGCTATATTATAATAATGTTGCTTAAAAAAATATTCCTACCAAAGGAAAAGAAATACGATACGGTGGATTATTTTGATAGGAAAAATATAAAAATTATTAAAATATCAAAACCTTTTGATGAGGAAAATCTAGCACCAATGAAGGAATTTAGTTTTGATGTTTTAGTATATGTTGGTGGTTTCGGAAGAATTTTAAGAGAAAATATTCTAGAGATCCCACCATTCGGCGTTTTATCTTATCATCATGGGAATATGCGTTATTATAGAGGCCAACCTTCTTTTTTTTGGGAACTTTACAATGGGGAAAATGAAATTGGAGTCACCATTCAAAAGTTGAATATAGGCTTAGATAAAGGAGCTCCTGTCGTAGAGAAATTTTATAATATAGAATATGGCGAGACCTTACGCAGTGTTTCAAGAAGAATTTACGGAGCTTCGAGTGGTCTGATGCTTTCAGCATTGGATTTATTGGAAAAAAATGTTCAGCTATCTAATTATATTGAAAAATTTGGGAAATTATATACTTTGCCTAATATGAAAGAATGGATAATATTTAATGTTAAAATAACTTACAGAGTTATAAGACGTACAATAATTTATAGTATGAGATATATTTATGATCGCCATAATTGATTATGGTATGGGTAATCTGCGTTCTGTTCAGAAGAAATTTCAAAAGGTAGGTGCTAATGTAATAATTTCTAGTGACTCAACTGTAATTGCAAAGGCCGAAAAACTTGTTCTTCCAGGCGTAGGTCATTTTGCAAATGGGGTAAAGAGGCTAAAAGAATCTGGTATTTGGGATTTATTAAATGAAATGGTAATCATAAAGAAAATTCCAATTCTTGGTATCTGTTTAGGGATGCAATTAATGGCTAAGCACAGTGAAGAAGGAAACGTTAAGGGATTAGGTTGGTTTGATGCGGAAGTAGTGAGATTTAATATCAAAGACACTCTAAGATATAAAATACCACATATGGGCTGGAATACAGCTGAGAAAAATAAAGAATCATTACTTCTGAAAGATTTACCGAATGAAGCCATGTTTTATTATGTTCATTCTTATTTCATTAAATGCAATAATCATGTGGATATCCTAACTACAACAGAGTATGAATCTACTTTCACTTCTTCAATCGAAAAAATAAATATTTTCGGCACTCAGTTCCATCCAGAGAAAAGCCATAATTGTGGGGAGATAATATTGAAGAACTTCATCAAAATCTAGAATAATTAGGCATAAAATAAGTGTTTAGACCTCGTGTAATACCTATTCTCCTTTTAAAGGGACAAGGCCTTGTTAAATCAGTAAAGTTCAAGGAGCATCGATACATTGGCGATCCGATTAATGCAGTGAAAATTTTTAATGATCTTCAAGCTGATGAATTGGTTTTCTTAGACATTCTTGCAAGTAGAGAGAAAAGAACTATATCTCTTGACTTTGTTCGTAATGTTGGTGACGAAGCCAATATGCCTTTCGCAGTTGGCGGAGGGATAAGGACCATAAAAGATATTAAAACCATTATTAATGCTGGAGCAGAAAAAGTTATTATTAATACTTTTTCTGTTGAAAATCCCGACTTTATTAGAAAAGCTTCTGAAACTTTTGGTAGTTCAACTATAACGGTTTCGCTCGATGTAAAAAAGAGAATCTTTGGTTCAGAACAAATTTTCACGATGGGAGGGACAAAGCCCACTGGACTTGATCCTGTGGTATGTGCCCAGTTAATGGAGGAGAAAGGAGCCGGTGAAATTATTATAAATTCAATAGAGTTTGATGGGATGATGTCAGGATATAATTTAGTTTTAGCTGAAAAAATTTCAAAATCTGTTACCATTCCGGTAGTAGTAGTTGGAGGTGCAGGTAATTTAGCCCACATGAAGGAGGTCCTTGAAAAAACATATGTTTCAGCGGTTGGGGCAGGTTCAATGTTCGTCTATCATGGATCTCGTAGAGCGGTACTTATAAATTATCCTACTCAATCACAATTATTATCTTTAATTAAAAAGTAAAATTATGAAAATATGTAGTAAAGGTATTTGGATTGATACAATTCCCGGGATTTCATTTGATGAATCCGGGGTTTCAAATTTTTGCAAACTTCAAGAGACAATGATGCGAGAATATCCTAAGGGTGAGAAAGGTAAAAAGGATTGGGAATCGATTGTCGAAAGGATGAAAAAAAGTAAAGGTAGAAATAAATATCATTGTGTAGTTGGGGTAAGTGGTGGTGTTGACAGCTCATATCTGTTATTACTATTACGAGAGCACGGCATAAATCCGCTCGCAGTAAATCTGGATAATGGATTTAATTCTGAAATAGCTGTGCAAAATATATTCAAAGTGACAAGTGCTTTATCTATTGATCTAGAAACATACGTGATCAATTATGAAGAAGTAAAGGATTTATTGCGATCCTATTTAAGAGCTGGTCTTCCTTGGGCAGATACCCCCACAGACTTGGCAATTAAAGCAGTTATGTATAAAATTGCAATAAAAGAAAACATAAAATTTATTGTTAGAGGAAATGATTTTCGATCTGAGGGAAAACAACCAAAAGAATGGACATATTCAGATAATAAACAATTAAAATATATACATAAAAAATTTGGGCAGAATGTAAAATTAAAAACATATCCAATGTTTTCTTATTCAAAAATTATCTATGCAGGTGTAGTTAAGAAAATTAAAGACATAAGACCATTTTACTACTTAGAGTATCAAAAACAATCAGCCAAAGATTTACTTCAAGAAAAATATGGATGGACAGATTATGGAGGACACCATCACGAGAATTTGTTTACTAAGTTTGTTATGTCTTACTGGTTGCCACAAAAGTTCAACATTGATAAAAGATTGATAAATATCTCAGCACAAGTATTATCAGGTGCTATAACCAGGGAAAGAGCTTTGGATTTAATTAAGCAGCCATTTGCGAATAAATCTGAGCTTGAAGATTTGAGGAAATATATAATCAAGAAATTAGATCTGAGTGAAATTGAATTTGAGGTGATTTGGAGTGCACCAAATAGAATGATATTTGATTATCCTTCATATTATAACTTAATTTTTGGACTTATCGAACGGTTTGCTCCAATTATTAAAAGATTATTTGACTTTAAACCAACATCAATTACAGAAAGCGAAGTAATAGGGAAGAGAAGTAGAAATTAATGCTAAATAATAACTCACAAAGCATTTTAATTTTTTTTGAATTTATTTGGGAAACCAAAAAAAAGATTTTGCAATTGATTGAGTTGTTTCGAGATTAATATGGCGACCACAGATATTTTGAAATCTATTTGATGATCAAAAACTACTTGTAACATTTGAAAAATAGCTATGCAAATTTTAACAAAAAATGACATATCCGACTATACAAAGCTTGAAGATTTTATTTGTAGCCACCCAAACGTAAATTTCTTTCAATCAACGATTGCTTACAATTTATTTAACAATATTGATAATTTTGAACCAGTTATATTAGTTGCAGTAGACAACAAAAAAATTCTGGGTAGCCTTGTTGGAGTTATAATGCAAGAAGGAGCAGGAGTTAAAGGACATTTGTCTAAAAGACTAATTATTTATGGTGGTCCATTAGTGGTTGATAATGACGTCAATATAATATATTTGCTTTTACAACATTTGCAAAGTATAGCTTCGCGAAAAGCAATTTTTTCACAGTTCCGAAACTTTTATGATACTTCACTATTCAAAGATGTTTTTTGCAAAGCAGATTGGAGATATGAAGAGCATCTTAATATTCTCATTGACCTAACCAAATCAGAGGAGGTTTTATGGAGTGAAGTAAATTCAAAACGCAGAAATGAAATTAGAAAAGCCGAAAAAGAAGGTACAACTTTTGACATTCTAAAAAATGACATTCATCTTGAAAAAACATATTCAATTTTGAGAGAAGTATATTCTCGGGCAAAATTGCCTTTACCTAATCTTGATTTTTTCAAAAAAGCTTATGAAATTTTAACTCCAGATCATTTCAAGATTTTTATTGCCATAAATAATGAGCAAATAATTGGAACTATGTTTACACTTTGTTACAAAGATAATATTTATGATTGGTATGCAGGAAGTCATCAAGAATTCTATAAAAAATATCCCAACGATCTAATACCCTGGAAAGTATTTCTCTGGGGAAAAGAACACGGATATAAAAAGTTTGATTTTGGTGGTGCTGGAAAGCCAAATATTCCTTACGGTGTGAGAGATTATAAAAAAAAATTTGGTGGTGAGTTTGTAAACTTTGGCAGATACGAACAAATTCACAAACCTAGTTTGTTTAAAATAGCCAAGCTTGGTTTTAAGTTATATCAAAAATTAAGATGAATATACTTATTGATATTGGTCATCCCGCTCACGTTCATTTACTAAGAAATCTCTATTTTGAACTTCTAAGCAGAGATCATAAATTAATTCTCACTATAAAAAATAATCTTAGTGAAGCAAAGGAATTATTGAATTATTATAAAATTCCGTTCTTATCGATCGGTACAAAATCTGATAATCTTTTCTCCAAAGCATTGAAACAAATTTCTTATGACATTATAGTTGCGAGAATTGCTTTCCAGAACAAAATTGATTTAGGTATAGGTACATCCATTAATCTTGCTCATGCTTCAAAAATATCAAAAATGAAATCCATTGTTTTAGATGATGATGATGATGAAGTGCAGCCTCTGTTTACAAAATTCGCTCATCCTTTTTGTGATACCTTACTTTCACCATCCGCTTTAATTGGACATAGAAAAAAAAGTGGAACTATTTTTTATGCTGGTTATCATGAATTAGCTTATTTGCACCCCAACAGATTTCAACCTGATAGAAGGGTATTAGAAGAGGCGAATCTACAAGAAGGTGAAAAATATTTTGTATTAAGATTCAATTCGTTTAAAGCACATCATGATATTGGTATTCATGGGCTTTCAATTGAAAATAAAAGAAAAATTATTGAGCTATTAAAACCACAAGGTAAAATTTTTATTACATCAGAGAGAGAATTAGAATCTGAGTTTGAAGAGTATAGGATTAAAATCGAACCACACCAAATTCATTCATTTTTATATTATGCTACAATGTTTATTGGTGATAGTCAAACAATGACCTCAGAAGCAGCTATACTTGGTACAACAGCTTTGAAATGTAATTCATTTGCAGGTAAACTATCAGTACCAAATGAGTTAGAAAAAAAACATGAGCTTTGCTACTCATATTTACCAGAGCATTTTAATGATTTATTAGTGAAAGCAGAAACACTTTTGAATATTGATAAGATTAAGCATATATGGAAAATAAGAAGGGACAAAATGCTTATGGAAAAAATTGATGTGAGTTCATTTCTCATTTGGTTTGTTGAAAACTACCCTCATAGTATAGAAGAATTTAAAACTAATCTAAATATTCAAGAAAAATTCAAATGAAAATACTATCCATTGTTGGTGCCCGCCCTCAATTTATAA
This sequence comes from uncultured Ignavibacteriaceae bacterium, assembly GCA_964393605.1. GTDB lineage: Bacteria > Bacteroidota > Ignavibacteria > Ignavibacteriales > Ignavibacteriaceae > CAYMUL01. The sequence goes on along the minus strand of CAYMUL010000005.1, from coordinate 14,662 downwards.
AGCTTGCTCCTTTGTCCAAATTTCTAAGAAAATACCATAATGAATTAATACTTCATACAGGTCAGCATTTTGATAAAGAAATGTCAACTTACTTTTTTAAAGAATTAGGAATTGCAAATCCAGATTACAATCTAAATATTAACAATGGTACTCACGGTGATCAAACCGGTAGAATGTTGATTGAATTAGAATCTGTTGTAATTAAAGAGAGACCTGATCTTGTAATTGTTTTCGGTGATACAAACTCAACATTAGCCGGTGCTTTAGTAGGGTCAAAATTACATATCCCAATCGTACATGTAGAAGCCGGTTTAAGAAGCTTTAACAAATCAATGCCGGAAGAAATGAATAGAATAGTTGCCGATCACACTTCAGATTATTTGTTTGCTCCTACTCGAACAGCAGTGGATAATCTGCAAAAAGAAAATCTCTCAAGTAAATCTTTTCTCACCGGTGATATTATGGTTGATGCTCATTTGTCAGCACTCGAGAAAGCATCTAAATTAAAATCTATTGATAAATATTCTCTAGAATTAGATAATTACTATTTACTTACACTCCATCGTCCTTATAATGTTGATAACCCTCAAAATCTTTCTAATATTTTTGAACAGTTAAGTAGTCTTGATGAAAAAATTCTTTTTCCGGTTCATCCGCGTACAAGAAATGTAATCGATCGGTACAATATTACTGTACCAACCAATTTTATTTTAATTAAACCTGTTGGTTATTTTGAATTTGTTGAACTTCAATCTAAATGTAAAAAGATAATAACAGATTCCGGCGGTATACAAAAAGAAGCATATATTCTTAAAAAGCCATGCATAACACTTCGTTCTGAAACTGAGTGGGTTGAAACAGTATCTGTCAGATGGAATTTGTTGATAAATCCGTCCGTTGAAAAGAATTATTCAGAAAAAATAGAATCGTTTGAACCACCCAGTTATCATCCGAGTATTTTTGGTGAAAATGTAGCTCAAAAAATGGTTGAAATCATAAATTCAATTTAGAAACAATGGACTTCACCCAAACCACTTACAAAACTCTATTAGAAACTCTCAACTCAAAAAACTACTCATTTCATACGTTTGAAAATTATCTTTCAATCACATCCATCCATACACCCATGCAGTCATGTATCATTCTCCGTCACGATGTCGACCGGCTCCCGGAAAATGCGCTAAGACTGGCTCAACTCGAACACTCACTCGGCATAAAAGGAACATACTATTTCCGCATTGTGCCTGAAAGCTATGACTTAGAAATAATGAATAAAATTGCAAAGGACGGTCATGAAATTGGTTATCATTACGAAGATGTTGATTTAGTGGACAGAGATCAGAAGTCAGAGGTCAGAAATCAAAAAAGTGAGATTAATGAGGGTAAACTAATTGATGCTGCTTATGAAAGTTTTTGCAAAAACCTAGAACTATTTCGCAAAAACTTCGATATAAAAACAGTGTGCATGCACGGCAGCCCTCGTTCCAAGTATGATAATAAACTTGTATGGCAAAAGTATGATTATAAGGACTTGGGAATAATCGGTGAACCTTATTTCGATATTGATTTCAATGAGTTCGCTTATTTTACTGACACCGGCCGTCGTTGGAATGGAAACAAAGTAAGCATTAGAGATAAAGTTAAATCAAAGTATGATTTCAATTTTAAAACTACTCAGGAAATAATAAATAATATTGAAAAACTACCAAATAAAATTATGTTCACAATTCACCCAGAGCGTTGGTTCTCTCATCCGGCGAAATTATCTGATTTTGTATTTTATTCAAAAGAATCTTTGTCTTGGTTGCAGAGCCTTGTACTTCAGAATACGAAAAATATTGTAAAAAGAGGGATAATTCTTTTACGTAGATAAAGAGGGTTATTTTGCTTATTAAACGCCACCGCATACCTTACTTACAAATAATTCTTATCGGTTTACTTCCTTCATACATTAAAATCTTATTCTATCGATTAAGCGGCTACAAAATCGGAAAGAATGTTAGAATCAGCCTGGGCTCAGTTCTAATTGGGAGAGACGTAATTGTAATGGATAATGTAAAGATCGGATTTGTATCTGTTCTACGTGGCACGAATATAAGAATAGAAAGGTTTGTGCAAATTGGTTCAATGGTCTTCATAGACTGCGACAAGATAAGAATAGGCGAAGATTCGCGGATAAATGAGCAGGTAATAATTGGTGGTTTAAAAACTCTTACATCCTCAATTGATATTGGGGAGCGTACAATAATTATGGAATATTCTTTTATCAATCCTACTCTCCCTATAAAAATTGGTGATGATACCGGTATTGGCGGGCATTGCCTTATTTTTACTCACGGTACATGGTTAAATGCTTTGGATGGTTTCCCATATAAGTATGCTCCTGTTACGATCGGGAAAAATGTATGGTTAGCCTGGAGGGTCTTTATCTTGCCAGGTGTTGAAATTGGTGATAATGTTGTTATCGGAGCTAATTCATTAGTTAGAAAAAGTATTCCTTCAAATTCACTTGCAGCAGGAGAACTGGCAAAGGTAATTAAAAGTAATTACCCAATTCCTTTGGATGAAGTGAAAAGGAAAGAATTAATTGAACAAATACTGAATGAGTTTATTGAATACCTCATGCAGAACGGTTTTGATGTTGAGGCAAAATTAAATGATTCCGTTAGAGTCCTTCGAACCCTAAAAAAGAAAAAGCAATCAATTTTGGTCTTTTCGAACTTAGATACGAGTGTTACACAGAATGTTATAGAAAATGATAGTGTTTTAATAGTTGACGGAGAGAGTCACATTTCCAATCACAGTTTTAAGATGATTCTTAATCTAAAAACAAAGACCAGAATTGGTACATCAAAGATTGGTGAAGAAATGGCAAAGTATTTTTCAAGATACGGAATACGCTTTAAACGAATGGATTGACGATAAAACATTCAAATTAATCGAATAAATTTTTTATTATGCTCAGTATTAAAAATAGAAATTTTTCAGAATTCCTTAAAATTAAAAATGTTGGTAGATGGTTTTAGATTTTACATTAAAAAAATATACTGAATCGATCGGTGCTCTGTTAAGAAGAGACTATCAATTTTATCACTTACGAGATATAATTAAACGAGATGGAAACTTAGCAGAACGGATAGCTGTTTTACGTCATGACGTTGACCGGCTTCCTCAAAATAGCCTTTTGATGGCTCATGTCGAAGAATCATTTGGTATAAAGGGAACCTACGATTTCAGAATTGTTCCTGAAAGTTATGATCTGAAAATAATGGAAAAAATTTCCGGACTCGGGCACGAAATCGGGTATCATTACGAGGATGTGGACTTAGTAAGTAAAAAGAGAAAGGAGAGGAATGGAAAAGTGGAAAAATGGAAAAATGGAAATGATAACATTCCATCAGTTGAATTGATTGATGCTGCCTACGAATCATTCTGCAAAAACCTCGAACAATTTCGCAAGCATTTTGATATTACGACAATTTGCATGCACGGTAGTCCACGATCAAAGTATGACAATAAAATTATTTGGAGCAAGTATAATTACAAAGTACTTGGTATTATAGGTGAACCCTATTTCGACATCGATTATAATGAGTTTGCTTATTTTACAGATACAGGTAGAAGATGGAATGGTAATAAAGTAAGTATAAGGGATAAGGTAAATTCAAAGTTTAATTTTAATTTCAAAACTACCAAGGAAATTATTGACAACATTGATAAACTCCCAGAAAAAATTATGTTTACTATTCACCCGAAACGCTGGGATGATTCTCTCGTCCCATGGCTAAAAAATTTAATTTGGCAAAATGTTAAGAATATGGGTAAACAATTGGTAATCAAATTTAGGAATTAAAAATTGAAAATAATCTCCGTCGCTGGCGCTCGTCCTAATTTCATGAAAGTCGCGCCGTTGCATCGCGCAATCAAAAAATTCTCAATTTCATCCCGATGCATCGGGACTGAATTCTCAATTGAACATTTGATTTGTCACACCGGTCAGCGCTATGATGAAAAAATGTCAAAAGTATTTTTCAATGATTTAGAATTGCCTGAGCCGGATTTTTATCTTGGGGTTGGCAGCGGATCGCACGCTGAGCAAACGGCAAAAATTATGGTAGAGTTTGTCCGAATGACTCCTTTGGAGAGAAAGTTTTATTACAAGAAAAACCGGATTTAGTTATTGTTGTCGGCGATGTTAATTCCACAATTGCATGTTCTCTAACCGCAGTAAAACTCGATATCAAAGTCGCTCACGTTGAAGCCGGTCTGAGGAGCTTTGATAGAAAAATGCCGGAGGAGATTAATAGAATTTTAACCGATTCAATTTCCGATTATCTGTTCGTTACTGAAAGAAGCGGGATAGAAAATCTGAAGAGAGAGGGCGTTCCTGATGAAAAAATATTCTTTGTCGGCAACGTAATGATCGATAGCCTATCCCACTATCTCCCCAAAATAGAAAAATCTGATATCAACTCTATACGCCTGCCGAACGGACAGGAATTCAAAATTTATTCTAGTTACTCTCCACCGTCCCTCGAATGTGGATGATCTGGAAAATTTAAAGCAAATACTTGATCTTCTGATTAAGTTGTCTGAAAAGCGAAAAGTCATTTTCCCTGTCCACCCTCGTACTAGAAATAATATTTCAAAACATTCACTCAATCAACCTGTCTCGGCGGAGCGGAGCAAAGACGGATCACTCATAACTCATCATTCTTCATTAATTATCACAGATCCCATCGGCTATATTGATTTTATAGCACTTATAAAAAATGCAGAACTAATCATCACCGATAGTGGCGGTATACAAGAAGAATCGACTTATCTGGGGGTACAATGTATCACGCTGCGCGATTCAACCGAACGTCCTATAACTGTTGAGGTAGGTACAAACCAGCTTCTCGGCACTGATCTCGATAAAGCTTTGGAAGCTGCATTAAAAGTTCTTGACGGTAATAAGAAAGAAGGTAAAATTCCAGAGAAATGGGAGGGTCATGCAGCGGAACGGATTGTGAAAATTTTGGTCGATAAAATGAGTTGAATAAGTGGTACGCTCCAGAGGCTGGCAAGCTCGCAGAACACGCACTTGTCCCTTTGGGAGATAAGCGCAGAAAAAACCCTCATCCGCATTGTCTGCGCAATTCCGCGGAGCTTGTCCCGTGAAATGACGCTTTAGTTGTTTCTATTTCAACGGGCTCTGCGAGCAATTATTTTTCACGCAGATCCCGCAGAAAAACTATGGAAAAATTAGAGAATAAAATATCTTATGACATACGCGGAGCAATTTTCAAAGTGTATAAAAACCTCGGTCCCGGTTTGCTCGAATCAGTTTATGAAAATGCACTTGCTTATGAACTTATTAAGTCTGGAAGAAAAGTAAAAAAACAAGAGGGTCAGAAGTCAAAGATCAGAAGTGAAGATAAAGGAAAAAAGTAAGAAGTAAAAAGCCTGTCCGCCATCTTGTTGGGCGGGAATAAAGAAGACAGTAGGGAGTATGAAGTAGATAGTGGAAAGTTTGTATTAGGTACGAAAAGAGGGCAGAGGTCAGAAAAGAAATATTCGAGGTTACTATGCAAATTAATTCAGCCAAAGATTTACTTGTTTACCCTGTCAATTTGCTTAAGGATACTCTCATGTCGCACAATTTTAAGTTCATCAATTGTATTTCGGTATTTTTTCCCTACCCTCGCTTTGCCTTTAATATTTTAACAAATGCTTAAAATAATTTATATTTACTGCGAAAATATTCGCAACGAAAAAATTCGCAATAAGTTATGAAAAATCCGTTCAAATTTGGAAGCATAGTAGAGTCTCCCTACTTTACGAATCGCGTAGATGAAATCACGAAAGTAAAATCAATTCTTGCCAGCGATAATCACCTTATACTTATCAGCCCCCGCCGCTATGGCAAAACCAGCTTGATAAATAAAGTGATAAAAGAAATCGACCGAACAGTCATTTTCTTGGATCTCCAGCTAATTGCAAGTGTGGAGGATTTTACCGCTCAGCTTCTAAAAAGAGTTTACCGCATTTATCCGTTTGAAAAGCTGAAACAGATAATAAAAACTTTTCGCATTATTCCCAATATTTCTATCAATCCTATGAATAACGAAGTCGATATTTTTTTTCAGCCTGTATCATCGCCTTCAATTTTAACGGAAGATGTGTTGAACTTGATTGAAAAAATGAGTGATAAAAAGAAAAAGTTGATTGTAGTGTTTGATGAATTTCAGGAGATAAAGAATATTGGTAAAGATTTAGACCGTAAGCTTCGGTCTGTAATACAGCTACATCAAAAAATTAATTATGTGTTTCTTGGAAGCCAGGAATCATTAATGAGGGACATTTTTGAAAAGAAAAAATCTCCCTTCTATCATTTCGGTTATCTACTTCCGCTGGAGAAAATCCCTTATCAGGAATTTAGCGCATAGCTCTCCACCGGACTGGCAACAGTGGCCCATTCTTATGAAGAAACAGCGGCAGAGATTTTGGAGATAACAAAATCCCATCCATATTACACTCAACAATTAGCATTTACCGTAAGGGAATCTTTAAAAGGTTCAGGAGAGATTCAAAATCCCGTAGAGTCAGCTGTCGAAGAAATTCTCAGATATCACGATATGGATTATGAACGTCTCTGGAATACTTTAAATAGAACTGATATGAAGATATTAATAGGGATGTCGTTATCCGAAAGCGCTCCGCTTTCGTCGGATTTTTCCAAAAAATATTTTGCCGCTGCTCCCAGCACCGTATTCAGCGCCTTAAAAAGACTCTCACAAAGCGGTTTGGTAATTAAAAACAAAATCGGCTATGAGATTGACGATCCTTTTTTCAAACGTTGGATTAATAAAAGAAGATTAGCATAGCGGACAATCAAGCAACTCAACAATTCCGCAAATCAAACCATGCTAAAAATTATTCTCGTTGTCGGCGCTCGTCCAAACTTTATAAAGGCCGCCTCAGTGTTCGAGAAGTTTCAGAATATCTGAGCGTTTGATTTCAATTTTGGTATTTCGAAAATTTTTGGTTGAGATATTTATCAAGGTAATAAAGATATTTTGCCCGGGATAACTCTCGGCGCAGCGTATTTATTTAATTTCAGTTGAATTGTAAAATATTCTGATTATCCTTCAGAGCGCTTCGGCGCTTTTTTCATATCAATACGATTTACTTCATAATGTGTTGATTTGTTGATTGGTTGATGTGTTGATTCCAAGAGATTCACTTATTTCGAGCGAAGCGAAGATTCCGATTTATCGGAAAAACAGATAAGCAATTCAACCTATTCGTGATAGCGGAGTTGAGTAGAGTTCATTACGC
>CAYMUL010000005.1:0-7239 GCA_964393605.1 uncultured Ignavibacteriaceae bacterium | reverse complement strand
CAGATAAGCAATTCAACCTATTCGTGATAGCGGAGTTGAGTAGAGTTCATTACGCGCTTGTTTATTTGTTGATGGGTTGATTTGTTGATTCCAAGAGATTCATTTATTTCGAGCGAAGCGAAGATTCCGATTTATCGGAAAAACAGATAAGCAATTCAACCTATTCGTGATAGCGGAGTTGAGTAGAGTTCATTACGCTCTTGTTTATTTGTTGATGCGCCTGGGGAGAGAAAAAAAGTAAACTGATAAAATAAATGCATTGTTGATTTCGATATTGTCTTGTTGGCTTCGATAGGGCTTTGTTGGTTTCAGTAGCGCTTAGTTGGCTACCCCGGTGCCTCGTTGACTTCGAGAGCCTCAGTCAACGTCGAGAGCCTCAGTCAACGTCGAGAGCCTCAGTCAACGTCGAGAGCTATAATCATTTTTAATTTAACTTGCTACGGTGGTTGAGGTTTTTCTCTCGGAACGACTCTTCGAGGAAACCACCGCAGAAATCTTGCGAGCCTCAGTCAACGTAGCATACTGATCATGGGACATTCTAATTGTAACGAAGCGAAGATTCCGATTTTTCGGAAAAACCCTCAACCAAAAATCCCCCCCCCAATTTATCCTTTATCATTTCCCCTTTATCATTTCCAAGGCGCGTCAGTTTTCAGCGGAATAAATTGTGCCGGCTACGTGCACGTAAGTGTTCTCAGTGACTCAGTGGTAAAAAACGCCGCTTGCGAATCAACCCTTAAACAATTCAACTCTTAAACGATTCAACGAATCAACCCCACCGAAAGCAATTAAACAAATCAACTCTTAGACGATTCAACGATTAAACCTTAACCAAACATCCCACCCCAATTTATCCTTTATCCTTTATTCTTTATCCTTTCTTAAACAATCCAACATACGCTATTTCTTCCCGGCAATTAAAATATTAATTCCATTCTCTATCTTTGAGTATGAAAAATAAAAACTTCCCAATAAATAAATTCGCCTCCGGCTTGATTACGTACGGGGGTGTTTTTATTTTTTTTCTGTATTTAAGAAACGCAAGTTTTAATTTTGATAAATTTTCTCTCGGCGTAGTATTGCTTCTTGCATGGTTGATTAGCTCAATGATAGTTCGAAAGTTTTCGGCAGGGGAGGGAACAAACTTGAGGAGCAGTTTAATAGTTTATCTCGAATCATTCTTACTCATGCTTGGACTGCTTGCGCTGTTTATTTATTTCATCGATCAATCGGATGTATCGCGTTATCTATTGCTAAATACTTTGATTACTGCTTCGAGTCTGGAGATTATATTAGTTGCATTTCCAATTATAAAAATTGGGAGTGCACTTAAAATCGGTTTTCCAAAATTTTCAATAAGGATTTTTCTTGTTCAGTTTGTTCTCTTTTTGTTTCTGGTATTGTACATTCACTTACAAATATTAGATCACTCTTATAAGGGATTAAACTATTATTTATTTCTTTCCTCTTTAATGTTCTTCTGGTTATTTGTCAGCATAATCAGTCATAATTTTAATAGAGAGCCGCAAAAAAATTTTTGGAGTTACATCTGGCAATATTTACGGGAGTATCTATTGCTCGGTTCTGTTTCCATATTTTTATTATTCACATTCCGTTTCAGCGTTGATATTGCCTATTCATATATTTTCGGTTTAGTTGTTTATTCGGGGTGGAGTTTTGTGATACTCGCAATTCAATACCCGCGGGAGAGAGTTGCGACGGTCGATGTGAATAAATACAGACTGCTCAGGGCTCCAACACTTGTAGATTTTAATCTTGAGAAATTCATTCCCGAAAATGTAATGGTTCAAAATCAAAATGGTGGAGGTAATTATTATACTAATCATGGCAATGGTTCGGATGAAGCTGAACAACGTGATAAATATATTGAACAAGAGAATGAAGCTAATAAAACTTTTACCGGATTAAGTTCAAAACTTGCAGGTGTCTATCTCGCAAAATTGCCGGAGATGAATGAATTTTTAAGTCGCTCTATAGATTTAGGGGGGCATGGATTAGAGGAATCAATTGTCATTCGCTCGCGTGATATTTATAATGTAGAAACTATTGAGGCAAAGACGTTAACATTTTTTTTGAATCTTCATGAGATGAATGATTTGCGGAGGGTGAATCAGTATTTGATTGAAGTCAATCGTACTTTAAAACCGGGGGGAATATTTATCGGCGTCGTTGAACCGATTGTATTGCGGTATAATAGATTTATCAAAACGTATCCATTCTATCTTGCAAGATTTTTTTACTTCCTCGATTTTTTATGGAATCGGGTTTTACCGAAGCTTCCATTTTTGCAAAAGATTTATTTTGGAATTACTGACGGGAAAGGAAGGGCACTTTCACTAGCGGAGAGTCTTGGTCGCCTTTATTATTGCGGGTTTGAGTTAATTGATGCTAAAGTGATTGATAATTTTGTTTATTTTATTTCAGCAAAGAAACATGAGCCGCGCACTGATAAGAATCCTTCTTTCGGTCCACTTTTCAAAATGAAAAGATTGGGTAAAGATGGGAAAACTATTTACGTATTTAAAGCAAGAACGATGCACCCATATGCAGAGTATCTACAGGAATATGTTTATAAATTAGGCTCACTTGCGGAAGGTGGAAAATTTAAGGACGATTTTAGAATTACTACTTGGGGAAAAATTTTTCGCAAACTTTGGATTGATGAATTACCGATGGTTCTTAATTTATTAAAAGGCGATTTAAAGATTGTGGGAGTTCGTCCGCTCAGTGCGCACTATCTTAGTCTGTACCGAGAAGATTTACGAATCAAAAGGATGAGATATAAACCGGGTTTGTTGCCTCCATTTTATGCCGATTTACCCAAAACGCTTGAAGAGATTATGGATTCCGAAGAAAGATATTTAACTGCCTATGAAAAAAATCCGATGTTGACGGATATTAAATATTTCTTCAAGGCTGTCGGCAACATATTATTGAAAGGAGCGAGAAGCGCGTAGTTGTGGAAGGATAAATTGTAAATGATAAATGATAATTTGGTATTGAGGGATAAATTGTAAATGATAAATGATAATTTGGTATTGAGGGATAAATTGTAAATGATAAATGATAATTTAATGTTGAGGATAAATTTTGAGATTGGATTATGGATACGGGACTGAGTGAGCGATTGTTTGATTTTACTGTGAACGTTATCAAAGCGTGTAGAAATTTACCATCGACGCAAGAGTATAAAATTATTGCGAATCAATTAATCCGATCAGCAAGTTCCAGTGGTGCGAACCTGCCCCGTCAAATAAGATGAAATACTTTGTATATGTGCTTCAGAGTGTAAAAGATAAGATGATGTATGTTGGTTATTCTGCAGATCTGAAAGCAAGACTCTTAGAACATCAAGCCGGGAGGGTAAAATCTACGAAAAACAGAAGACCTTTAGAATTAATATATTATGAGGTTTCACTCAATAAAGAGGATGCTCTTCATCGTGAAAAATATTTGAAAACATCTTATGGAAAGAGATATATAAAAAATAGGTTGAAGAAATTTTTGGCGGATTCTATTTGACGGGGTAAAGAAGCGCAAGGGGCGAATTCCAAAGCTGATTTTTTTAATAAAATTAATATCTCATTAAAGGAAATGCGTGAATCAAATTACTGGTTAAGAGTATTAATAAAAATTAATAATGATTCAGAGGTGCTCCAAAAACTCTCAGCAGAAAGTATCGAATTGAAGAAAATTCTTGGTGCCATCAATTCAAAATCCATCAAACGAAATACCTAATCCAATAATTTAACCTTTATCCTTTATCCTTTATCCTTGTTGAACCTCCATCCTTAAATCCTCTCCCTATCGCCACTGCGAAGAACACCGCATTGGAGGGAATGTCTTTTGCGAAGAGACTTAGGAATAGCAAAAAAATAAGTAGCGGCAGTAGTACTTTATTCTTGGCTGAAGAAAATTTTGTTGCATGAAATAATAATAAGATAAATAGTGAGAACCCGATCAATCCAAGTTCGCATAAGACTTCTAAAAAAATGTTGTGGGGATATTTCATCATTGTAGTTATTTCAAAACTTGCATACTGATTAAAGCCACCCAACCCGATGCCGGCAATCGGATTTGCTATAAAAATATCCCATGCGATTTTCCATGCATCCAAACGGGACATAAAAGATGCATCATTCTCAAGTGAGTGCCAGGGTGTGTAAATAAATTTAATAAACCTCTCGTTGATACTTGGTGAAATTTGAGAAAGAACAAATACTATCAAAAGAATACCCAAACTCCAACCAACAATTTTTATTTTGTTTAGTCTGTAGTGAAAAAAATAAATTGCGAGAAATATGAGTGTCCCTACAAGCACTATGCGATGCCCGGCTACCAACAATGCGGTAAGGTGTAATAAAATAAATATGAAGAGATAAGATTGTTTCTTAAAAAATCGAAGATGATATTCGCCGAGAAGGAAAAGTATAAAAGAGATTGCAGCAATCCTTGAAAAAACAACGTGGCTCCAACGGGAAAATTCAAATACATACGCCGAGCCGAATTGGAAAGGATTTAGTGTTATTGCTAAAAAATCTAATATTGCAACAGTTGTTCCTAAAAAGAAAATAAAAAGTTTGTATCTTTCTTTATCGAAAAAATTGTGAATATAGACTACAGATAGTCCAAGCGGAATAATAACGATGATGAAGTGTAAGAATTTCTGAAATCCGTATGCTTGTTGAGGGGTGTAAGTGAGTGTTAAAGCAGTCCAAGTAATGAAAAGTAAAAGGGGGAGAAGATTATAGCTTTTTAGGCGGATCGATTTATTTGATTTCGCATACTTAAAACAGAAATAAAAAAATAAAAAGAGAGATGAAAAAATTTTTAGTAACAGAGAATAGGGTTTATAATTCGAGATGAATGATATGCTAATCGAACAAAATAATAAAAGAAAGAAAATTAAATTCTCAAATATTTCATTGTTGGAGAATGTCGGGAAAAATTTTTTTAGATTCATCTGCATGAAAAGAATTTTAGTTTTCGTCTTTTCATTGGCATTTGTTCAAATGAATTTCGGACAGATTGTTTATAGGTCATATTACAATTCTATAAATAAATTTCTTAACAAACAAAGTGTTTTGAGCGGATTCGATTTTCATAATGAAGTAATGCCACTTTCGGATAAGAAATTGAAGAACTATCTCTTGAATTATAAAGAAAACGATTCCGCTGAACTGAAAGTTGATTTCGTAAATTGGTATGAAAAACAATTCAGCATCGGACGGAATACACCGCAGAGATTTCATGCGTTCAAGTATTCGGATACATTAATCAATTTGGATATCGATCCGCTTTTTGGATATAAACTAAATTATTTTGCATCTTCGAATTCGATAAAGCGATGGTGGGGTATACAGGCTCATGCAGAGATAGATGATTGGTTCGGTGTTTGGATAAATTTCAGGGACCAGGGAGAATTTGGAGATAAGATTGATAAGGACAATTTATTTACGCCCGAAACAGGACACACGAAGATTTCACCCGAGGGAGGTATTGAATACAGTGATGTGCGCGGTGGGTTAAGCATTGATTGGGGCTGGGGTGATCTTTCATATCAAAAAGATTATTTGAAAATCGGGCATGGTAATTTCGGGCAATTAATACTTTCAGATAAAGCACCATCATATCCCTTCCTTCGTTTCTCTCTCTACCCTGTTAAATGGTTACGGACGACTTTTATACATGGATGGTTAAATTCCAATTTTATTGACTCTATCGGTTATTATTATAGAACAAGCACGGTTTATGAAGCGAACAGACAAAGATTTGTAAAAAAATATTTTGCATTAAATTTATTCACCGTCTCGCCCATTGCTAATTTGGATATTTCATTCGGAAATAGTGCAGTCTATAAAGGTGAGTTTAAACCGGAAATGATGTTGCCGTTTATGTTCTTCAAATATTTAGATCGAGATCTGGGGAAGGGTTCGATAGAAGATTCCAACGGACAGTTATTCTTTGATTTGAAATACAACACACTAAAACGATTACAATTTTATTACACATTTTTTCTCGATGTTACCTCAATTCGAGAACTAGTTAAGGGGGAGAATTGGAGTACCTGGTACGGCATTACTGTGGGAGCGACAACGTTTGATGTTCTCAAAGATTTTGATGTTACTGCGGAATATACGCGCATTAATCCATGGTTATACGAGCATAAAGATTCAACAACAACTTATAAACATATAAACTATCCACTCGGGCATTGGATGGGGCAAAACTCAGATCAATTAAGAATGCAATTAGATTATTTCCCTCATCCTCAATATTATGGGGGGATATATTTTGAGCGAGTAAGAAAGGGGGGAATTGATAGCATAGAGACAGTGTACAAATATAAAATTGAAAAAGCATTTCTTTATTCACCACTCCGCGTAGAATATCGAGTCGGGTTTTTCTTCTCCTACGAATATATGCATGATCTCATCTGCAAAATGAATTACGAATATTCCAATATTACCGATGAGGAAAAAACGAGATATCCCTTATGGATGCTTGGCGTTAGTCATAGGTTCAGTATTTCGCTTCAGTATGGATTATAAGAATTGACTGAATCATCAGAAGAAGACGTATTCGATACAGACATGGCGAGGCACGAGGAGCTTTGACTCAACGAACGAACTAAAAGTTTTTTTTCTTGTCTCCATGAGATTGAGGCAAAAATATTCCTGGTGCATAAATGAAGAACTATTTGAACGTTAAAAATTCTGTTGCATCAATTTTATTCCCGTTGGATTTATACAAAGGTTTAACAATAAAAAGGTATTTGGCTTTAGCCGCATTTTATTATTCATCCATATGTAAGTCAGGGTAGTTAAATGAAGGATTTGTTGATTTGTTGATGCGAACAATTGTTTATTTGTTGATTTGTTGATTTGTTTGTTGGTACAAGATGTTACTAAACAGTTCAACGATTCAACGATTCAACAGAACGACCATTCCCAATTTCCACAATTCAACAGAACGACCATTCCCAGTTTCCACATTGTTTATTTGTTGATTTGTTTATTTGTTTATTTGTAGTACAAGATGTCACTAAACAGTTCAACGATTCAACAGAACGACCATTCCCAATTTCCACGATTCAACAGAACGACCATTCCCAGTTTCCACAGTTCAACGATTCAACAAACGACCATTCCCAATTTCCACGATTCAACAGAACGACCATTCCCAATTTCCACAGTTCCCCAGATCCACACTTCCACA
>CAYMUL010000004.1:0-176647 GCA_964393605.1 uncultured Ignavibacteriaceae bacterium | reverse complement strand
TATGATTTTTATTGCACTAAAACTTATTGTATTCCTCTCTATTGAAAAATCTGGGATAATCGTACGGTGTGTAACGTGAAAAAGGAAAAGATTGCACGAGCGTTTGCGCGCTGATTTGTTCAATTCCTGTTAAAAGAAGAAACAGAGAGATATAAAAATTTTTCATTTCAAAACTCATGAGATATTTGTGAACAAAAATAATGAATTAATTTCTTTTCGCTGTAAAACTTATCAATTTTCTCAACCGACTTTAATAAATTTGAGATGAAAATTTTAACACTTTATTCAATAAAAATGTACAAAAGTTTAATAATAATATTTATGATTTTCCTTTTCGGATGCAACGATTCGACTAAGAACGAAAAGGTAACCGTTAACAAAAACACAACTCATCAACATGAAGGCGATGAGGCGATTGAACTGAACAACGGGAAGAAATGGAAAGTTGTGGATGCAATGATGATCTTCATCCGCAACATGGACAACGCCGTTGCTAAATTTGATGAAAATCCATCGAAGGATTATTCTGCAATCTCAAAAACTCTAAATGAAAATCTTGATTCGCTTTTAAGCAATTGTTCGATGGAAGGGAAAGCCCACGATGA
This sequence comes from uncultured Ignavibacteriaceae bacterium, assembly GCA_964393605.1. Lineage (GTDB taxonomy): Bacteria > Bacteroidota > Ignavibacteria > Ignavibacteriales > Ignavibacteriaceae > CAYMUL01. The sequence continues at coordinate 176,042 of CAYMUL010000004.1, read as the reverse complement.
ACTGCATAAATGGCTCGTTCCGTTTATCGAACTCTCCGAAAAATTTGAAAAAGAAAAAGAAAATCAGAATGAAAATTTCGCAGAGATTAAAAATTCTTTTATAACTTTTAACCAATATTTCGAGTGATGATGAAAAACATTTCAAGAATTTTAATTCTTCTATTCATTGCATTTGTAATTTTCGGTTTTCGAAATTCAATCGTAGAAAATAATTCAGAAAAGTTTCGAAGCGATGAAGAGTTAAAAAAAATCGGGATGCAATTGATTAATGATAGATGCTTCAGTTGTCACAACCCCGACATGGAGGCAGACACCCGTTTAGCTCCGCCAATGTTCATGGTGAAGAGACACTACTTCGATGACAAAACAACGAAAGATGAATTTGTGAATGACATTGTCAATTTTGTTCTAAATCCAAATGAGGAAGATGCAGTAATGATGGGGGCAATTCGCAAATTCGGTTTGATGCCTCAATCTTCTTTTCTTAAAGAAGAAGTAACTATTATCGCCGGTTATATTTTTGAAACTGATTTACGATCGGATGGATGGTATTCGGAGTGGGGAAAATTTTTAGAAGAGCAAAAAGAAAAAGAATTAAAGAATAAATAACGTATCCGCCCCCGTAGCTCAGTATGGATAGAGCAGTAGTTTCCTAATCCCGATGTATCGGGAAGGAGGTTCGAGTCCTCGCCGCGATGTGATGCAAAGAATGATATATTTGTGATGAAATAATTTCAGTTTATTATCCGCCCCCGTAGCTCAGTATGGATAGAGCAGTAGTTTCCTAATCCCGATGTATCGGGAAGGAGGTTCGAGTCCTCGCCGCGATGTGATGCAAAGAATGATATATTTGTGATGAAATAATTTCAGTTTATTATCCGCCCCCGTAGCTCATTATGGATAGAGCAGTAGTTTCCTAAACTATTGGCAGGAGGTTCGAGTCCTCTCGGGGGTACAATGGAACTTTTGAAGTACTCTGTTTATATTCTTCAATCTCAACGTAATGGAAGATTTTATGTTGGAATCAGTAAGAATCCTTCACACCGACTTGAAATTCACAATTCGATTGAGAAAGGATTCACAGCAAGATTTAGACCTTGGGAATTAGTATTTGAGTATCAACTAGAGAACAAAGAAATAGCAATGCGAGTGGAAAAATTTATAAAGTAAATGAAGAGCAGAAAATATATTCAGAAGTTAATCTCAGGGGAATACACAATTGAAGAAATTAAAAGAATCGTTGGTTAAAATTATCTTCGAAATGTTTAAGTTATCAGTGCAGTAGTTTCCTAATCCCGATTCATCGGGACGGAGGTTCGAGTCCTCTCGGGGGTACTTGTTTTATTATTAATTAACTGAAGTTACGCTACCGTTCCTATTATTATATTTTCGTGACTGTCACAATTGGAAATAGAACACTGATAACACTGATTTTGACAGATATTCGCTGATAGAAATCAGTGAAAATCAGTTTAATCTGTGTCATCAGTGTGCTATTAGTTGGTGCGGGGATGTTTATGTCCGCCACGAAGAAGAAAAAAGTTTAAGTGTTTCTCATTTCTCAAAAATCTTTCTTCAATGTTTTAAAAGTTAATTTGTAAAAAACTATTGAAAGTATTGACGAAAGAGTAAGGATGATAAAAGTATTTTGTCGAAGCGAATTTGTAGTTATAAACGGAACCGGATAATTCATCTCCATGAATATCGATAGCATCGGTTGAAATAATAATGCGACAACGATTGTCAAATAAGTGAGACTAAGCAAAAACGCCGTCGATGCACCCTGCGATGATGAAATGCGTATCGGATTTTTTTCCTTATAGTTCGCATACATCGAACCGAAAGCGAGATTTAAAAATGAAAGCGTGAACGAGATACTCAACATTATAAGAGACGAGTAAAGAATTAAATCTCCGGGCAATTTTCGATGCGTGATATAATTTATTCCGAAACTAATTATCACCACAAAAACCAAATACGGCAAAATTTTAATTCGAATAATTTTTGCGAAATCTATTGGCGCGCTGCGGGTTTTCCATTGCGCTTCACCTTCAAGACTGATAATCGGAAAAACAAATCTTAAGCAAAGCGACGCCACAAGAAATGCATTGAATAAAAATATTACGAGATATAAAATAGTTTTTAGTTCCGGGTTGGAGTGCATGAAGTAATCATAAGATTTCCCACCGATGCTTCCCAAAAAAAATATTAGCAGAACAATCATCAAACTGAGATGAATGATTTGCGTCGGTTCGCGCACGAAGAGCCAAAATTCTTTTTTCAGAATTGTGGAGTAATCACTTCTGAAAAAATTTTTCTTTTCGAAAGAATAAAAATCTCTATCGTCGTTAATCTCTTTTTTCTTGAAACGCATATCTAAAATTGCGAGATAACTTTTGTAATAAAACTTATTTGCAATTTTCACCGCAACTGTAAAAAGATAAACGGCAAGCGCACTGATAGAAATCAAATAGGGGAGAGTTTGAACATACCTTCCTTCCGCCAAAAGATAAAGTGAATCTGACAACCAAAAATTTGGGAAGAATATTGTTGAATCTGTTTCGAGCATAGATATCGTTGAACCTACCTGATCGAAATTTGTAAAAAATTTATTTACGTACTCCATCGGATTGCTAACGATGAACGTACTATAAATCGCAATCAAATAAAAGATGATGATTAACAACAACCCCATACGAAGCCCGATAACCGAAGCGATTTTTATAAAGAGAAACAAAATTAAAACACCAAGTACTCCCGCTATGAATGTGTATGGAAGAAATAAAAACAGAAGAGTAAAAGGATAAAAATACCAATCAACCTCGAAGAAATTTCCGTAACTCAATAAAGTTGAGATCATCACTGCAAAAAGTGTTGCCGAACTGTAAAAAAAATTATCTAAAAATTTTATTATGAAAATACTTTTATAATCAAGTGGTTTTGTAAAAAGATGATTCACCTCTTTTGATCGGTACAATGTGGAAAGGGAGACGAGTACGTTTCCTGCATTCACGGAGATAAAGAAAATAAATAAAATAATTCCGATGAAACGATGCAGCAGATAATTTCCAACGTTGAAATCGACGAGAAGTGTTTGAATAATTGTTTCGCCAAGAATGTAAAAGCCATACATGAAAGCCGCATAAACAGCCGCGCTCGCAAGATTTCTTAAAATGTATCCGGGGCGCGCTTCAAAATCAAAGTATAAAAATGATTTGATTTTATACTTTAACAAATGAAGTACTTCGCCAATCATCGCGTCAATTCCAAAAAGAAATGTTCGAGATTTATGTATTCCCGTTCTTTAAATTCTTTTAACTTTTTGATGTTGTCATCGAAAATAATTTTGCCGTCATTAATAATTCCAATTCGCGAACAAATTTCTTCGGCAATGTTTAAACTGTGTGTTGACATTAAAATCGAAGCACCTTCTTCGGCTTTGCGCGTGAAAATATCTTTTACAAGTTTTGCGCTTTGCGGATCGAGTCCCACCATCGGTTCATCAACAATTATGAACTTCGGATTATGCAGCAGCGCGGATGCAATTGTGATTCTCTGTTTCATTCCTTGCGAATAACTTTCGGTGCGTTTGTTCAGCCAATCACCGATTCTTAAAGATTCAACTGCTTCTTCAACTCTTTGTTTTAGTAAAGAATTTTCGAGATGATAAAGCCCGCCTGAAAAAAATAAAAATTCTTTTCCTGTGAGTTTATCGTAAAGGAATGGTTGGTCGGGAATGTATCCAATTCTTCTTTTTGCTTCGATGGAATCTTCTTGATTATCGATGCCGTCCACAAAAACTCTTCCTGAAGTTGGGGCTATCAATCCCGTTATCATTTTAATAGTTGTTGTTTTTCCTGCACCGTTAGGACCGAGGAAGCCATAAAATTCACCGCTACTTATCTCAAGCGAAACGTTGTCAACGGCTGTGAATGCCCCAAATTTTTTTGTGAGGTTTTTAATTTTTAACATTTAAAATTAGAAGAAGATTAATAGTCGTTTGATAAATCAACTGCGGCAACATCTTCGTACGTAATTGTAATCAAATCGTTATCGCTCGGACTTGAAAGAGTTAATATTCTTTCTTCTTGATGACTTATGGCTTTATACAACATATTTCTGACGGTTCGTGCATTACCGAAATTTTTATCGCGGTTGTCGTAGATATGGTTGAATATTTCGTAAAGCGATTGCAGTGCCCCTTCATCCATCATATATCCGCTTTTCTCGGCAATACCGGAAGCAATCTCGAGCATTTCGCGTGGATAATAATCTTCGAAGTTGAAAAAGTTTGTGAAGCGCGAGAGCATTCCGGGATTCGCATCAAGAAATGTTTTCATCTCATTCGGATAACCTGCAACGATAACCACAAGCGAATCGCGGTAATCTTCCATTCGTTTCAATAAAGTATCGATAGCTTCTTGCCCGAAATCGTTAGCACCGCGTGCGAGTGTGTATGCTTCATCAATAAATAAAGTTCCGCCGAGCGATTTTTGAATTACTTCATCCGTCTTCGTTGCAGTCTGTCCTTGATATCCTGCAACGAGGGAAGAGCGATCAACTTCGACAAGATGCCCTTTTTGCAATAGTCCCATCTCTTTGTACACTTTACTTATCAATCTCGCTATAGTAGTTTTTCCCGTTCCGGGATTGCCGAGAAAAACCGCGTGCAAATTTTTTCTAATAACTTTTAAACCGCGATCTTCACGAAGTTTTGCAACCTTTAATCCGCTGATAAGTTTCTCGACGCTCGATTTTACAGAAGCCAAGCCGATCATTCCGTTTAACTCAACGAGATATTCATCTAAAAGTTCTTTGTTACCTTCAACTTTTACTTCCTGAACTTCTTTCTTAGTTGTAATCAATTCTTTCATATCTTCGAAAGTTATTGTGCGAGACATCTCCGGCGTTCGTTTGTCTTTCGGTACATCCACCAATCGTAGCAACTGATTTCTTACAACACCTTCCACCAAATTTCTAACGAGACGTGCATTGCCGAAAGATTTATCTCTCACACGATAAATATCGTTAAAGTGCTGGCGAAGTTTTTCTGCCGCTTCCTCATTTAAAAATAAAGTTTTCTCCGCGAGTGAATTTGTCATAATCGTCATCAACTCTTCGGGTGTATAATCTTCGAATGTGATAGTTTTTGTGAAACGCGATTGTAATCCAACATTGCTTTCAAGAAATCTTTTCATATCGTCGGTGTAGCCGGCGGCAATAACTTTGAACTTTCCGCGATCGTCTTCCATTCGTTTCAGAAGAGTATCAATCGCTTCTTTACCAAAATCAGAACCCCCCGCATCGCCCGATTTTACAAGGGCGTACGCCTCATCTATAAATAATGTGCCACCCATGGAGCTGTTTATTATCTCTGTAGTTTTCTCTGCAGTTTTTCCAACAAAACTTGCAACAAGTGTTTGTCGATCAGCTTCAACGAGATGTCCTTTCGGTAAAATTCCGAGTGCCGCAAAAATTTGACTAACAATTCTCGCCACTGTAGTTTTTCCGGTTCCCGGATTTCCAAGAAACAAAATATGTTCCGAAAATTTATTTTGGATTTCTTGCCCAACTTCAAGATAGTAGCGGGCAAGTTTCACAATCTCGTTAATATCTTTTTTAACAGAACCTAAACCGGTTAAGCCATTAAGTTTATCAAGATTTCGTTTGAGTGCTTCATCATCAATTCCGATTTTATAACTCTTTTGCTGTCCGGTTTTGAAAACTTCTTTTATATCATCTTCTTTAATTGTGCTGAGATTTTTTTGATTTCTTTCGCTTTCCGGAAGTTTGAGGTAGCGTTTGCTGAGTGCCATTTTCGTATCGTTGAAAAAATTTCTTACGAGACGCGCATTACCGAAAGCTTTATCTCGCTTACGATAAAGAATTGTGAATTCCTTAAACAAAAGATCAACTGCCGATTGCTCTATGTTGTAATCTTCTTTACCAGCCATCATTTTGAAAATTTCAATCATCTCTTTTGGAGTATAATCCTCAAAGTTGAAAAAGTGCGCGAAACGGGATTTCATTCCCGGATTCGATTCGAGGAAGTCATTCATGTTATCGGGATAACCAGCAACGATAACCGCGAACTCGCTTCCTTTATCTTCCATCTTTTTCAGAAGAGTGTCGATTGCTTCTTGCCCGAAATCATTTGCCTGCCCTTTTTTTACAAGCGTGTACGCCTCATCAATAAAGAGTAACCCGCCCATAGCTGATTCAATTACCGCATCTGTCTTTTGTGCAGTTTCACCGACATACTGCCCAACTAAAGCGGAACGATCAACTTCAATGACTTGCCCTTTTTCAAGCAGTCCCATAGTTCTAAAAATATTTCCGAGAATTCTTGCGATGGTTGTTTTGCCTGTACCGGGATTTCCGAGAAAGACGGAATGAATCGAAATTCCCTCTTGAGTTTTTAAGCCGAGTTTTTTTCTTTCTTTAATGAATTCGAGATAAGAAACGAAATCACGCATCGATTGCTTTACAGATGCAAGCCCTGTGAAGCTATCGAGATCGGCGAGAAAATCTTCGAGAGTTTTTTCAGAATCGGCTTTTGTCTTTTTAACTTCATGCTGAACCGGTGCCATTGGTTGCGCATCTGTTTTCTTTGTTTGTTTCTTCAATGCTCTTTCGGAAAGAAGTCTTTCTTCGAGCTCGGCGAGATCAAAATCTTCAAAATTTTCTATGTAGGAAGAGCCGACTAAAAACCAGCGTTCGCACACTTTTTGATCATGAAGATAAACATCAACTCTTCCCTGCGAACGTTTCCAGAATCCGACATTTTGCGATCCCCAGCTTTCAACGAAAATCAGTGTGCGCCACATTCTATCAATATTCAACTGAAATGAATTCTGCCCGACTTCCTTATCATTCATGAACCAAACAACTTTACCGCTGAGTTGCGAATCTTTCAAATTATAAAAAGGATTTGAAATAATCACTTCAACGCCAATGAATGCAGTAGCTTCCTCATTGAATTGAAGCATGTAAGGTCGGCTTTCAGGTGTGTCATTTGCGAGATCAAAAGTCTTCGCATAAAGTGCTAAAACTTCTGTGTCGTCCATTCGCACGAATTCTGTTCGCTTCCTTAAAGTAATTACGGTTTTATCTTTTTCAACCTTTTCTTCTTTTTTGGATTCGACTCTTGTTGGTGCAATTGATGGTGCGCTTTGCGCTTCTGGTTCGGGCGCGTGGGTTTTAAAATCTATACCGGGATCTTTTTTCACAACTATATTTTTGAATTTATTATAGATGTTTAAAAATCTTTGATCCTCAGAAAATTGTTCTTTGAGAAGTTCGGCTTTTGTTAAACCGGGTCTGAATTGAAACAACGCGAACATATTTTCCAAATCTAATAGAAGTGCTTGCTTATAGACTTCATTAGAAACTGTAGAATCTTTTTGAACTTTGCGAAGTACCCAACTTACATACCAATACTCTTTAGCTTTAAATGCGGACTCGGCTTCGGAAATTAAATCTTCTACTCGAGTATCTTTAACACTCGTAATCTCAGCCGCTTTCTTATACCAATCGCGTAGTTTCGGAAATTCTTTGTTGCCGGATTTATCAGTTCGAATAGCGGATTCAAATTCATCATACGCTTCGCGGAATTTTCCGATGCCGGCAAGAGCTTTTGCCTTTAAGTGATGCGCCCATGAAATTGGTCCTTTGTCTGAGGTAATAACGGCTTCAAGGTCTTGAATTGCGCCGAGAAAAATTCCCATTCGCATTAAAACAAAACCGCGATAGATTTTTGTTTGAGGCGAATCGTTGCTCAACTTGACGGCAAGGTCGGCATATTCAAGTGCGGCACTCGGTTCAGAATTTTCGAGAAAAGACCACGCGAGACATATCGCAACACGAAAATCATTTTGTCTGTGTTCAAAAACTTTTTGAGCAAGATTTAACGCAAGTCGATGTCTTCCATGATTTAAATGATTAAATGCTTCCTTGAGCATTTCATCAAGTTCTTCTTTTGGTATCGATTCTATTTTTCTTTTAACTGATTGCACCGGTTAATAAATCATAATTAAGTTTAACAAACTCCAAACCAAATTAATTAAATAAAAAGGGCGAAGCAACTGCTTCGCCCGAACTAAACTAATGGAATCTATTTATTAATACATTCCGTCCATGCCGCCGCCGTGTGGCATTGGAGGCATTGGAGGTTCTTTTTCTTTCTTTTCATAAACAACTGCTTCGGTTGTAATGAGCAATGAAGCAACTGATGCTGCATTTTCAAGTGCGGTTCTGCTGACTTTAGTCGGATCGATAACTCCGGCTTTGTAAAGGTTTTCATAAACCTCAGTAGCGGCATTGAATCCATAGTCATCTTTACCTTCGGCAACTTTTTGGAGAACAACAGATCCTTCAAGTCCAGCGTTATTTACAATTTGTCTCAACGGCTCTTCAAGAGCTTTTTCGATAATTGCAACACCGGTTGTTTGATCTTCGTTTTCTCCTTTTAATTTTTTCAAAGAAGAAATTGCGCGAATGAAAGCTACGCCGCCGCCGGGAACAATTCCTTCTTCAACAGCCGCGCGGGTTGCGTGTAGTGCATCTTCAACTCTTGCTTTCTTCTCTTTCATTTCAACTTCTGTTGATGCGCCAATTTTAAGTACGGCAACACCGCCGGAAAGTTTTGCCAATCTTTCCTGAAGTTTTTCTTTGTCATAATCAGAAGTTGTTTTGTCAATCTGAGCTTTGATTTCGTTAATTCTCTTTTTGATATCATCGGCTTTTCCGGCACCTTCAACTACGGTTGTGTTATCTTTATCGATTACAACTTTCTTTGCGGTTCCAAGATAAGAGATTGTTGCATTCTCCAATTTAAAACCTCTCTCTTCAGAGATTACGGTTCCGTTTGTAAGCACAGCGATATCTTCCAGCATTGCTTTTCTTCTATCGCCAAAGCCGGGAGCTTTAACTGCGGCAACTTTTAAAGTGCCTCTCAATTTGTTCACTACTAATGTTGCAAGCGCTTCGCCTTCAAGATCTTCAGCAATGATTAAAAGTGATCTTCCTTGTTGCGCGATTTTTTCGAGAACAGGGAGAAGGTCTTTCATCGCAGAGATTTTTTTGTCGTGAATTAAAATGAAAGGGTCTTCGAGAATTGCTTCCATACTTTCTGCATCTGTAACGAAATAAGGGGAGAGATAACCACGATCGAATTGCATTCCTTCAACTACTTCCAAAGCAGTTTCAGTACCTTTTGCTTCTTCAACGGTGATAACTCCATCTTTTCCAACTTTATCCATTGCATCAGCAATTAATTCTCCGATTGCGTTATCGTTGTTTGCAGAAATTGAGCCGACTTGTGAAATCTCTTTTCTTCCTTCAACACTTTTGCTGATTGATTTCAGATAGCCAACAACTTTGCCAACTGCGAGATCGATACCACGTTTTAAATCCATTGGATTTGCGCCTGCGGTTACGTTCTTTAATCCTTCGCGGTAAATTGCTTGAGCGAGCACGGTTGCCGTTGTTGTTCCATCACCTGCAACATCGCTGGTTTTGGAAGCAACTTCGCGAACCATTTGTGCACCCATGTTTTCAACTGCATCTTCTAATTCGATTTCTTTAGCGACAGAAACACCGTCTTTGGTTACTGTTGGTGCGCCGAATTTTTTTTCGAGAATTACATTTCTTCCTTTCGGACCTAATGTAACTTTCACAGCATCGGCAAGTTTATCGACGCCCTTCTTTAATTTTGCGCGAGCATCTGAATTAAATTCAATTAATTTTGAAGCCATAATTTTTTTCTCCTTTCTATAATTATTTAACTACCGCGAATATGTCACTCTCGCGCATGAAGAGGTATTCTTCACCGTCGATTGTAACTTCTGTTCCGCTGTATTTTCCGTATAATACTTTATCACCGACTTTCACGGTCATGTTTATTGCTTTGCCGTCATCGGCAACTTTTCCCGGTCCAACAGCAACTACAGTACCTTCGATTGGTTTCTCTTTTGCTGTGTCGGGAAGAATGATTCCGCCTTTGGTTTTCTCTTCTGCCTGTGATGGCTTTACGATTACCCGATCTTGAAGCGGAGTTACATTTAATTTACTCATTATTTATCCTCCAGTTTTTGTGATTAGAAATTAGAGTTGTTTATTAGCACTCTAAATTTACGAGTGCTAAAATACACGAGATAGATATTTTTGTCAATAGTTGATTAAAAATATTTTCTTGTATTATTGCCTTGCGACGAATAGAGTTATAATTATAAACCTAATTTAAACGCGTGCAATTTTGAATTAGCGCAAGTATTTTAATCCTCGTAAAAACTTTACACAACGAAGAATTTTTCCCGGAATTTTTTTTTAGGGAGAACGGAAATTAAATCTATGTGTACACGATTTCTTAAAAAAAATCCCTTTCCGAAATGAACCGGAAAGGGATGAAATCTAAAAGATTTTGAAGCACTAATACTTCCAAAATTTCCATACTAAACCGGATGGCTCAGTTGTCGAAACACTTAAAGTCTCTGAAGTTGAAGTTTTGGCATCAAATTTTACGTACATCTTATTCCAACCGGCAACTCCATTAAGGTTGGAGAAATTAGTCGTGTGGGTACGCATGATTCCGCCATCATTTTCAACACAAACTTCACTTCCGTTGATAGTGCAATTTTTATCGAGATAAACCCAAGCCGCGAACACATCGCCAACAGATTCGGATGTATCATTTGACATCTTTGCATAATGTGCTTTTCCAAAATGCGAAGTTCCGTCAAAGATATAAAAGTCGCCATCTCCTCCATATACTTTTACGTCGGATGGAACAACAGTTCCTGAAAAATTGCACGATGAATCATTTTGAAAAATAGGACTAAGCTTTGATGAAGCCGGAGTTTGAAGTTCAATTGTGAAAGATCCATTCGAATTTACTGTTCCTTCTCCGACTGAATAAAAAATTCCATTTTCTTCTTCACCATATTTAATAGTTTTTCCCGAGCCATAAGTCCAGTTTGGAAGTGTTCCGGAAATTGTTGCGCCGGAACTTCCTCCCCAAATATCAACATGCCATGCTAAGCCTGAAGGTTCGGTAGATGATAGTGTGAAACCGTCTGCAGTTGAATTACTTACCGTTCTTGTCATGTAATATTTATTCCAACCAAATTTGCCTTTCAAGTTTGTCATTGACATCGTAAAGGTTCGAGTGTGCGTTCCTTCATTATATGTGCAAGTTTGCGTTCCGTTCATTGTTGCATCTTTAGAAAGATAAACCCAGATTGCATCTGCATCCCCAACCGAAGAGGAAGTATCGGATAATCGCTTTGTTAATCTTGCGTTACCAATGATGTTTGTCCCTTCATAAATCTGAAACGATGCGCCGCCGCCCAAACCTTTCGTATCGCTTGGATTGATGGTTTGGTTGCCGGTACAATTTGAATCTTGCTCTATTAAAGAAGATAACTGACTTGCCGATGGAGTTTGCAGAGTGATAGAAAAACTACCATCTGCAGCAATTGTAGCTTCACCAAAACTTGCGTTACTGGTTTCATCTTCTACAAAAAATTTAATAGTTTTATTCGTGCCGAGAGTCCAGTTTGGAAGTTTTCCCTCAATTTTAGTAACTGCCTGAGCGCCGTTGTCGTCGCCGGGATCTGTTGTTTCCTCACATCCCATATAAAATATTGCAATGACCACTCCTAATACGATGATTAGCTTTTTCATTTCTTTCTCCAGTATTGAATTATGAACAATCAACTTTTGTAAATTATTTAAATTCTTAAAAGTTGCAGATGAAAAGTAATCTCAAAACGAATTCGCAAACATTAAAAATATTTCATAGTGTTTTGCATCATTGTAAATTGGCAACTAAAAAAAATAATTTAAGGAAATGATGTTCACAATTGAAGTCCACCATTCACTAAAAAAAATAATTTACTTTTTCTCATTTACTTTTTTATTAATCCTCTCCTATGCTTGTATTGATGCTGGTTCGCTTGCACAGCAATATAAATTTGCGTGGATAACCGACATCCACATTGGCTCACCGAATGCAGATACTGATTTGAATTCCGTTGTAAATAGCATCAACGCTAACAGCGAAATTCAATTTGTCATTGCATCCGGCGATATTACGGAGAAAGGAAAAAACAGCGAACTTGTCGAAGCAAAATTTATTTTGGATAAACTAAAAATTCCATACTATATCGTCCCCGGAAATCATGATACAAAATGGAGTGAAAGCGGCACAACAAAATTTTCGCAACTATGGAAAGATGATAAATTTGTATTTGAAATTTTTGGAACGAAGTTTATCGGTTTGAATAGCGGCGTTCCTTGGCGCGGGGGCGGCGGGCATTTCGCTCCCGAAGATTTAGTTTGGTTGGATTCGATTGTTACAAACACAATTCCCAATCAAGAAATTTATTTCGTTACACATCATCAACCCGACGACGAGATTGATAATTGGTTTTTACTCACGAACATTTTAAGAAAAAAAAATATCCAACAAATTTTTGTAGGACACGGACATTCAAATCGCGTTTATAATTTTAATGGTATTGCCGGCGTGATGAGCCGCTCCACTTTAAGCAAAGGAAAATTGTGGGGTTATAACTTAGTGCAAAACAGAAGAGATTCAATTTTCTTTTTTGAAGTCAACGCTGACACAACAAAACTTTGGCACGCAAGTAAAATATCAAAGCAAGTGGCAGACTCAATTAAGAATATTGATTCTACACAATACATTGATGATGATAAGTTTGTTGTTTGGAAAACAGAATTGAAAAGTACACTTTCATCATCATTAGTTTTATATCGGGATAAATTGATTGTTCCTTTAAAGAACGGAACTATCTATTGTTTTGATGTTGACGGAAATTTATTGTGGAAGCAATCCGTTCACTCAACAATAATGAGCAAACCCGCGGCTGAAGCGGATATTCTCGCAGTTGCTACCATTGAAGGAGATATTCATACATTCAACATTAGTACCGGAAAGTTGATTCAGGTTATCGGTATTGCTGAACCAATTACTTCGCAACTCGTTACTTATAAAACCGATTATCTCGGCGAGAAAACTTTTGCACTTATTTTCGGAACGGCAACGGGTAAATTATTCTCGTACGATTTATTCATGTTAAATCCTATTTGGGAACGACAAATTTCCAATGCAATGATTGAGGCAAAACCGTTGATAGTGAAAGATAGAATCGTCGTCGGAAGTTGGGATTATTATCTTTATTGCATTGATGCAAAAAACGGAAACTTAAATTGGAAGTGGACAGAGAATAAAAATTTTTATTATTCACCCGCCGCTTGCTCGCCGGTTACTGACGGAGAAAATGTTTTCATTTCAACTCCCGACAAATTTGTTTCTTCGATTGATGTGTTGCTCGGAAAAACGAATTGGAGAAAAAATGATTTTGCAAGCTGGGAATCAATCGGTTTATCGGATGATAAAAAAACTATTTTTGTAAAAAGTTTTAGCAACAAATTTTATAAAGCCGATGCTAAATCGGGGAAAGTAATTTCCGAAATTGATTTGAAATTCGGAGTTGACACAATGCCGATTGAGATATTTGAGATGAATGGGAAAATATTTTTTGGGGCAAAGAACGGATGGGTCTATTCTATCGATGAACAAAATAATTTTAAGAAAATATTTTTTTTAGGAACAAGTAGAATTCATTCTTTACTAAAAATTTCTGAAAGCCGTTTAGCCGCTTCAAATATGGATGGAACTATCGCAGTCTTCAGAGTTAAGTAATGCAAAAACTCAAAGCTGTTATTTTTGATATTGACGGAACACTTACGTCAACTAATGAATTAATCTTTGCGACTTTCAATTTCATGACGAGAAAGTATTTGAATAAATCAATGACCAATCGGGAAATAATTTCTTTGTTTGGTCCAACCGAAGAAGTGATTATTGAAAAATGGTTTCCCGATAAGCACAATCAAGTGAAAAATGATTATTATAATTTCTATGCGAACAATCATCATATGGCTTCTTTGTACGATGGCATTGAGGATTTAATTCGTTACTTGAAATCAGCGCAAATGATTTTGGCAATCTTTACCGGCAAAGGAAGAAGAACTTCCGAAATCACTCTCGAAAAATTAAAGTTGTTGCAATACTTTGATCTGATTGTAACCGGAAGTGACGTCATCAATCATAAACCACATCATGAAGGACTTGAAAAAATTCTCTCGCATTTTAATTTGAACAGAGATGAAGTAATTTTTATCGGCGATTCCACAGCAGATATTAAAGCGGCAAAAGCTGCGAACATTTCTATTGCCTCTGTAGTTTGGGATAGTTACGAAAAGGAATTAGTGAATTCTCTCAATCCCAATTTATGTTTTGAAAGTGTACAGGCACTCTCGCAATATTTGATGAACTTGTAATTTTTTTGCCACAACGTCTCAACGACTAAAACACAATCCTATATTTCAGAACTCAGATGACAATAGCACACTGATGACACAGATACTACTGATTATCGCAGATTAACGTGCCTAAAGCGGACAAGCTAGAACTAAAGTTGAATGTTTTATTTCTTTCCGATTAAAGAAAATTTTTTTGAATAATGAAGTAAGTCCGAAAAAACAAATTTCCGAATGGACGGAAAAATATAATTGAGCATCAACGAAGCTCTGTTTCTTTGTTCTTTATCTTTTTACAATTTATGTTTTGAAAGTGTACAGCAACTCTCCCGATATTTGACAAACACATAATTTTTTTTTGCCACAACGTCTCAACGTTTAAATTACAAATCTTCGAATTCCATCCTTTAATAGCGGGATGTTGAAATTAATTAAATAACCCAATCGTAATCCTGTTAATTTGAGGTGACTTAATATTTGCGCTTCCCAAACAGGATTAACTTGCTCTATCGCTTTTAATTCACAAATAACAAGATCATTTACAAGCACATCTAATCGTAACCCCTCATTAAATTTTAGTCCGTCATATTGGATTGGAATATCGATTTGCCTTTTGTATGCAAGATTAATTTTCGTGAGTTCGTGACAAAAACAAATTTCGTAAACTTTTTCTAATAAACCCGGACCAAGCCCCCTATGCACTCTGAAAGCGGCTTCAATAATTCCTTTTCCGGTAAGTTCTTCTTCAGGACTCAAAGGAGAATAATTTATCCGTTGTTCCCTTATTAAATCATCATCCATAATATTTCCGTCGTGTCGTTGTGTCGTCGTGGCAAAAAAGATGTTGACACAACGAATAAAAAATTATTTTCCTCCACCTGTACTAAACGGATAAATGAAACTAACACGTGGTTCAATTTTTTTCTGTGGCTCGTAACTAACAATTTCATCGGAAGAATTTCTTACAGGAGTGAAAGTCCAATTGTACACCATCGATACAAGCAAATACGAATAAGGTTTATATCCCAATTCGGCAAAAAGATAAGAGCGGTGATCAAGTGTGAAAAGATCTTTTTCATCTTCAATATTAACTTTATCGTAACCGGCGCGCGCAACAAAAGAACCATTCTCCGGCGAAATGTCTGCATCGGCATGAAAGATTCCACTCTTCGGATCTAAATCAAGTCGCTGATAGCTACCAATAATTTTCAAAGTATTGAGAAGAGAAACTCCGAGTTCACCATAATATCCATTGTCTTCATTCAATTGTAGAGCGAGAATTTTTGCTTTACTTGTGAACTGCCCTGTGCTTTTATTCAAATTAAATCTTTCAATTTCATAAAGCGTATTGAAGTATGAAGGAATAAATTTATCGCTGTTCCATCTTCGCTCGAGTTTGATATCGACACTCAATAATCCGAGTCCACTAAAACCAACTAACAAACCTGCGGACGAACCGGAACCGAAATCCATGATCTTCGCATAATCAAAATAGAGCATTGAGTTGAATGAAGAAGTTTTCAATAATGGCAAACCGAGATCGAAACCGACTATTGTTAAACTATTTTCTTCCTGTAGTGAGGTGAATTTTTCTGTTGCGAAATCATAATTTCCGGAGAGGACTGAACTGCGATTATTCAAATCGGAAACCATTGACGCGCCAACTTCGATATTGCCGATTACAGGGATCGAAGAAAATTTTGTGAAATGAAGCGGACGAGCATAACCGCGAATGCCGATTATTCCACTCTGCGAAAAATCACTATAGATAGATTCGAAACCGAACTTTGTAAAATCGAGATCGAGTGCAAGCCCAATTTTTCTGCTATCAAAACTTGTGCTGTTGTTATACGCATACATGATGCTGCCATGACCGAGAGTGTAAGCATCAATCGCACCGACTTTCGCAAAAATGGGATCGTGTTTTTGTCCATAACGGAGGTAGCGAATGATTGCAAGGTAATCGGAAGTTTCATTAAAATTTTCTGCACGCATTTTTCCTTTCGAATCGAACTCAAGATTCAAATCCAATCCCACACCGATTTTTGAAAAAGAAACTTCCGGCGTAAAACGAAATGCGTAGAATGCTGTTCCGTCTATGAATGAAAGACCAAATCCGCCTGTTAAATTTCCTTTATTCGCATCGGGAAATTGTGCATGAATAAAGGTTGAAATGATGATCATGGAAAGAAATATTTTTTTCACGATGTACTCCTTAATTAGTTATCGGGCAATTGCTAATTTTTGTGTAATGGTTTCGGTACGATCCGATTTTTTCAAAATTACTTTGTAAATATAAACGCCGTTGGCTAACAAATCGCCGTCGGCATCTCTTCCATCCCAATATATTTTATTGAAGTCATATTTAAGTTGAGATTTATTTAAAGAAATTTCTTTGACTAATCTTCCCGCGACAGTATAAATTTTAATTTTTATTTCATCTGGGACTTGCGGAAGTCTGAATGTAAAATATGTTTCGCTATTAAAAGGATTGGGATAATTGTATGTTGAAAGAATTTGTAATGAATTAGAAACTGTTGCAGTTTGCACAACTTCATCTGTATCGGATTTATTGATATTGAAACCGCGCACTCTGAATTCATGCGCACCTTCTGCCAAGGTTGGTTTGTAGGTTAAAGTAATTTTGGGATTTGTCGGACTTAAAGTAAAAGTTAAATCGGGATCGTTATTAAAAATTCTTTTATCATCAAGAAAAAGTTGCACAGAGGAAGTATCATTGTTAAGGATGAGAGAAGGATCGAATAACTCTGCACGAACAGTTGGAGTGGATGAAATAAAATCTCCGTTGACGAAATCATTATCATCAATAAATAATTTTACAGCGGGTTTGCTCGTATCCCCCTTAACGTAGAAAGGCACAGCAAAGAAATTATTGTCTTCAAAAATTTCAGGAATTTTATTTTCAGGGTCGATAGAAATCTGAAATGTACGATTATTTGGTCCGATGATTGAATTATAATTGTATGAAAGAAGTTTTCTGCTGAAAGTATTTAGAGTATCGATAAAAAATTCTTGTAACGTTTGAATTGAATTATCAGGAAGGACGAGCGTTAGCAAAACATTAAAACTATCGGCTTTTGTTTCGCCGACATTGTAGACAAAGAAATTTAATCTTGTAGATTCTCCAGCGGTAATAGTATCTTCATCAAGAGAAACGACCTGGTAGTTAATCGCAAGCTCGGGAAAAGAGCGATAGTTAGAAGCAAATATTTTTAGTTGCGGTGATTCATATAAATTATTTGCATAAAACTTTATAACCATGTTGAGGGAATGGTAATCTTTATTATTTAAATCAGAAACATCCGACGAATCATATAAAAAATTTAACTTATTAAGTGTATCAGGTATTTCATTTTTTGAAAAGACAATTGGAGTATAATCAATCCGTGCGCCTCCGGGTATCTGATCTTTTTTATAAAGTGAATTAAAAATATTAATACCCTCCATTTTAGGAAGGATAATTTTCCCGGAATCGGCTTTCAAGGTTTTGTTGCTCGTAACTATCGCCGGTCCGTTAAATAATTTTGAATAGGATTCAGGTACAGAACCGGTTACTGCTCCTTTTTCTCCAATAATACACCATGACTCTCGGTATTTCACGCTGTCGATGTATAGGCTTCCGAGTTGCTTGATTGCATTTCGTGCCGCTGTTCCTCCCGAAAAACCGAGAACCGATTGTGCCGCGTCATCACAAACTGACATGATAAGTTTTGTGCCTATCGGAAGTGAATCGATATAATTTATTAACGCCGGTCCTGATGTTGAAGATGGATAAACGAAGTATCTATAATTTTTTGGTAACAGAGTGTTTGAATCCAATTCAGCAGTTGCAATTCCCCAAAAAAAAGTATTACTAAGTTTTTCCTGGTTGTTGTATTGTATCGAAGCATATTTTCCTTCATTCGAGCCGGCTGAAATTACTTTAAGTTCAATTTCTTTTTTCGTAAGAGAAAAAATTTTAGTGAGAGAATCAAACTCAACATCCTCAAGGGTGATATCATTACTTGAAAAAGTAGAATCAAAATACCATGAATAATCTTTGTCATTATTCACAAAAGAGAATACATCCGACCACGAGCTATCACTACTCTCAATTTTCATGCGCCAATAATAGCGTTTATCTTGCAATAGACCCGGTAATTCGACTGAAGTTATTACTGAATCTAACGGTTTTGAAATTGTTGTAGATGTTGAAAAATCTTTATCCGTTGATAATGCGAGTATGACGTTTTCTCCTGAAGATATTTTTTTGCTCACCGGATTTATGATATTAATTTTCTTTCTTTGCGCATTATAATATTTTTCATTATCAAGTGAGCGTAAGTTCGTTGAATAGACTACAAATTCAATTTCTGTAAAATTATCATCTTCATAAATTTCTGTGAACGCATTTACACTATCCACGAATATTTTTAACCGATGCACTCCAACGCGGCTATTAATTGGAACGGAAATAGTTATCGTATCGGAGATCATTGGTGAAGTTCTGTTAATCGACTTACTAAAAACAACACTCCCAGTCCAATAATCAAATATCTTAATATTGACGCTATCATTCGGAACTCTTCCGAAATTGTTGATTGCAATTTTAAGTGTAAGCGAATCATCTTCATCATTAGGATTTTTATTCATGAATTCAACTGAACTTTTATCGATCGCAAAATTCGGTTTTTCGGGTATGCGAATTTTAATTATCGGATCGCCGAATAATAAATTGCAATAATTGAATACACGGTTCACTTCCGAATTTCCAAATTGTGTAAGCATTTCATTCTTTGCGGATGCATGAATTTTACCAACTTGTAAAACGGAATCTTGCATCAATATTTTATAGAATAACTTAGGAAACAGAAGTGATGTAGAGAGATAACCGAAACTTGAGTTTCCAAGATAAGTGATCGCTTGTCCTTCAGAAGAATTTGAAATAAAAGATTCGCCGAATGCATTTACATCCGGCTCGGCAAACCTGCCCGTTGAACAACCGAAATCTGTAATCAACGGATTTCGATCCGAATAATTATTCATTAAGTCAAGAACTTGAGTTATGCCATTATCCCATGTTTGCGTGCCGCTGTGTCCGATATATGAAATAAAAATGCTTCCTGAATCAATCGTACTATTCACTTCAGATTGTGAAAAAGGCCCAAAGTTAGTTGGAGGTTCTAAAGTTTTATAAAAATGTTTTCCAAATCCACCGATTGGTTTTGATTTTCCGAGATCATTAAAAATATAATTGTTTGCTTCACGGAGTTGATCAAGTTCGCTTGCTTTGCTTGGGTCTCCACCACTAAAAAATAGCAATGTTTTATTCCATCTATCAAATTTCCGTTGGAGATATTTTTGATGTTTGATTAAGTATGAGTTTAGTTGTTCATTATTCTCTGCGGGAATACGTCCGACAAACATTTGTTGCAGTGAGACATTAATTGTATCGAACATTACGAACCATGCATCACTCACGGGAACACCGAATGACGGCACAAGATCCATCTTCCTCACTGTTGGCGCGGGTTGAACGACATGTTTAAAATCATAATTGGCATCACCGACTAATAAAAGATAAGTGGGGGCGGGTGCAGTCCAACTTGAATAAGAAAATTTTAAGAAATGATTTATTGATTCCGCACTTTTATTTCCAAAGTTGAACTCATCATAAATATCATCAACATAGACAAGTTTTGTTCGTTGCTGATATTGTGATTCGATAAAGGAAGCATAGCTCGATGAGGAGGAAGACAAGAGTTTGTTTGTGATTAAAAGGTAGTCTGCGCCATTAGTTGAGTTCCGAAGATTTTCAAATTTCTTTTTAGTAACAAATATTGGTTTCAATAGTTTTGATTTATTTATCACCACATATTGATCACCATAACTTACGGTATCAGAGAATAAAATAATTTTGTTTGTTGCTCCTTCAATTCTAAAGTTTTGTATTTTTTTAACAGTCGGTATAATTTTATAAATCAATATTGAAGCAGAGTCACCTGTATATCCACTAAAATTAACCAACCGTTCGGAATTTATTATTTCATCTTTGACACGAAGTAACAGTGAATCATTATACACCACATTTTTTCGGTTGAACTCAATCTCGATCCAGTCAATCAAAGATTGATGGAAAGAAGCATCTGAAGTCATTCCAAAAATTCGCAGAGTATTATTGCCGGAGACTAAATTGTTACTGCTGAAATAAGATTGAAAGTTCACAGTTTTTTTAAAGTCGTAAAGAATTGAATCTTTCACAGAAGTTGAATTTATACTCATACCGGTTTTATGCGCATTAATTTGTCTGTCTGCGGCATTACTAATAATCCGTGCGGTAATTTTTATTGAATCGTCCGGCAAATAATTATCGGTATAAAACTGAAAACTCCTACTGCCCGAACTACCCGATGTTTGCCATGTCCATACTTTATTTTCCTGATAGAAAGGAAGATTTATGCGCGGAAGAACCGCATCATAATACCAAAATCTTTCATCTTTTTCTAAGTGCAAGAATACCGCGTGAGAACTTATCGTATCATGAAAGTTGGAATTGAAAGTAGAAATATTTTTGGATCGTTTGCCGGGAATACCACCCCATGTTAGCCAAACTATTGAAGTATCTGAGTATCGATCAAAATAGTTGCTGTATTCTTCACCAAAAGTAGATATTTTTTTGTAATTCAAATTAGAATAATTTTTCGTTGCATAGAATTCGATATAATCATCACTATCAAATTGATCGTCATCTTCACCAGAAACAAAAATTTCTTTTTCCACACCCTTTTCAAATATTCTTAATGACTTCGGTTGAATCGTTGCCGGATTAACAGTATAACTTAATAAATCACCATAGCTAATTCGATACAAACCATCGTTCGAAATCGCAAGTTTTACATAATCTTTTCCATATTCAAACCAACCGCCGGTAGTATCGGATGCAACGTAATTTGGGATTGATTTAAATTCTTGAGCCGCTGAATAATTAATTATAATTTTTGATAATTCATTTTCATACTCAGAATTCTCAACACGTTTATTGCCGGAATAATTAAAACCATCATAAGTCAATTTTAGCTCAAGTGAATTAATAATTTCCAATTCACTTTTTTTCCAATGATATAAGTGCGAATTCAACCTAATGGCGACACAGTAGTAATCTCTAATCCATGTATAACCTAAAATTTCCAATTCTGCGCCTGGATAAGTTTCAGTTGTAAATATTTCCGCGCTAAGATTTTCTTCGTTACTGATGTAAGCAGTATCTGAGATACCAATCAAAGATGGATTCACAGCAGGTGAAATGTTTGATAACCGTGAAGTCGATTTTTTTAATAACTCAATTTTGGCTTTGTAGTTCGGAGGTATAGCGATATAAATGATTGATGATGGCAATTTAGGATAATTTGGTTTTGCCGGATTTTCGAATTCAGAATAATCGATAATATTTTTGTTATCTGAATGTTTGATCGAGTGATTGCACTCCATCACTTCAATATTGAGTAGAAAGCCATTCTCTATTTCCGTCAGTGTATTTAACTTATACTGCGCGGCAGTGAACTGGTTATAGAACAAACAAATAATTATTGGTAAATATTTTTTTAGATTCATCGGTAGTTTAAGAAGAAATTTTTTTTATGTTTGTAAAATAATTTAACACAACATCCGCCGCAAGAATGTAAAGACCAAAATCTATCGGCGCGCGAAACCTTGCGGTTGAGAAAAACATTAAATGAGGTAACATCCATAAAAACATAAATAAGATTAGTAGCCCTTTTTCTTTTCTTATCCGATATTCTTTATACCAAAAGAAACGAATTACCGACAAAAGACTTAGAATTAATAATGGAGTATAAAACATTAGCACTAAATATTTTTTCAATGATGAATCACTCCAATGTCCATCGCGAACCCGGAGCGGCGACCAAAATCCGATAAGTTTCCAAAACATATTTTCAACGGTAACAAGAGGATAGTCTTTTATGAATTGCCATGCATGCAATTTAAAAAATTTATCTTTTTCATATTCGTTGTATGTCGAGAGAAACTTCCATTTTTCATCGTACTTAGGAATGATTTTATCTTCAATAGTTGAACCATCCCCAAGATGCATTCTTAAAAATTCATTCGTGTGTTGATTATTCCCGAGCCAGAGATTGTAACCGACGCTTGTGTTTGTAATATCATATGTTCCGAAGTAATGGTAGTTCCTGAAGCCCCAAGTTATTATAAATAGAGAAACAAATGTTAATATAATTACATAATTTTTTTTAAAATCCGTCTCGCCAATAATCAGAAGTATAATTAGTAATGAAAAAAAAGGAAATATTGCAATTGGTTTCGTAAAAAATAAAAATATTAATAATATGATTACATAAATGTAGGATTTGGGATTATTATTTTTTTGTTGAAACAACAGAAGCACAACCAATAATGTTAATAACGTAATCAGATTTGTATCCAAAGATTGCATAGAGGATACTAGATAAGTTGGATTCAAAGTGAATAGAATCGCTATACTTATTGAAATAATTTTTACATCTTTTAATTGCCGAAAAAAGTTAAGTAGGAACAAATAAAGAAAGGCGGGAATAGATGAAAAAATTATCAATTGATAGATTGTACGAACGAAAGGAAAATCTGTATTAATTAATTCACTTAACTTTATGGCAGGGACCAAGAATAAACTGTATCCAACGGGGCGCCAATTATAATAGATACCTTTTTGGAGATTAAATATCGTAATTAGATCAGCATTTTTGTGATTATCCCATTTTACTACTGGCGTATTGTTTTTAATCCAGTTGATAGAAAATTTTTCAAACCACAAATCATGATTGGGTTTTTCAATTTTATAAATATTCAGAATCAGTACCGTAATGACTGATAATAGAAATGCGAAACAATAAATTCTCCATAAATTTTTTAACTGATCATTCTTCATAATAGTTCATCGCAATTAAGAAAAAGTGAATCGGTAAAATTGGAATTATATATCTCTCACCTCCAACGTACACAAAGATTAATAAAATAAATAGACTACTTAAAGAAATACAAATTGTTCGAAATAATTTTGGTAGTTCAGTTACTCTTTTACTTATTAATGAATAAACGCTGAGAATTATAATCAAGTAAAAAAATAAATTTGTTATTAGAAATGTGGCACTTATAAATAGTGGCGACAAATCGTTTCTTGTACTTTTGAGAGACCATGTAATCGAGCTATCCCCACGTTTGTAACTGTGAAATATCTTCTTCGGTAATCCGGTTAATACATTCAATGGATTATTCTTTATATCGTTCCAGGCTTTTGTGTAAGCAATTCTTTCTTCTTCAGCTTCATCAGGATTTTCGATATCATAATCAAAATCAAAATTAACACCTCCATTTGCCGCAGTATGATTACCCATTAAAAAATTAAAACCACCATTAGTAGCAACAGGAATGATAGAGTTAAATAATTTATGATTCCGAATCATCCAAGGGCTTAACACCAGAAGACAAGTTATCGAAATAAGTAGGAATGATTTCAATGAATTGTGAAAATTGTTTAACGCCATAATCACCAATAACACTAACGGAAAGACGATTCCAACCGGTCGTAAATAGGACATCAATGAAATCAGAATTCCGATTCCTGCTAAACGAAAAAAAGAATATGAATTATTCCGACTAATTATTCCAACGATTATCCAAAGTAATGCGGTGAACAAATGATCCGTGAGTAATACATTAACGCTGAAAAGATTATTGGGAAAGAATGTAAATAATATTAGAAAAATTATTCTTTGCTTTCGCGAAAAGGCATCCTTAAAAAAATAATCGATAGCAACTATCAAAAGTAAAGAAACAACGATGTTGAATATTTTGATATAAATAATTGGTTCAGGTGATAAATAAAAAAATAGAGAATAAATTGCCGGCAACCCAACAGGCCAAAAAGCAGTGAGATGTCCATATTGATTAGTGTATGAACCATCGGTAAATAATCTTCTTGCATGATCAAAATAAAAGATACTATCCGCAATTGGTTCTGTTTGGATAAAGAGCGCAATTAATAATTGTAGAAAAACATTTGCGACTAAGAAAAAGTACAACAAAGATTTCTCCGAGATTTTCATTAAATAGCTGATCACAATCGACTTAGTGCTAACTATTAAAATTAATATCATTGCTGCAAACACAAAACTTAATTCAAGGTTTTCAAATATTAAAAGATAATATTTAATGTCTACTGCGTCATCTTTGGAAGAGATGATAGATAACATCTGTTCTTTAAAGAAAATATGATATACAATTGCAGAAAGACAAAGTATTAGAGCAAGCCCTAAAAATAATTTAGATACACGATCATCCAGATGCCTCGAAAAATTATTTTGTAATATTTTCCGGAATCTATTTTTCATGCTTGCCTGTAATGAATAAATAAAGAACATACGCAATAAAGAATGGAATCCCGATGACGTATCGCCGCCACATTCGTCGTGGATTGGCAAATAACCTGAAGAGCCATTCAAAACCTAATTGTTCATAACCTCTCGCTATCTTCATTCGCTTCTCCTTTTTATCAAATCAATTACAAATAAAATATTCCCGATAGTATATCTTTTAAACAATCTTTTCGGTTCGAGATATAAACGATGCAGCCATTCGATCCCAAATTTTCTAAATAATTTTGGGGCTCTTTTTTGAGTTCCGAAATAAAATTCAAAAAAGTTACCGACACATACAATCACAGAATTATTCAATGAATTAGATAATTTATACGCAAATAACTCCTGCTTTGGCACTCCCATACCAACAAACACTAAATCGGGTTTGCTTGCAGTTATCTGATTAATTGATTCACCTTCATCAATAAACCCGCTCAAATATCCGCAGAAATTTAACCCTGTATTTTTCATTCTCTCTTCAATAATTTCAGATGGGATATTTGCGCCGATAAAAAATACTCTGCTTGATTTTTTTTTAATTATTTCGATAATTATATAATTCAAATCAGTTGCGTTAAATCGCTTATAAAATTTTCCGATTTTTTTCATCATCAGCCAGATACCTGTACCGTCAGTATAAACAGTAAAATCAGCTTTCAGAAGCGAAACATAATTTTCATTTTCTCTACAGAGGTTATAACAATGGACATTTAAATAAGTAACTAATAATGATTGCTTTTCTGCAAGTGAAACTTCAATTTTATTTAATACTTCATCTTCCGATAAAATAATTTTATCAAATATTTTCACTGAACACTCCCGAATAAATATCTCTGAGTTCGCTGCAATATTTATTAATGTTCGTCATCTCAAGCACTTTTTTATATAGTTGATTCGCAAACATCTCTCTTTCTTTTTCCAACGATATAATTTTGTTCATACACTTTGATAAGTCATTCACATTTTCATTTTCAAATAAATAGCCATGAACATTATCTTCGATAAATTCTTTTATTCCCCCGGTTCTACTTCCAATAAATGGAATCTTAAACAATCCTGCTTCAAGCATAACATACGGGAATGGTTCATATCTTGAAGGTAACACGATTGCATCAGCTGCCGAGTAAAATTGATTAACATCTTTAGCTGAATCGTAACACAAAATATTTTTATGCCTTTCGATAATGTTTTTATCGAATTCTTCCCAATTCCCAACTACTAATAAATTTATATTTTTGCTTACCGAATTTATTTTGTTGAAAGCTTCAATTAGAACATCAAATCCTTTTCGTTGACAGACAGTGCCAACAAACAAAAAAACAAAATCATTTTCACTCAATCCGAATATTTTTTTTGCCTCATTTTTATTAATTGATTTTATATCTGCTTTAAGTGGATTGTATTTCGTTGCAATTTTATTTTCATCTATACGATAATATGTTGATAAATGATTTTTTACTGAATTGCTTACGGCAATTAAATAATCTGAGCGAAAGCTAATTTTTCTAAATCCTCTTGTTAAGCTGTGAACAGTTGAAATTGTTTTAATTTTATATCCACGCGAAATAATTGAAGAAACAAATTCAGGGAAACGGTGATGGGTATGTATTATATTTATTCCATTTTCTTCAACATATTCTTGTAATCTTTTTTTGAAAGAGCTTAAATAAAAAATGTTGTTTAATCCTTTAGAAAAGGGAATTAATTTTAAATGAATATTTAGCTGTTTTATCTCTTCTAATCTATCCCCGCCATTTGTAATAAAATGAATTTCAAATTCTTCATCATCTGAAAATTCCTCAAATAAATTTGAGAGATATTTACTCACTCCGCAAGAGTAATTAAAATCGGGGGAGATGTGTAATAATTTAATCTTGCTCATTGTATAATTTATTTATAAGGTCAATATATGCATTGGTCATCATATCAATATTAAATTCAAATGATTTTTTTCTTGCATTGTTTGAAAGCTGTATAAAATAATCAGGGTCTGCGGCAATTTTTTTTATTTTTTTTTCTATCAATTTCAAATCCCAATTATCAACAATAAAACCATTTTCTTCATTATCAATTATTTTTTTAATTGCTCCAACGTTTGAAGAAATAATGGGAACTCCGGCGCTAAGTGCTTCTAAGAGGGTCAAAGGCATGACTTCACATTTAGAAAGTATTAAAAGCAGATTTATTATTGAATAGAATAATTTTTTGTTTTTCACAGTTCCCAATAATTCAATCTTACTTTCTAATTTATTCTTTAAGATTAAATTATTCAAATATTTTTTTTCATTCCCATCTCCTGCAATCAGTAGTCTGCAATTAATACCTGAATAAATTAATTTATCAACAAGTTCAATCATAAGATGAATATTTTTTTCGCGGCTTAATCTCCCCATATAACCTAGAACTAATTCATCTCCAATTTTACTATTAATTGCGGCATATTCATTATTGTCAATGCCTGTTCTAATAATAGTATAATTTCTCTCCACATAATTTTTATATTTTTCATCAAGAATAACTGAGTGATTAAAGAGTTTCCTTGATTTTTTTAATAAGATTTTCTGCAAAGGAAAAATCGGAAAAAAATTTTCACCATGAATAACATTAACTGATGGCAATTGTGATTTTACAAACAACCTCATCAATTCAGGTTCTTCTCCATGATAGAAGATTAATGAATCGCTTTTTTCATCAATAAAAGTTGAAGCCGTTTTGAATTTTTTATTTACCCCTATCATGAAAAAATTATAAAAATACTTTACATATCTATTCGCTGTGTATTTCGCATCTATTTTATTTAAACAAACATGAATACCATTTTCTTCAAACTTCTTGATGAACTCTAAATCGTAATTGTTAATAACAATAGCCATTTGTTCAATTCCATTTTTCTTTAATTCAATTGAAAGCATAAGAACATAATTGGCAACACCATCTTCAAAAACTGCATTAGATATTATGTGAACTATTTTTTTTCTCATACTAACAACTCTTCATAAACGGTTTCATATTTCTTTGTCATTACATCAAACGAAATATTATCAAGTGATTCTTTCAAATTCAACTTCTTGATAAAATCGAATTTATTAATGAATTCTGCTAGGACATCTGCATTTTCCATCTCCAATAAATAGCCGTTAATTCCATTATTGATGATTTCTTTATTTCCGCCGATGTTATTTGCAATCACAGTACACCCAGCAGCAATTGCTTCAAGAATAACCATATCATAGATAACCCGCTCGGATGCCATTAAATAGAGATCGCAGATTTTCATTAAAGAGATAATTTCTTCATTCCGCTGAGGAGGGAAAAACAAAATTTGTTTTTTGATATTTAATCTTTGTGCAAGCTGTTTAAGTTCATTTGTTAAAGGACCTTTGCCAACAACTATTAATACGGCATTAAATCCTTTTTCCTTTAATAAATAGACAGTTTCAATTAATAAATCTATTCTTTTAGTTTTTATATGGTCAGAAACTGTCAGCAATATTTTGCAATCGTTTCGATTAATAAAAGATAAATTATTTTGCGGTTTTATCGCTTGAATTTTTTCAACATCTATTCCATTGTGAATAACAACCGATTTCTTTTCAACCATTTTATTTTGTGTATCATTGAAATATTGTTCTTTGGCAGCATAACTTGGAAAAACAATTTTGTCTGCCAACCGTAGTGCTTCGTTTTCCATTTGGATAAATTTTTCCAATTGGTTTTCAATCACTTCACTTGCACCAAAATAATCCATGAAATCATTTTTGAATCCCCCCTTAGAATGAATAGTTAAAATTTTTCTTTTAAAATTATTGCGTAGATGAAATAATGCTCTAACATCGTGTGCATGAAGAATATCACCACCGATACTGCAATTCTTCCAATTGTTTTCCTTTTTATTAAAGTGATATTTTAAGTAATAAGGATTTGAAAAGAATTTTCTTGCGAAAGAAAATTTTCTTGTTAAGCCAGAAGAAATTTTTTTCTTTAATCCAACTGGAGATCCATTATTATTATATGTAGTTCCGCTCGGGTAATCACCGGAAACAAAACAGACGCTGAAAGTATTTTTATCAATTGAATTAATCAACTGATGAATTACTTTATTCGGTCCTCCGGTTGATTCATTCGGATAACCCGCATACGAAGCAAATACAATCTTCTTTGACAAATTAGTTTCTTTCGTTAATAATTCTATCTATCATTAATAAAATGAATATTAAAATTCAGACGAAGCTATAAATCTTCGTACTTTTTCAATGCTTTTATAACAACCTGATCCATATTATAGTACTGATACTCTGCTAATCTTCCGCAAAAAACCACAGATGAAAGTTTCCCAGTTAATTTTTTGTATTTAAGATACAGTTCACGATTTATTTCGCTTGGTACAGGATAAAAAGGTTCGCCATTCTGCTGCGGATATTCAAATGAAACTGTTGTCGTATCTGCCAATTGATTTGTTATTCTTTTATACTCTGTAACTCTTGTGTGCTTAACATTTTTATCAACAAAATTTACTATGGCAGACGGCTGATAGTTTTTTCTTTTATAATTCACCCACTTAAAGCGTATTGACCTATAGGGAAGTTGTCCGAATTGATAATCGAAAAAATAATCGATTGGTCCTGTGTAAATCATTTTATCAAATTTAATGTCATTCAAAATTGTTTTGTAATCCGTGTCCAAAATAATTTCAATGTTTTTATGATTCAACATCTTCTCGAACATTTTTGTGTATCCGTCTTTTGGCATGAATTGATATTTATCCGTGAAGTATCGCCAGTCATCATTGGTTCTAACCGGAATTCTTCCACAAACAGAAGGGGATAATTCTTTCGGCTCGAGATTCCATTGTTTTTTTGTGTAGTGCCGAAAATATTTTTCAAACAAATCTCTACCAACCTGGCTTACGATTATATCTTCAGAATTCAGTATAACATTTTTTTCTTCGCGTACCGATTCAAAATATTTTTTCACTTCCTCATCTGAATGGAGACTCATTCCATAAAGTTGATTTAGTGTGATTCTGTTTATCGGAATCGGATATAGCACACCACCCAACGAAGCAAGCACTCTATGTTCGTAAAATCTCCACTCCGTAAATTGACTCAAGTAATCAAAAACTTTTTTACTATTCGTATGAAAGATATGCGGTCCATAGCGATGAACAAGTATTCCGTGTTCGTCGTATTCATCATAGGCATTTCCGGCAATGTGTTTTCTTCTTTCAACGATTAAAACTTTTTTGTCTTGCTGAGACGCAAGCTGTTCAGCCAGAACACTACCTGCAAATCCGGCACCAACAATCAAGTAATCATATTTCTTATTAAGATTTTTCAAGACGGATTAACAAACTTCTTTTTAGAATAAGAAAATAAACTCACACCGTTTTTACGTAGAAAAATTATAATCGCAGTTGTTACAAATATCTCAGTAATCAAAACCGAAACTGCACTTCCGATTTCAAAATATATTGGTACGATTATGATTGAAAGAATAATATTTATAACTGCGGCGAAGATAATTATTAAACTGAACTCCTTTTGAAATCCTGCATTCAACATAATTTGTATTCCAGTAACATTACTGAGAAAAATTAAAAATGGAAGAAACGAAATAATTTTTAAGACAAAAATGGAATTTGCGTATTCGCTTCCAAGAAATATTAAAATGATTTCTTCCGCAAATACAAAGGTTAAGATCGAACTGACCAATGCAAGTGAACCGACAGTTTTTATAATCTTTGAGATAAATTTAATTCCGGCATTAAGCGATTCTTTTATCAATAATGAAACATGCGGATAAATTGTATTTGAAACTATTGCAAAGAGGGATTGAAATGCTATTCTTATTTTATCCGCCGCGGCGAAATATCCAACCGCACTTTGACTCGCAAACAAACCGAGTATAAAAGTATTTGAAGTCGTGTATAAATTAATTGCGGCAGTCGAATAGAATATATGTCTTGCATCTTTTAAATAATAAAGTAAGTTGCTTATGGATGGAATTACTAATTTCATTTTAAATTTAAAAATCAGAAACAACATTCCTGCCAATCCAATTAAAATTTGCATACCGCTATTTATCGCAATCAGCTTCAAATAATCGGACTGATTTTTTATAACGATGAAAATCAAAATTGTTGCGCAACTCTTAAAAACAACATTGATTATGGTGATGTATTTCATGTCTTCAATTCCCTGGAAAAACCATTGAGGAAATATGACATTCCCGAGTACAAACAAAAAACTTAGATAATAAACCGCTCGATCTAATTTGAAAATGGAAATTGATTCGACGAGTGTAATTAAAATCACTGCACTCACAAGAAATAAAATAGTTTTAATAACCACAACAGAACTTATGATTTCCACCAACTTATTGCTATCGTTTCTGTTCACTGAAATTTCTCGCGGTGCGGAGAGACTAAATCCATAATCGGTAAGCGTAACGAAGTATGCAATGAATGCCGCCGCAAAATTTATAAGTCCATATTTTTCTGTTCCGAGTACACGTACAAGATACGGAATTGTAATAAGCGGGATTAGATAATTACTTATCTGTAAAATTGTTAGTGAAGAAAAGTTTATTGCGAGTTTCTTAATCAAGTTGTGTAATATATTTTAACTCATAACTGAGTTGTGATAACTGTGATGATGTAAGATTTCGGAAAGTAATTACACATTTCAACATTTAAATATTGCGATGCGGTGATGTTTGAAGAATAGAAAATAGATTAATCAAACTTAACTTTCTCCGTCAAATAACGTTGAATGTAGTTAATACCGAACTCCTCCGAATTAAAATTTTTATTGACGATATATATCTTTCTAAAATTATCGATCATTTTGATGTTCGAAATATTTCTCAATTTAATTCCCATGCTCAATCTATTCCGATATTTTTTACAACTTTGCTAAAAATATCGCGATAAATTTTACATCTTTGTGAAAATTATCGGTTTTAAAAAATCTATTCATCACTTTTTCGCGAGCCATACTTCCGGATTTTGATAATTTCTTTCGTGCCAAATTTCAAAATGAACAACATTCCCTTCCAAACTTTCCGAAACTTCGCCGAGTTTTTGTCCTATCTTTACAACATCTCCGACTGCCGCAACAACATTTTTTACATGTCCGAGAACCGTTCGATAGCCGCCTTTATGAGTGATGATAATTACCGTGCCGTAACCCGGAATCCATTCGATGACAGAAACGACACCATCGGCAACACTGCGCACGGTCATATCGCCATCAACTTTAATATCGATGCCGTAATTCAATGTAACTGTTTTTAATGTTTGATTTTTTTCCTCACCAAATTTTCTTATCACTCTCCCTTTTTTCACAGGCCAACTTAATCTTCCTTTTTGTGCGGCGAACGATCCGAAGTTTTTAAAGGTTTGGTCAAAAGTTTCCGTTTCTTCTCTTGTAGTTTTTGTTGAAGGAAATTTTTCCTTCGGCAGATTTATTTTTTGTTTTGCCTCATCTTCCTTCTTAATCAATTCGGTGATGATTTGTTCAATCTTCTTTTCAAATTTCTTTTTTGTATCGAGTTCTTTTCGCAAAGCAGTTTGGTCTTTTTTCAACTTGTCGAGCAATTTTTTCTTTTCAGAAATAACATGTGAAATTTTCTTTTCTTCACCTTCTTTCTCGAAAAGTAATTGAGCTTCTTCTTCTTTTGCCAGGAAAAGATTTTCCTTTTTTGCACTCATCTTTTGAACCGTAATTTTAATCTCCGCCGAAAGTTCTTTTCCTTTTTTAGAAAATTCTTTTAAGTACTTCATCCGTAAAATCGCTTGTTCGTACGATGCAGAGTTAGTTAAATAATAAAGTTCATTCTTCCCGAGTTGTTTATAAACGAGTACAACATATTTTGAGTAAGTGCGTTTGAGCGATTCACTTTTATCATTTAATTCTTCAATTTCATTTTCGATTGAAAATATCAATCTCTGCTTTTGTATTTGAGCTTTTCGCAACTGAACGATCAATTTGTTCAAGAGAAAATTTTGCTTGTTATATTTTTCAAGAAGTTGCAAAGCATCCTTCTGTTTTAGCGAAGAATTTTTTATCTCGTCTTCAATTTTTTTAATCTCTTCACGAAGTAACGAAAGTTCTTCCTGTTTTCCCGAAATAGTTTGAGAAAGCAGTTGTGATGCGGCTAAAATGATGATCGCAAAAAAATATTTCATTGATTAGTATTCAATTTTATCGGCGTCGGCAGGAACAACGAAGTCTATTGATGAATTCGGTGAATTAATTTTTATCGATTGATAACTAATCGCAACGAACTGCTTATCTTTTTCATTCGTGATGTTTATCGTTCGCGGAATTGCAATCGCTTCGATGATGCTGAAATCTGAATACTCTCCCTTCAACAATGCAATACCGTTTTCATCGGTGAGTGAATAGGAAACGATTCCCAAATCTTTTATATCCACGCGAAATTGTTTTTTAGTTTTGTTGATTTTATCCGCGTAAGTCAATTGATAGCGGCTGTATTCAACCGAATACTCATCAGGCTCGTTGTACAAATTTTCGGAGAGATTAACTGCACCGAGAAGCGCATCGTTGAGATCGCTGAATGTTAAATTGATTCTAAACATGTCGCGCAAAATTGTTTCGCCGGCATCGCCTTGATAAAGTGTGTTGGAAAGTGCATCGTAAAATTGAAATGAACGTTTTGTGATTAACGCTTGCGCCAATTCTAAATTGAATGGACCGAAAATTGTTATCGAAATTGAATCGGGGCGATGAAACAAAACGCGGAACGTCGCACTATTATTGAATGACGGAGTTTTTACTGAAATCGTTCCTCTTCCTTCAAAGTTTTTTATTTTTCTTCTGTTCGCTTCAAGTTTTTTTACAAGTCTTTCCGCAGGAAGAATTTCTACTTCATCCTCCTGTTGTGAAGGAACGCATCCATGAATAATCATGAAAGAAATTATTCCAATGACAAAAACTACTAATTTATTTTTCAAATGTTTCCTCTTTCAATTTTATTTTTTAATGCTTGATTGGAATTATCAAGTTCGAGAGCTCGTTTCCACACTTCAATTGCACGTTCTGTTTCGCCATTCATAAAGAGAGCATCGCCGAGATGTTCGAGAATAACGGGTCGCTCTCCGCCGAAGTCAACGGCTTTCTGAATATATTCGATTGCTTTAGAATAGTTCTCGAGTGCAAAATAAACCCAACCGATTGTATCAAGAAAAGCAGAATTTTCAGGTTCTTTTTCAATTGCCTTTTGTGCGAGAAGAAGTGCAACATCAAGATTAATTTTTCTTTTCGATAAAGAATAAGCGTAGTTGTTATTTACTGTAGCATCATTTGAATCAATTTTAATCGCTCTCGAATAATAATTATCGGAGTCTTCATAATTGCCAAGCCCGTCATAAATCAACCCGATTTGACCCAACACATTTATGTTTTCTGGATCAACTATCAAAGCTTTCTTTAAATAAATCAAAGCAGTATCATTTTCTTTTAACTGACTTAGTGCAAAACCATACGCAGAGAGTGCATTCGGATCGTTGTCATTTAATTTTATTGATTTGCCGAGATAAATTTTTGCATCTTCATATTTAGCTGATTGTGCGTAAGAAATTCCCAGCAAAAAATTAATAGCAAAATCCTGAGGGAAGCGATCAATACAATTATTCAATAAAGTTATTGCATCGTCATAACGGGCGTTATCAAAATAGATACCTCCCATGCGAATCCATGCTTCAACATTCCACGGCGCGAGATCGATAACTTCGGAGAAATATTTTAGCGCGAGTGTGTCTTGATTTTCACTCAAATATACCGCGCCCAAATACATTTTAATTTGCCAGTCGGTCGTGTCATTGTCCAATTGAATGAAAAGATTTTTTGCAACAGCGAGAAGCGAAGAATCTCGAAAACTTTCGGCAAAATATGCGGCACCGATGCGAACTTTTGCTTCGAGTGAGATATCTTCCTGATCAAACAATGCTTGATACTCCGCAGATGCTTCCTTCCATTTATCTAATGCAAGATAGATTTGTGCTTTTCTTTCTCTTGCATCTAAATCATCCGGGAAAGTTTTTAGAATGTCATCAACTATCTGCATCGCTTCATCATATTTTTTGTAACGGAAGAGAGATTCAACGAGAAGTTTTTGAATTGCAAGATTTGAAGGATCAATTTCTAATAATTTTTTTATTGTTGTGATCGTATTTTCATAATCGCCAATTCGTTCGTACAATTCGGCAACACGGATTAGCACTGTCCATTCATCGCCGATGATTTTCAATAATTTTTTATAGACTTCAATTGCTCGCGCCGGCTGAGAAGTTTCCAACAATCTGCCAAGTTTGTAATAAGCATTGACCTGTGAAGCATCCATCTCAATAATTTTTTCAAGTACGATTTGGGCGGAATCATTCTGTCTGCCTTTCGAATAAATTTCTTGCTGAAGCAGATAATATTCTACGTTTTCTTTTTCGAGATTGATTGCCGAATTTATGTGTTGCAGCGCGAGAGAAAGTTTGTTCAAGTAAAAATAATTTTTAGCGAGCGAATAATAAATACCCGAACTTTTTTCAAATTGAAGCGCTTCCTGATATTCTAAAATTGCGCCGGAATAATCTCCTTTTGCCTCAAGGGATGTACCATCCAAAAATTTGGATAACGCTTTTCTTTTTTCTTCGTTTTCATCTTTTATAACTATTTCATCGGAACTTTCACTTTGAACCGCAACAGAGCTGCATCCCGCGATTAAAAGAATAATTAGTAGTAGTGCGAAGTGAAGAAATTTTCTATTCTTTAATTTCAATTATTTGTCCTTGGTTGAGAGATTATTATTTCACAAATGGTTAAATTTTGATTGACGAAAATAAGGAAAATGAATGGAATTCTTTGACTTGGCTATGGCGTATGTTTGGGAATATGATTACGATTTTATCTCGCACATCGAAAAAATTTCTCAGCAAGAAGGTTTGAAAACTTTTGTGATTAGCGATTACAACATCGATGAAGTGTTTGAAGATATTAAAAAGAAAAAATTACGTTTTAAATTTTTACTTGATAGAGCTTGGGATGTTGACGAACGATTTGAAAAACTCGGACATCTTCTAACTTCACAACGAACTTACATCTTTAATAAATACGAAGATGTTACACACGCGATTGATAAAGCAACTATGCACCTTGAATTTTTAACTGCAGGGCTGAATGTTCCATTCTCAATTATAATCCCGCCGCACACAAAAAAGGAAGAGCTTTACATCTCTGTTTCCGATCTCGCAATTTTGGGAAGACCATTTATTATCAAGCCTTGCAACAACACCGGCGGCGGAGTTGGCGTTGTTACCGGCGCAGAAACTTTGGATGAAGTTTTTGAACAGCGGCTTGTGAATGAAGAAGATAAATATTTACTTCAAGAAAAAATTTTCCCGAAACTCTTTGCGGACAAACGCGCCTGGTTTAGATGCTTTTGGGCTTTTGGCGAAGTAATTCCGGTTTGGTGGAATGATCAAACGCATATTTATAAATTAATGACGGAAGAGGAAATTCAACGATACAAGCTTAAACCGCTTTTTTCTTTAACAAAAAAAATTGCCAAACTCACAAATCTTCACTTCTTCTCCACTGAAATTGTTCTCAGTACGAAGGATAGATTTGTTGTTATCGATTATGTTAACGACCAATGCGATATGCGTTTTAAGTCTCATCATCAGGACGGAGTCCCTGATGAAATTGTTGAGAAAATTATTGGAAGTCTTCGATCTTATTTGAAAAAGTCGAAACGAAAATAATGAAATGGGAAAACGAGAATTGCTGATTGCCGGTATCGTTGCAGTATTGATTTTGCTGTTCACACTTCACTATTTTGTTTTTAATATTTACGAAACATCATTTACTTTTTCATCAAGAATTTTGTACGCTGATTACAATAGTGCTATAAAAATTGAAGCAGTGCCGATTAACAGTCTCGGATTTCGAATTCCATTAAAAAATTCTCCGACAAAATTTGAAATAATTGAAGGAAATAATCTCGTTGAAATTTTACTTAATGATAGTTCGAAAGGATTTTTGGAGATTCGCGCAAAAGGGGAGACTGGGAAACTAACTATCAGGGCGAAGCCAAAATATTCTCTGCTGCCAAGTTTGTTTGAAGTGGAGATTCTGCCAAGTCTTGCACTAAAAATATAAACTTCAAGTTACTTTTTCCTATATTTGCCAAAGCAAATGATTATCAATAATAAATTTCAAAAGTTAGAGGAACTATGAAAAAAACTTTGCTCATTTTATTTATTCTTATAAATCAAATTCTTCCGCAAGGATTAGCGGGCGAGGATGCACAAATTGAAAATAGATTTTTAATAGACATGCCGACATCGGGCGTATTGCCGCGCGGAAAAGTTAGCGTTGCAGTAGATGTAATGCCATTTGGAATCGTTGTTGGAAAAATGGAAGTCGGTGTTTTTGACGATGTAAGTTTCGGAATCTCTTACGGCGGTGCAAATATTATCGGAAGCGGTTCGCCCGATTGGTATAAACTTCCCGGCGTAAATCTTCGTTACAAAGTTTTGGGTGAATCCCTCTCATACCCTTCATTGACGCTGGGATTCGACTCTCAAGGTAAAGGGGAATATTTTGAAGATGTTTCCAGATTTGCAATTAAATCTCCCGGTTTCTTCGCCGCAGGCAGTAAAAATTTTGAACTGCTTGGTTACTTAAGCGTTCACGGCGCGATGAATTATTCTTTAGAAAAAAATGATGGCGATAATTTTGTCAATTTCACAATCGGTGCAGAAAAAACAATCGGAAAAAAATTATCCGTTGTGAGCGAATATGATTTTACGTGGAATGACAACTCGACTAATGTGTACGGCAAAGGAAACGGCTATTTGAACTTTGGAATTAGGTGGTCAATTTCTGAATCATTTATGCTCGGGTTAGATTTACGCGATATATTGAGCAATAAAAAATGGAGCCCCGGTTCTGCAGATAGAGCAATCCGTCTCGAATATGTAAAAGCAATCTAACGAAAAAAATTTATGTCCTCTTTCAAAATACTTTTAGTCGATGACTCGCATGAACAACTGAACCAGATGTCTTTGTGGCTTGAGAAGTTGAACTATGAAGTATTGCTTGCCGATAACAGCCGCGATGCAATAGAAATTACGAGATTTTCAAAACCGGATTTGATTATCATCGATGTAAATCTTGCGCATGAAGATGGAATTAAACTTTGCAAAGATTTAAGAATTGAAAAATTAATTAATCGACCTTACATCTTTTTAATTTCATCTTTAAGTAAAGATGAAGATACGCGCATCTCCGGGCTACAAGCAGGAGCAGATGATTATATTCATCGCCCAATTCCGAAGAGGGAGTTTTTGGCAAAGATTGATGCGGGTTTGCGGGTGGTTGAGGAAAACAAAAAATTGATTTCCGATTTGCAAACTCAGGCAAATCTTTGGGATATAATCGAGAAAAGTCACGTCATCGTTTTCGTTTGGAAAAATTCAGACCGAATGCCCGTTGAATTTGTTTCCGAAAATATTTCCCAATTCGGTTATTCCCAAAACGATTTCCTTTCCGGTTCGATTCATTATGATGATATCATTTTCAAAGATGATTTGCAAAAAGTGATTTACAATTTCGATGAGAAATTGAAATCCGGCGCAACTGAATTTAGAGAAATTTACAGGGTGAATACCAAAAGCGGGGAAATTCGTTGGGTTGAAGATTGCACACAAATTTATAAAAAAAACGACGATGAGATTACTCACTTTCAGGGAATTATAATTGATATTACCGATATTCGTTCGGCTCAAGAATCACAGCGAGAAAGTGATATCCGATATCACAATTTACTTGAAACGATTAATGATGGATTCCTTCAAACAGATAAGGATGATCGTGTAATTTTCGCCAATAGAAAATTTTTGGAACTTGGCGGCTACTCTTTAAAAGATATTACAAATAAAATAGCTTCCGAAATTTTTGTTTTTCCTGAAGAGCGCGATTTCATGTCAGCCAAAATAAGTGAGAGAATGAAAGGGGAGTCAGATACCTATCAAACGCGGCTGCGCAGAAAGGATGGAACGGCAGTTTGGATAAGTGTTAGTTCTGCTTCTGTCAGAAATCAGCAGGGAAAAGTAATCGGGTCAACAAGCATTATTTCCGATATTACACAAAAAAAATTAATCGAAGACCGGCTGCATTTTCATTCCACAATTTTACACAATGTTCATGATAGTATCATCGGCTTTGATTTATCGGGAAAGATAAATTACTGGAATATCGGTGCAGAAAATTTTTACGGTTTAAATTTCTCCGAGGTTCAAAATAAATCTATACTTGATTTATGGAAGGATGAAGTTTATCAGAATTTAAATTCAATTTTGTCCGATGCGGAATTTGAATTAATTAGGAAGAGGAATGACGGAAGAATTGTGATTACAAATTCAAAATTCACTCATCTCAATGATCAGAGCGGAAAAATTATTGGTTATCTCGAAGTATCGAAAGATATTTCAAATGAAGTTGCAGTACGAAATGAAAAATATTTGCTACAAGAGTTAATCGGCGATGTCACATCCTCAGTCAATATTGATGCGGCTTTTAAGGTAGTTGTTGAAAAAGTCTGCCAATTTGCCAACTGGTCAATCGGAGAAGTTTGGGTGCCTAACGAAGAAAAAACAGGATTCTCACTTGCGGCAAGTTATGCCTCGCACAATAGATTTGAACCGGTAATCGAAAATGTAAAATCGAGAACGCTCAAAATGAATCGTGGTTTAGTTGGCAAAGTTTGGAATTCCGGCAAACCGCTTTGTATAAACGACATGAATTCTCAGTCTGTTTTTTCTCATAGCAGTATTCTACACGATGCGGCAATCGGATGTGCACTCGGAATTCCAATCACCTACGAGAAAATGCCCGTTGCAGTCTTAGAATTTTTCTGTGAAGGGAAAAAAATATTTAACGAGAATTTAATCAGTATTGTATCATCCATCGCTTCGCAACTCGGAAGCGCTTTGAGGAAAAAAGAAGCGGAGGAAGAACATAAACAAGCGGTTGAAAAATTCAAAAAAATATTTGATAACTCTCCGCAAGGAATTTTTCAGTTCGATACCAACTGTGATATGATAATTTTCAATCCAGCATTTCATAAAATTTTAGGATACTCTACTCCGCTTGATTTTATAGAATCTTTTAATGGAAAAATAAGCGAAATATTTTCAAACCTTGAAGATTTTGAAGAATTAATTAACCGAACGAACGAAAATAATTTCATAACTGATTTTGAATGTGAATTAAAAAAGAAAGATAAATCTTCTTTCTGGGCGAGCTTAAATCTTGCACGAATAACATCTACAAAAAAGAAAAAAAATTTTTACGAAGGAATGATCAGCGATATCACCACCCCCAAACTTGCAAAAATCGAATTGCAACGTGCAAAAGATAAAGCCGAAGAATTAGGTAGACTTCGAGAGGGATTGCTCGCTAATATGAGCCATGAACTTAGAACTCCTATGATAAGTATTCTCGGTTATGCAGAGTTGCTGCGTGAAGGTGAGAATGACGAAGGACGCATTGCAATGTTTGATAGTATGCTTGCGGGCTCCAACAGGTTGTTGGAAACATTGGGATTAATTTTAGAAATCTCCCGACTACAGGCAAATAGAGAAGAAATTAATTTCAGAGAGGTTGACATTGTAAGGATCATCAAAGGTTGTTATGAATCTCATAAAAAGCTTGCAAAAGAAAAAAACATCAAGTTTATTTGTTCATCGGAGTATGAGCATTTTATAACTGAAACAGATGAACGTTTGTTTTTAACGGTTCTGAATAATCTCGTCAACAATGCACTTAAATTCACAAACAAAGGTGAAGTGAAAATTGAAATAAAGTCAACTTCTCAAAGTAATGATTGGTACAGCATTAATGTTATCGATAGTGGAATTGGAATTAAGCAAGAAGATTTCACAATGATCTTCGATGAATTCCGCCAGGCAAGTGAAGGACTATCGCGCAACTTCGAAGGTACAGGGCTGGGGTTATCAATTTCGAAAAAAATAGTAAATTTGCTTGACGGAAATATTTCACTGCAAAGCAAAATTGATGAAGGCTCTATTTTTACAATCTCTTTTCCAATAAAAAAAATTTTAAATCAAAGGAACATTAATTATGACACTTGAACCATCCCCGAAGTTCAGAGTACTTCTTGTCGAGAATGACGATATCTCAATCGATCTTCTCTCTCTCTATCTTAAAAGCAGATATGATTTCGATTTAGTAACTACCGGACCGGAAGCAATCGAAATTGCACGGAAAAATAATTACGATTTTATTTTAATGGATATTAATCTCGGACGCGGAATGACCGGGCTTGAAGCCGTGCGGCAGATTCGTCAAATTGAACATCATAAAAAAACTTTGATTGTTGCCGTTACTGCCTTTGCAATGCATGGTGATAAAGAAGAATTCCTCGAAGCCGGATGCACACACTATATTTCTAAACCGTTCGGAAGAAAACAGTTTTTAGATTTTTTATTAACAGTTGAAAAAGATATTCCTGTTACTTCGTAAGCTTAATTTAATACGATTAGTTTTTTGATCTTAACAAGATCAGAGCTTTTTAGCCGATAAAAATATACACCCGCAGGCAACCCTGTCGAATTAAATTTAACTACGTGATTCCCGCTCGACAGCTTCTCATTCACCAATGTTGAAATATGATTTCCTAAAATATCGAACACTTCCAAAGAGGCGAGTTCACTCTCGGGTATAAAGAATTCGATGTTTGTGCTTGAGTTAAATGGGTTGGGATAATTTTGAAGTAAATCAAAAACCGTTGTCATCGAACTTCCATCATTTATTGATGAAACCGCCGGATATATTACTCTCAAATTATCAAGATAAATAGTTCCCGAATAGCTTTGCCCGTTGACTTGCTGGCTTCCGAGCGGTATTGCAATCGCTTTTAATCTCACGGGAAAAACCAAATTCGCCGGAACTTTTCCCGCCATCTTTTCAAACACTCCGGCGTGGTTTGCAATTTTATTAATATAAATTCTCTGCGCGTTATTATTATTATCCATGACATCGAAAAAGACGCGGTGATTTGCACCATCCGAAAGAATATCTACCGATAATGAATCCGGTACTCCGGGAATTTCAACTTCATTATTCAAATAAACCCAATAGTATAAACCGGTTTGATATGTGAAGCCATAATCAATCTTTAAAGATGTCGTTCCGTTGCTCGCGTAATTCGAAGAGATAGAAATTGATGTCTGAGTTGTATCAACATTTGTGGTTGTCAAAATCCAATTTCCCATCGACTCAAAAGTTTCCAACAAAACATTTCCTTCAAAAATTTGAACGAGTACGGTTGCAGTATCGGAAAAACCGAGAATGGATGAAATAATTTTTGCGGTTCCTGAATTCTTTCCCTGAAATTGTCCGACGATATCAATTTTGCCAATGGTAGTATCAGTGCAAACCCACGTGAAACTTTGAGGCGCAAACGATTGCACTACTCCATCGCTATCATAAACTTTTGTTGTGAATGTTATAATCCTAAACTTATCTGTGATAACATTTTTTGGTGAAATAGAAATATGGTCTATTCCCTTTACAACAATTTTAATTGTATCAACCGCACTTTGGAGACTGACAATCAAATAGCCGGAATCGCTTTGAGTTGATGCTGTGAATAACCCGCTATTGCTTATCGTTCCGAGATTTGGATTTGTTAGTGTGTAAGTCAATTGCGTAGGAACAATCGGTATCGGATTATAATATTCATCAATTCCTTCAAAGGTAAATTGATAATTTTTCTGACGGAAAATTCTTAACTCTTCAATTGGGCTGATTATTTGATTTAGATTTCCAAGTGGCGCAGTTGAAACGAGAAGTAAAGCATTTGCAACATCCCGCTCGCCGGTTGCATCGCTGGGGGAATTCATTACTTTGTTTCGTGCAACCAATGTTGTTGAACCGCCGCCGTCAAGATTCATTCCTTGATAAACACCGATTCGCAACATAAAATCTGCTAATTCAAATAAATTCATACCGACACTTAAAGTTTGTCTTCCATCAACGGTGAGAAGAAAAAGTTTTGAAGAATCACTGTTCACCCCAACTGCGGTTCGCGGATGCCGCGCTGTTACAAATGGATCGGACGAATTCATATTTGCAACCGCGCCGTTTGCTACAACAATAGGATGACCGCCGATCATCTCACGTACTTTTTTTATGGAAGGAAGTGCTTCAACTAAAAATTTTATAGTATCACCTTTTGCGAAATTGTTATTGAGGAAAGGGGCATTCACACCGTGTCCTGAAAGCACAAATTTCCCGCTTGTCAAAGGTGCGTTTCCGATATATTGAATTAAAGTGTCAACTCTGCAATACATTGTGTCATTCACAAAAAAAGAATTTAGCGGAGATAAAATAACTTCAGAACCGAAAGCATTTGTGTTTGTTTGAGTTCCGAAATAATGATTGAATAATATCATCGCATTATCGCCGCGCGCTTCATTGATGCCTGTAATGTTCGCTTGAGAATTGCGGGCAAAAACTTTTCCCGTGAATGTAGGTTTGCTGATTGAAATATTATTATCGATGTTCACACCGAAAGCCGGATAGTCGGGTCTTTCCTTTCGTAATATTTCTCCGCCGCTAATTTGAATGTTGACGGGATTTCCGTTGCCGTCAAAAAAATCTCCGTTCACTGCGGCAACCGACCAATGCCCGACCGCATTTTTTCTTGTAGAGATAGCCGATGTTTTTTCTCTTCCGCTTGATAGCCTGTCGTTTGCTTTTATGACCTCAAGTTTGGTGAATTGATTATGCAAATCGACAGTTGTCAAATCGATAGACCAAACCGGCGAAGCACATTTTATTTTATAATATTGAACACCCGGTCCAATCGTTTTTGTGGAAATGGTATCGAATACAATTTGAGATACAATGTTGGAAGAGAAGAAAATAAATAATGAGAAAAGTAGTTTTGTCATCTTAATAGTGTCATCTTAATTGTTTTAGAAAAGTTTGAGGTGCTCATAGTGCAGAAATATATTCCGCTTGATAATGGAAAATTGACAGTTGATAATTGATAATTGTAGTAGCCTGCTTCTTTAAATTCGTTATCTATCAATGTTGTAACTTCATTGCCAAGCACATCAAAGATTTTTAGCGAAACATTGCAGGACGCTGAAAGCTGATAACTGATGATTGTACTCGGATTAAACGGATTGGGATAATTCTGTTCGAGTGAAA
This sequence comes from uncultured Ignavibacteriaceae bacterium, assembly GCA_964393605.1. GTDB lineage: Bacteria > Bacteroidota > Ignavibacteria > Ignavibacteriales > Ignavibacteriaceae > CAYMUL01. The sequence goes on along the minus strand of CAYMUL010000004.1, from coordinate 132,004 downwards.
ATCCGGCGGGTACATTCACATCAATTTCAATTTCATTCGAGAAAGAAAAACTTCCGTCAAAATCAATCTGCTTCAAGCGATAAAAATATTTTCCGTTTGAGACATTATCATCAGAGAAAAAATAATTTTGCTGGTTTGTTGTCGTTCCCGCGCCATTCACAAAACCGATATTCTCCCAGCTTTTATCGTTTAGCGTCATGCCTGCAGTTGTTGTATTTGCTGAAAGCTGACCGCCGACTACTGACCGCTGAATTTCAAAACCTTTGTTATTCAATTCGCTTGCAGTATGCCAATTCAATTTGACTTCAACATTACTTAAACTTCCGGTAAAGGAAATTATTTCAACCGGTAAAGGATATACTGTGCTCTCATCCGCACCCATGTAAGGAAAGAGCGGGTGCCGCAATTCGCCATCAATATCATCCACAACATAACTCAGTGGAGTGCCGATAAGAGAACTATCTCCAAGAGAAGAATCACTTAGATGTAAATCATTTCCGGAAACAAAATGAATATTTTTTGAGATGGAATTGAAATCGAATCCTGTTAAAGTTTTCCACGTTTCTAAATTATCAAAAACAATATTTCTGAAAAGATTCTTAAATCCATTCGGATTAAAGTAATTGTTAAAATTTATTGTGCATAAATTTGTGGACTCGGAATAAATGAACAGATAATTGTTTTCAATTCCTACCGGAGCAGTTCGTCGATTGATAAATAAGTTATTTTTTATTTGGGATGAGGTGGATGCCGCGCTACAAAATAAGTTTGCGCTTATATTTGTCCCGTTACTTGAACCACCGATTAGAATTGTATTATTAGCCACGATATGCCTTGACATGCTGTAGGAATCAAACTCAATTCCAAAAATTTCAGATGATGGATTCCCGTTTAGGCTGATGAAATTATTGATGAGTGAGTCATTAGAATAATTGGCGAAAAACATCCCAACAAGTTTATTGCTGGAATTTAAACTTGAAACCAGTCCAACAATTTTATTTTGTCGAACACTAAAATTTTTATAGGGATCTATTATTCTTATTCCATAGAGATTAGAGCTTGGAACCGGATAATCATTTGTAATCGTGTTACTAATGATATCTATTTTGCAATTGCTTCCATAAATTCCATTCTGCGTGAAATTTTTTATTATACAATTCTCTATTCTATTTCCAATCAACTGCGGGGTTGAATAAAAGTTTAAATCCGCAATTGCATTCGTCGGCAGAGAATTACCATAGTTTTGAATAATGCTGTTAATAATTTTATTATTGTAATTGTCAGATTCAAAAGGGATATTTTCTTTACTTGATGCGAACTCGTTTTCTGCCTTAAAAACAATTACTCCTCCTGCGGTAGAAGTATCACTCCCTTCAAAAATCAGATCAGTCATTTCATTATTATAGCACTGACCTATGACTTGAATTGCTGATCCGCTGACAGATGTATTTCGAATTATTATTCGCCGAATATTATCATTTACTCCATCAAAACCTCTGAACATTACATGATTTGTATTGTTTAATTTAATGGTGGCAGATGCATTAGAAGAAATGACGATTGTATCATTTCCGGGTTCAGGTCTGATAGTTAAAGTTGCATTTCCACCGGTCCCGGGAATTCTTGGTATTACAATAGGAAAAGTTTCGGCGTTTGCATTATAATCTGACTGAATGTTTAGGAACACGGAATCTCGAATGGCAGAATTTTTAAATGTATTAATTGCCTGTGTCAAACTGTTGAAATGGCCCGAACTCCCGATAGCAAAGTTGCCGGAATACCCCCCTTGTTTTAGTATGCACACTGCAGTAGTGATAGATGTATCAGGATAACGAGGCGGAGTGCTTCCATGAATTGCGGTACAATTGGCGTCAACAATGTTACCCGAATTTGCATTTGGTGAAATGGAATATGCCAACCAAAAATAATGAACCACATTATTTTGATACAAATAATGATAAAAATTACCGATAGCAAAAGTTCCACCCGGATTAATGTTAGGACTCCCTAAAGGAAATTCTGTTGAAAATACAGGGGATGTTCCGGTATAAAATAATTTTGCACTCAATATATCATTTGTATTTGTTGTTCCATACGTGTTAAAGAAAAAACTCGTAAGCCAATTAGCCGACAATATGTCTGGCTCATGATTAGGAAGAATTATGGCCAATACTTTTTGATTTTGAGCACCAATGATCAGGCTGTCGGGTGTTTGGTAGGCTAAAGCACTCCTGATATTAGTATATTCGACCGGTAGAAAAGTAAAATGCAAGCCTGATGGTGTTCGGGTAATTGACTTAATCGTATCGTTACTGATTGTTGTTGAAATGGTCGGCGAATGATAGTCACTTTGTGGCGACAAACTAACAAAGTGATTGATGCCGCCGATATGATCATTTAACCCGATTGAGTAGGAGAGATTTCCATCGGAGATGCCTTCGCCGTAAGAAAATTCTATTGCACCATCAATCTCCCACAGGCGAACTTGAAAATTCTTTCTGACATTAGAGATTCCGTACCATCTTACATTCTTCCACTGCACAACAAAAATACGCGCCGGATAAAGCCCAATTGTTTCATATCGGATTTGGCTTTGCGAATCTACGTAAAGATCGTCCCATAGCGGGCAGATTAAAGGTTTGGCGATAGTGCTGGCAAGCTGATTATCATAACCATTACCTGTGTAAGTTTGTCCCATCTCAAGCCAACCGTTTGTAGATATTCGAGCCGTTGTATAGTCTATCCCCATGTATTTAAATGTAAAAGGTAAGGTTATATTTTCTGCGCCGTCAACGCCGATGGCAGAACTTACTGTCCCTCCGGTAATTTCTGAATAATATCCGCTGTAGTTCTGAATACAAAGGTATCCGAGATAAGTTTGCGAATAGTAAGTCGAGACGTGAATTAAACAGATTACAATTACAGTGAACACAGTTCTACGAAACATATTATTACCTCATTAAAATCATCTTTCTTGTTTGAGAAAAATTTCCTGCGCGCAATTGATAGAAATAAACACCGCTCTGCAATTGATATTTGTCAATTGATAATTGATAATTGTAGTAGCCTGCTTCTTTCCATTCGTTATCTATCAATGTTGCAACTTCATTGCCAAGTACATCAAAGATTTTTAGCGAAACATTGCTGGACGCTGAAAGCTGATAACTGATGATTGTACTCGGATTAAACGGATTGGGATAATTCTGTTCGAGTGAAAATCCGGCGGGTACATTCACATCAATTTCAATTTCATTCGAGAAAGAAAAACTTCCGTCAAAATCAATCTGCTTCAAGCGATAGATAAATTTTGGATTAAGAGTAAGAGAGTGATTATGAATAAGAGCATCAAAGTTATCCGTAAATGAATATTGATTTAGTTGCGTCGATGTTCCTTTTCCACTAATAAAACCGAGCGTTTCCCATTGATCACTCTGCGCAATCCTTTGCACTTCGAATCCCAAATTATTTTTTTCGGAAGAAGTACTCCAACGCAATTCAACAGAATTATTAATTATCGAAGCCGTGAAAGAAGCAAGTTCAACAGGCAACGAAGGATCGTGAAAAATGTACACTCCACCGGTTGACGATCCTGTTGACGCAACGAGAATTCTATCATTCCAATTTACAATTTGGTTAGAAGCAACTGAATGCCCGAGATGAGAAAAATTATGTCCGCCATCGGTCGAACGATAAACACCGCCGTTGCCCGATGTGTATAAATTTCCTGCAATGTCGATCGTTCCGCCTCTCATCGCCGCCGGAATATTGGCGAGCGTATCCCACGTATCTCCTCCGTCGGTCGAACGGCAGAAGGGGTAAGTAGAACTTGTTGATGCAGTGTACAATGTTCCTGCATTATCTTCAATGATAGACCAAACATTAACAGGATTAGTTGAAGCTCCAAATGTAAATCCGCCATCAGTCGATTTAAAAAATCCATTCAACGATGTTGAAGAAGCTCCTGCATAAACAATGTTCGAATTAAATTTATCGACTGCGAGTGAGACAATTGAATAAGTTTGAAGTGCCGTAGATGTAAAAGTGCTACCTGTATCGGTACTTACAAACACACCGCCGGTAGTTGCGCCGGCATAAACAAATCCTGCTCTTCCACAAGCGACGGCATTTAAAGTTTTGTTGCCGAAGTTTGAACCGGGAATTAAAGTAAAAGTTAAACCGCCATCTGTACTCTTTAATAAACCTGAACTTCCCGCTGTAACAAAAATATTCCCAAGCGAGTCTGCCGCAATATCAACATGATTTGTTGAACTTGCAGGATACATATTTGTCCAAGTATCTCCACCATCGGTTGACTTGAAAATTCCTCGTAATGAGCCGGTTGTTCCAGCCCAGAGATTTCCTTGATAATCTTTTTCTAAACCCCACAAACTAAAACCTTCCAATTTTCGCACCCAGGTTTGCGAATTTGAGGCGATAGTAAAAAGAAAGAATATCAAAAAAAACAAAATAAAATTTTTTCGTTTATGTGTAACATTGTTCATGTTAATCTCCGTTGGATTAGTTGGGAAATTTATTCAGTCAAAAATAAGAATTCATTTATGAATAATAGAATGGTTTCACCAATTTTTTTTTGAGAGAGAAGAAGAGGGGAGTGAAAAAAAACAGCCCGGCGCCTCCGAAGAGGACACCGGACTTGGGCGTGTGAGGGGGATTTAATTTTTTACTTAAACTGCTTCAGCACAAACTTTTCTGAAATATTTATAAATTTCTTTACAGAAAATATCATATTCACTGTTCTTAACGAATGCGCCATCGCACTGATATTCACTAAATATTTTTTTTGCCTGCTTTTGAGATTTCGAAAATATTCCTAAGTATGCTTTGCTATTCATTATGTTCGTGTCAATAATATTATTTACTTCATCACTTGAAAAGAGCGTTTCGTCTAAAACTATTAAATCAAAACTATCTTTTTCTAATAAATCTATTATACGTTCAGATTCTTTTTCCGATACAAAATTGCATCCGGGTCTGACTTGTTCAATTATTCCAAAGATTGCTTGGGCATCTTCAAATGATGCATCTGCAATCAGTACATTTAAGGTTCGCATTCAAAATTAAGTTGTTAAAATCGAATGCAAATTTGCACAACACCTTTAAATGTGGATATAAAGTATTTTCTCTAATGATTGTGGTATAATTCGCTATCCATTTGTAGTAATATTACTACAAAAGATTATCCTCTTGATTAGCTAATCAACGAGGTCATTCGTAATGGCAAAATGTATAAGTTGAGCGTTCGAATTCAAATTCAATTTTTCAAGCAAACGACTGCGATAAGTATTAATCGTACTCAAACTCAAACATAATTTATCGGCAATCTGAACTTGAGTAAGTCCGGCAGCCATCAACCTAAGCACTTCAAATTCCCGATCGGATAAATTTTCGACAGGCGAGTTCGAAGTTTCTGAATATTGATCTGCAAGTTTTTCTGCGACTGAGGGTGTAAGATATTTCCCTCCACCAGCAATTTTTCTTATCGCTTTAATAAGTTCTGATGAAGACTGATCTTTGTTCAAATATCCCGAGGCACCAGCTTTAATAGTTCTTAAAGCAAAACGTTCTTCATCGTGCATTGTCATAATTAACACGGGAATCTTAGGTTTAGTGATTTTCAAATCTTTTAGAATTTCAATTCCGTTTCGATCGGGTAGCTCCAGATCCAAAAGTAAAACATCGCATTGAACTTTTTTAATCGTCTCTAAAGTTTCAGCACCGGATTTACATTCACCGACAATTTGAATATCAGATTCTTGCTCAATCAGTTTTATGAGCCCGAAACGAATCAACTCATGATCATCTGTTATGACAACACGAATCAATTTTGTAATTCCTTATAATCTATTTGTATGCTCAAGTTTTTTTCGCGCCTTAAAATTTTTTCATTTCAAATATAGGAAATGAAAGCAAAAGTTTTTCACAAAAAAAATTACTTTCAAAAATTCAATTAGCTCCGGACGAAGTGTAAATGAATTAGATACTTATATTCTGTAAAAATCAATTATTACAAAATTATATTTGGTAATAACAATAAATTACCTATTTTTATTAAGCATTTATAGGAAAATTATGAATCTCGACAATATAGACTTACACATACTCGAATCGCTTCAATCAAATTCAAATATAACGAATGCGCAACTTGCGGCGGATATAGGAATATCTCCGCCAGCGTGCCTCGAGCGTGTCAAACGTCTGGAAAAAAACGGAATCATTAGCAGGTATGTTGCCATTCTTAATCCCAACAAAGTTGGGATGGGAACGCTCGCATTTGTTGCCGTTTCACTTGCAAAGCACGGAAAAGCGACTGTTCAACACTTCACTACCGAAATCAAAAAATTACCACAAATCCTGGAGTGTTATCATATCGCCGGCGATCATGATTTTATGCTCAAAGTGCTTGCCGCGAACATTAAAGACTATGAAGATTTTATGCTCAACAAATTAACTACAATAAAAGGTATCGATAAAATCAGAACAAGTTTTGTGTTATCGACAATGAAATTCAATACTAAAATAAACATCAATCATTCATAAACTAAAAATAGGAATAGAAACATGAAAAAATTTAATCCCGCTCAAGCGATACAAGATCATTGGGTATTCGGAGAATTCGGGGGAGTGAATCCTTCCGTTACCGATTCAACAACTTTTACATTTCTTCACGCGGAAAAGATGAAAGACCTTTTCGAACATGAATTGGAAGGATGCTTCCTTTATGCTCGTCAAACCGAGCCGATGAATCAATTCCTTTCCAAAACTCTTGCCGAGATGGAAGGAACTGAAGAAGCGATTGTTACTGCATCCGGAATAAGCGCAATTGTAGCGGTCGCGATGCAACTCTGCAATGCCGGAGATGAAATAATCAGCAGTAGAAAAATTTATGGCGGAACTTATGCACTCTTCAAAAACTTTTTACCACGATTCGGTGTAACTGTAAAGTTTGTTGAGATTTCTGATTTGGAAGCAGTGGAGTCGGCAATCACCAAAAAAACAAAATATATTTACACAGAAACTCTGAGCAATCCGCTTCTCGAAGTTGCAAATATTCCGGAGTTATCAAAACTTGCTCACTCATACAATTTGAAATTGGTTGTCGATAATACTTTTACGCCGCTTGTTTTTTCCCCGGCAAAACAGGGCGCAGATATTGTGATTCACAGTATAACCAAGTATATCAACGGTGCAAGCGATGTAGTTGCAGGATGTATTTGCGGCTCGAAAGAATTGATTTACAAAATGACAAACGCAACCGAAGGTGTGATGATGCTGCTCGGCTCCGTTCTCGATAGTCTTCGCGCAAGCAGTATCAGAAAAAATCTTCACACTCTTCATGTAAGAATGAAACAACATGGAAAGAATGCTTTATATCTCGCTCAAAAATTGGAGGAAGCAGGAATGAAAGTTTTTTATCCCGGTTTGTCCTCGCATCCGCAACATGAATTGATGACCCAACTTATGAATCCCGATTATGGATTCAGCGGAATGATAACATTCGATGCGATTGATGAGCATCGCGCAGTTGAACTGCTCGAAAGTTTTCAAGAAAATAAAGTGGGTTATCTCGCTGTTAGTCTTGGTTTTTATAAAACGCTTTTCATCGCACCGGGGAAAAGCACTTCATCCGAAATACCCGAAGAAGAAAAAATCAGCATGGGTTTAAGCGATGGATTTGTGCGCATGTCTGTTGGTTTAGATGAGGATATCGAGGAAACTTTTGAACGAATGAAAAAATCACTCGTTGAGTTAAAATTTATTGAAGATGCGATCTACGTTTAAGTCGCTCAATTTAGTTTTGCTTTTTTCAAGAGCAAAGAATTTGTAACCACACTGACGGAACTGAATGCCATTGCAGCTGCCGCAAAAATCGGATTTAACATTCCGGCGGCTGCAATCGGTATTCCGATTACATTATAAATAAAAGCCCAAAAAAGATTTTGTTTTATTTTCAAGATTGTTTTGTGTGAAAGAGATAAAACTTTTTTGATCAGTCCTAAATCTTTTTTCATTAAAACTATATCTGCCGATTCAATTGCAATATCGGTTCCGCTACCGATTGCGATACCAAGATCGGCTTGTGTTAATGCGGGTGAATCGTTTATACCATCGCCGACCATCGCAACTATTTTTCCCTTCGATTGTAATTCGGAAATTTTATTTGATTTCTCTTGCGGCATTACTTCTGCAATTACTTCTTCAATTCCTAACTCATCGGCAATGCTTTTTGCCGTATTAAAATTATCGCCGCTTAAAAGAATTATTTCTCTTCCGTTTCGTTTAAGATTGCGAATTGAATTTTTTGCATCCGCTTCCGGTTTATCAGATGCAAAAAAAAGTGCGGCTAATCTAGCCTCAACTGCAAGCCCGATAATTGAGACACCAAATTTTCCTTCATAATGTTTTGCATCAATACCGATTTTGCGGCTTTCCAAAAATTTTCTGCTGCCCATTAATATTTTTTTGCTCTCGATAGTTGCTTCAATTCCCAAACCGGGATTTGAAAAAAAGTTTTCAACGTCAAGTAATTGCGCATTCTTCTTCTCTACAAATTGAACAATGGCTTTCGCAAGAGGATGTGATGATCTCTGTTCGAGCGAAAACGCGAGATTGAAAATTTCTCTTTCGGAAAAGTTTTTATCGATGAAGTGATCAACTATCATCGGTTTGCCGACAGTTAGTGTACCTGTTTTATCGAATACAATCGTGTTCACTTTATTTCCCGTTTCCAATGCATCAACATTTTTTACGAGAATACCGTTTGCCGCACCCAAACCGGAACTCACCATTATTGCAGTCGGTGTTGCCAAACCAAGCGCGCATGGACAAGCGATTATTAAAACGGCAATAAAATTCATTAAAGCAACTTCTGCATTCGCATCAAAAATAAAATACCAAACTGCGAATGTTAGAATAGCAATTACAATTACTGCGGGAACAAATATCGCTGCAATTTTATCAACTAATTTTTGCACGGGAGCTTTTGATGCTTGTGCCTGCTCCACAATTTTAATTATCTGTGAGAGCATCGTTTTATTACCGATTGCGGAAGTTTCAAATTCAATACTTCCGTCAAGATTTACCGTTCCCGCAAAAACTTTATCTTCAATTTGTTTTTCAACAGGCAAACTTTCGCCGGTTAGCATGGACTCATCAATCGTAGAATTTCCTGAGATAATTTTTCCGTCAACGGGAATTTTTTCTCCCGGCTTAACGAGAATTATTTCACCAATTTGAATCGATTCAATTTTCTTTTCGATAAATTTTCCGTCGGCTAATTTGACTGTTGCAAATTTTGGTGTAAGCCCCATCAGTTTTTTGATTGCGCTTGCGGAAGAAGATTTTGCTTTCGCTTCAAGCATTCTCCCCAATAAAATCAGTGTAATAATGACTACCGTCGTATCAAAATAAATATGTTCCATCAAATTGGAAATATTTAAAACCGAAGGAAAGAATAGTGCAACCGAACTATATAAATAAGCGCAACCGGTTCCTACTGCGACGAGCGTATTCATATCGAATTGAAATTTTTTAATCAGTTTATAACTGATGATGAAAAATTGTCTCCCCGGAAGCACAACAACAATAGTTGTGAAGATGAAAAGTAATATGAAAACAAATGCTATAATTGAATGATCGATTGAATGCGCCCAATCTCCCATTAAAATCATACTGACAAGTGCAACCGGAAAAGATAACGCCGCGGAAAACCAAAAATCTTTTCTCAAGTTATGATAATGCGCAGATTGATGATCATGGTTTTCTTCCGTTTCAGTTTCACTCTGCAAAAGCAATTTGTAGCCGGCTTCGTCAACGGCTTTTTCAATCTGTTCTAATTTTTCGGAAGTGTTAACAACTTCAAATGAGGCGCGCTCGGTTGCAAGATTTACCGAAACATTTTTTACGCCATCGATTTTGTTTATCGCTTTCTCGACCCGTGCAACACAACTCGCACAAGTCATCCCTTCGATCGGGATATTGAAAGATTTTAATTCCGCCATCGCATTATGAAACGGGATTGTACCCGGCTTCTTTTATCGCAGAAAAAATTTCTTCATGGTTCAATTCACCGGAATCATTTCGAACTACGGCTTTGCCAATCTCAACTTTTTCAACAATCAAACCGGAAATTTTTTTCAATTCTTTTTCAACCGCGCCAACGCAATGCATGCACGACATTCCTTCAATCTTAATTTCTTCTTTCATTTTTCTCTCAAATATTTTTTTGAAATAGTTACTATAAATTATAAAAAAAATAACTGCCCGCAAGTTTTGATTTCATTTTGATTTCCAACAAGCGGGCATGGTCTTGCTACTAACCTATAAGATTTACTTCACGTTAATTTCGATCTCGCGCGGTTTAGCTTCTTCAGCTTTCGGAACTTCGATTGTCAAAATTCCGTCGCTAAATTCGGCAGAAATTTTATCTTCTTTAATTTTTGAAGGAAGAGTGAAAGAACGATAGTAGTTACCATATGCACGTTCGATGCGATGATATTTTTTATTCGTTTCTTCTTTCTCTTCTTTTCTTTCGCCGCTAACGGTTAATGCACCGTTGTTATAAGATATTTTTACATCACCTTTTTTGATGCCGGGAAGTTCAAGTTTTAATGTGTATTGATTATCATCTTCCACAATATCGGTGAAGGGATACCAAACAGCATTTTCATATTCGCGATCATCACGGGTATCGAAACGATTCGTAAAGAAATCAAATAAGCGAGAGAACTCTCTATCGAGTCTCATCAGGTCCCTTTCGGGGTTCCATTTAATTAAAGGCATGATATCCTCCTTTTAATTAATGTTTATTGTTCTTGGTTTTGCTTCTTCTCTTTTCGGCAGCGTCAGTGTGAGAATTCCATTTTTCAATTCGGCTTTGATATTCTCAACATCAACAGTATTCGAAAGAGAGAATTTTCTGAAATAATTTGTTGCACAACTCTCGCGCATAATTGCTTTTGCATCGTCTGCAATTGGTTGTGTTTCACCTTTGATTGTCAAAGTGTTGTTTTCAATTTTGATTTTGAGATTTTCTTTTTCGATCCCCGGTACTTGCAACGCAATCGTAAAATTTTCGGGATGTTCAAAGATGTCGGTTATCGGCGTAACATACTTTTTGTAAGTTTCTTGTTGATTTTCTTGAACAGAATGTTCGCCGTTATTTTTTATTTCTACGTTATACATTTTTTCTCCTTGTTGAAAATTAATTTTTGAGATTAATGTATAAACAATCGTGCCAGAAATTATTTGTGGAGATTTCTAATTTTTTATAAGAATGTTATTTAAGAAGCGGCGGCAAAAAATATTTTGTGTCATAAAATTCCGACAAAGATATTTTTTTCAAAAAACTTCGACAGAAAAATATGACACAAAAAAATTATCTCGCTTGAGCGATTATCTCGATACTTGTCGTGTGAAGACTGCAGTGCGTGTTTTTGTCATCCGTAACCGTAAGATGAACAACGTACTTTCCCGGTTGTTTGAAAGCATGAAAAACTTTGGCACCAAACGCCGTTTCGCCGTCTCCAAAATCCCATGTATAAATTAACGGATCATTATCGGGATCTGAAGAAAGTGTTCCGTCGAATAAAACATCGTCATGCGCCCCGCCAACAAAAACTTTTTCCACCGGTTTTATTTTTGCTGTGGGAGAGGAATTGATTAGCACATTCACTTTATCATTATTCATTGAACAATCAGTATTGAAGCGGTCATCGGCGGTTACTACTGCCTCGTAATTTCCGGTTTTAGAATATTGGTATTTTACTTCTTTACCTTCGAGAGAATTTCCATCGCCAAAATTCCATTTGAAAAATAATTCATCGCCATCGGGATCGAACGATAATCCGGCATCGAATGTAATTTCTGTGTGAATACAACTCACTACATCTTTGCCTGCTTTGACAACCGGCAAAGTATTAACTTTTATTTGAAAAGAAGTTTCGCTCAAACTTGTGCCAAGATTTAAACCATCATCTACAACAAGAGTAACATTGTACACTCCGGCATTTCTGAAAGGATGTTCGATGACTGCACCGCTGCCTTTGCTTCCGTCGCCAAAATCCCAAGCATAATTTTTGATTTCACCTCCGGACGTTTTCGAAGCGGTTCCATCAAACTTTACAACTTCATTTACGCATGCAGATTTAACCGCATTGATAACCGGAACGGGGTTTTCATTCACAACTACTCCAATTTTTATTGTCGAAGAATTGTTGTTCAAAGTTGTATTGTCAGTCACGGTCAAAGATGCGTCAAAATTACCACTATTGGAATATTTGTATCGAACAATCGGACCTTCACCAAAATTTCCATCGCCGAAATCCCATTTATATGAAATGATTGAACCATCTGCATCGGAAGAAGAAGTACCATCGAACACAATGACTTCATTTTTGCCTGTAACTAATTGAGTTTTTGCAACTGCTTTCGGCGGATCGTTTATCACAATCAATTTTTGAATTGATGTTTCATTGCAGTCAGATTGCGAATTAGTTTTCACGTTTAACTTTATAAAATAATTTCCAAATTTTTTGAAAGTATGTTGAACTTCTTTTCCTTCACCGGTTGTGCCGTCATTGAAATCCCACGAGTACGAAATAATATCCGCGCCGCCTCCGAGTGATTTTGTAGCATCAAAATTAACCGGTTGATCAACGGGAAAAATTTCAGGAGCGGAAAAATCTGCAACAGGCGCTTCGTACACTGTAACAATTAATTCATCACTGTCAGTGTTATCGCAATCTCCACGAACATCGCCGGTAATGGTTAGTGTAACTCGATAAATTCCAGGTGCATCGAAAGCGTGAGTAGGTGTAGCGCCTCCGCCGCTGGTGCCATCGCCGAAATCCCAAAAATAATTATTGACAACACCGTCGTAATCACGAGATTTCGAGCCATCAAATTTGACGACTGTGTTAGCACAAACTTTTACATCTTCTCCGGCAAAAGCAACAGGGGATTCTGTAACCACAAGAACTTTGGAGTCAGTATCGAGGTTGCAAGGGAGTCCCGAATCATCTTCAACTTTGAGTACAACTTGATATGCGCCGCCGTTCTTATAAATTTTTGTTGGATTAATTCCTTCGGCAGTCGTGCCATCTCCAAAATCCCACGAGTATTTTAGCAAACCACCTTCGGGGTCAAAAGATTTTCCGGCATTAAAGCTAACAACTTCTCCGGCGCAAACGGTTTCATCTTCACCGCACTCTGCTTTCGGCGGTTCGTTGATTGTTACAGATAAAGAAGAAACGTGCGAAGAATTTTTTAGATTGAGTCCGTCATCGACAGTGAGAATTACAGGATAAGTTCCACCTTTGGCGTATTGATGAACAATAGTTGCACCGCCAATCACTTCTTTTCCGTCGCCAAAATTCCATTTGTAGATTAATGGATTACCGTCGGGATCAGCAGAACGTGAGCCGTCAAAACTGATTGACAATTCGCATGTAGTAACATTATTCCCCGCACGGGAGATCGGCAACGCATTTATTCGAATCAGCACTGTATCCATTGCTAAAGAATTTTGTGTGCCGCTGTTATCGGTAATCGTAAGATAAGCGAAGTAGATGCCGGGTTGATCAAAACTTCTTTTAGTAGTAGAAGTGTTTGAAGTAAAAAGATCATCGGAAAAACGCCATAAATATTTTTCAATTTTTCCATCATGATCGAAAGAAGCGGAAGCATCAAAAGTAATCATGTCGTCGGGGGCGGCTAATTTATCCGCACCGGCGCGTGCCACGGGTTGATTGTTAATTGTAATAATACATTCATCAAAATCGATTGCGAATTCTTGTTGAGTATTATCTCGAACTGTTAACCGCGCAGTATAAATTCCGGGGCGTTCAAAATCTCGCGTTACAATTTTTGTGTTGAAATTTTTCCCGTCGCTGAATTCCCACAAATATTCTTCGATACTTCCGTCCGGGTCAAAAGAGAAAGAGGCATCGAATAATAATTGTTGACCGGGCGAACCTTTAATATCGGGACCGGCATCACCACTTGGTTTTTCATTTACAACAACAATGAATTCATCTTCGGCAAAACTATTTTCCGTTTGAGTATTGTCGTTGACGCGAAGTTTGACTTTGTACACTCCGGGTTCTGTGTAATAGTGAGCAGGATTTGGATCATTGCTTTTATTTCCATCACCAAAATCCCAAGTGTATTGAGTAACGCTACCATCTTCATCCTTCGAATTTGTGCCGTCGAATTTCAAATCACTCTGTGTAACAACTTGATCTTTGCCTGCAACTGCAACGGGTTTCGCATTTACAGTAACAACCATTTCATCGGTGTGCAAATCGGAATTTGTTCCTGAATTATCTTTTACCGTAAGCGTAACTTTATAATTCCCGGGTTGAGAATATTTATGAGCAACATTAATTCCTTCGGCTTTTTGTCCGTCGCCTAAATCCCATTGATACAAAATAATTTTTCCATCGTTATCGCGAGACAAACTTGCATCGAGATAAACAACTTCATTGACGGCAATTGTAATATCTTTTCCCGCATTCGCAACAGGGGGGTCATTCACATAAATCACCAATAAATCAGTGTGAGAACTGTTCGCTGTTTGTGCATCATCTGTAACTTTGAGAGAGACAGTGTATTTTCCAGCAGAAGTAAAAACTTTTTCAACTTTAACTCCTTCTGCTGTTGCGCCATCGCCGAAGTTCCAAAAGTAGTTCACAATTTTACCATCAACATCAATACTTCCGTTGCCATCGAAAGAAACTTTTTGATTGACGGAAACTGATTGATCGATTCCAGCTTCGGAAATTGGAGATTGATTAATCCAAACTGCTACTTCATCGAGAGCATAATTGCAAGGGGAGTATGAATCGTCTTCGACGCGCAATTTAACTTTGTATCTGTTCGGAACTGCATAAGCATGTTCGATGATTTTTCCTTCTTTGATTTTTCCGTCGCCGAGATCCCAAATGTATTTTACAATTTTTCCGTCGCTGTCGGTTGAAGCAGAAGCATCAAACTTTATAATTGCCTGTGGTGAAGAGATGATATCCGTTCCTGCATTCGCAATCGGCGAGCGATTAACGATTGCGTCAAATTTTTTGAAAGAACCGTTCGCAACTGCGCCGGAGTTATCTGTAACCAATAGTAAAATCGAATTTGTTTTTTGTTCGGAATAACTGTGAGCAGCGCGAATTCCTTTTGCTGAACTTCCATCGCCGAAGAACCATTCGTAACTTAGATCGTTTCCATCTTTATCGTTAGAACCTTTTGCATCGAAAACAATTGAGTTGCAATCTGAAAGAGGACTAAATTCATACACGATATTTGGTCGGGTGTTCAACATTTTTTCTTTAATTGGGAGTTGAATCGGAATTGAGTTAGCATTTTCATCGAGCAAGTAGAATGAAGCGTCGTTTGGTTTTTCACCGCCCTGTCCAAAGATAATAGCGGCGTCGCGACCGGTTTCATAAAATTCTAAGTCAACAAAATCGTTCGCCCAAATTCCTCTCCCCGAAGAAGTCAATTTTATATCGGAGCGGAATGCCGTTTCAAATTTTATCGCGCCTCCTTCAAGATCAAAATTTCGAGCAGATAATCTTCCCGCATTTTTTGGTACATGAAATCTGATTTCTGCTTCCTTAATATTTTGAGGGAGACGAATTGTTGGACTATATGCAAAAATCTCCGATCCTTGCGGTGCATAATTTCTATACTCGGAAGTGCTTAGGAATAGTTCGAACACATTCGCATCGTTTCCGCTGATGCCTTCAACAATAAGCTTAAAGTAAGAATATCCTTCACTGCTTTCACCCGCATCAATATTGAACTTGGAGAGGATGTACCAATCGTTATCATATTGCGGTTCATCGCCAATTTCAACTTGCGCAATCAAATTTCCTCTTCGTACGTCTTCATCGGTTGGATTGGAAGAACGAATTGTTTCGGAGGTGAATACGCCTGTGCCGCCGTAAAATGAATATCTTATTTTTGTATCGTATGCGCCGTAACTATTGTCGTTTGCACCGCCACATTCCGCATCAAATATTTTCAAAAATAAATTTTTCTTTTCATCGGAAGGAACTTTGAAAAAAAAGATCTGTCTGAAATCATCATCACCTTCACCAATTGCCGCCTGATTTCCGTAGGTTACAAAAGGTAACTGTCGTTGTGAAAATAAATTTGCAGTGAAAATTAAGATCACTAAAAATAATTTTTTGTTCATATAAATTCCTTCTACTCTAATCGGTAATCTTTATAGTTGCCGAGATAATCTTCCAATAAAATTGATTTTAAAATAACTTTTTCACCGGTTTTTAATTGAACGTTAAAAGTTCCTTCGTAATTTTTTGTAACGTCATTCAGTTTGACTTGAAACGAACGAATATCCGAACCGATCAAAACATTCACGCGGCAAATATTTTTGAGAGATGATTCATCACTTGCGGCGATAGTTAAAGAAAATGTTTCATTCCCTTGCGTTCCACCCATGTTAATCTTTTGCGAAATTAATTTAGGAGGTTGAGTATCGCGAACAATCTTTCTAAATATTTTTGCAACATTATTAAATTCATCCACAGCATAAATCCAAACTTCATTAGCACCTTCATTTAATTTTAAAGAGACAGCAAATTCATTATTGGTCATTTGCAATGGTACTTCGTTCAGCGTACCGGATTTAGCATTCTGCAATTTACCTTTGATTACAACTGCTTCGTTTTTAGTGAACGCGGGCGGTTCTTCAGTTATAACAATGTTCGGAAATTTATCGTACAACATAATTTTAATCTGTGTAGAAAATTTATATCCGGCATTCGTTGTAACTAAAACTTCGACACTCCTCTCCTCATTTTTCACGGGAAGATTGATTGAAAAAATTCCCTGCGCATTTGAGAAAGTTGAGAAAGAATTTTTCTCTCCTTCAATCGTGAAGACAATTGAAGCATTTGATTTTGTTTTTCCAGAAAGAACAAGCGTTGTGCCATTGCTAATGAATTTGTCATTCATCTTCGGAATGTTTTCGTCGAAGTTAATTTCAATCTTGTCATTTGCTACAAATTTAACTTTGCGCGAAAGTTCGCTTATGTTTCCTGCTTTATCTTCAGCTTTGAATTGAATTGTATTCTCTCCTTCAACTAAAGAAATTTTGTGAGAGAATGAGCCATCTTTCCCAACGTTCACAACCTGTTGATTAATTATAAGTAATACTTCGCTTTCACTCTTTCCGGCGATAACAAATTCCGATTCAGTTATAATCTGGTTTTCTTCGGGTTGAAGAATAGCGAGATACGGCGCGGTTTTGTCGATGATGAAAGTGAAAAAAGAATTACTCGAAAAAATCCCCGGCAAATCTTGCTTATCAATTGATGCAACCCGCCAATAATATTTTCCCGAATTCAAATCAGAAGAATTCAACACATTCGCGCCTGTAATAACTTTGTTCAATACAATTTTTTTGAAAGAAGGATCTTCGGAAACATTTATTCGAAAAGCTTTTGCAGTATCGTTTTTACTCCACACGAATTGCACGGAGTTGTAGATAGTGGCTTCATTCAACGGAAGTTGCAAACCCGGCGCACTCAACAATGGTTTCGGATCGGTTGGTTTGCCACCTTTGACTATCGTTGAACCTTCATTCTCTTTAACGACGACGGTTTTTCCTCCTGAAGAAACAGCTATCTCTCCATCGTAGTTTGCAATCTTCGATGAAGATTCATCTTTCTTTACATAAAAATTTTTCGAGTTGATATCTGTTTTTACACCGGGAATTTCGAGATTAAATTTTTTCTTTTTCTGATTTCCTTGAAGCAGAGCATACGCATCTCCTTTTTCAAGAGTAACGCTCGATTCCTTTTTATTCTTCAATAAATCCACGCGCGTTTTCTGAATGACTGCTTGACTATTATCGTTCAGCCGAATCTTGCTCATATCTTGAAATGTTATTTCTGCAAAAGCATTTGAAAGAGTTCTGATTCTATCCTGCTCAAATAATTTGTCATAAAGTTTAAGCTCATTCCATGAGTTTGCATTAGCAGGTCTGCTTTCAACGTTTCCTTTTTTGTAGGAAAGATTTGCATCTTCAGTTGTAGTGCGATTCGAGTTGGCTTCATTCAAAGCCTGAATTGCCATTTGTTCAGATTGAACAGCAAAGTTAAAGGAACTTTCCCAATTACCTTTTTTTCTTTCATCGATTGACTGATTGTAAAGCGTGATGGCGTTTGCAATTGTCTTCGTAGCAAAAAGTTTTGCGCCTGCATCAGTTGCCCTTTGAATTGCAATTGATGCCTCGTCCAATTTCTTTTTAGCTTTCAGAATCTTTCCGACCGGAATTGTGAGTTTCATTCCGGCTACAACATCTGCGGGGGAATTCAATTTATTTTCTTTTAAAATTTCTTCCCACAAATTCGGGTCTTTCAAATATTCTTGGGCGATATCGCGGATTGACTGTCCTTCTTTTACGGTTATAACAATCACATCTTCTTTCTGCGAAAAAGAAGTTTGCGTTCCGAAAAAGAGAAGAATAATAAACAGGAACGAAAAATTTATTTTGTAAAAAATCTTTAACATACTTTTATAATAACTATCTCAAAAAAAATCATAGTCAAATATTTTTTGGTAATTTGATTAAAAATTCGGTGAAACTATTTTCTTCAGTGTTCACGATGAGTGTGCCGTTGTGCATTTTAGTAACAATATCATAAGTCAGAGATAAGCCGAGTCCCGTGCCTTCGCCTGTTGGTTTTGTCGTGAAAAATGGTTCGAAAATTTTATTTACAACTGATTGCGGGATTCCTGTTCCATTATCTCGAAGAGAAATTTCAACATCATTTCCAACATCTTTGGAAGTTGCGGTAAATGTCGGTTCGTAATTTGCTTCCCTTTTTTTTGACCGTTTCGTTGTTGCATAAAATGCGTTGTTGCAGATATTCAAAATTACTCTGCTGAACGCTTGTGGATTTATTTTTATTTGCGGTGAAGGAGTCGCATAATTCTTCACAAGTTTGACGTTGAATGTGGAATCTTGACTTCTCATGCCATGATAAGCAAGGTTCACAAACTCATCGAGGAAATCACTAAGAGAAACTTTTTGCAATTCGCCGGTATCGCCACGGGAGTGTTCGAGCATTGCTTTTACGATGCTGTCGGCGCGCTTTCCGTGTTCATTTATCTTTGTAACGTTGAGAATCAAATCTCCCGCAATTTCATCAATCAGTTCATAATCTTTTGCATCAATCGCCTGTTGATATTTTTTAATTTCATCCATCAATTCTTCAACGAGACTTCCTGTGAGTTTGGAAAAATTATTTACAAAGTTGAGAGGATTTTTTATTTCATGCGCAATGCCCGCAGTTAGTGCGCCGAGTGACGCAAGTTTTTCGTGCGAGATTAATTGATTCTGAGTTTCTTTTAATTTTTGAAGTGTGGATTCGAGTTCAAGATTTTTATCGCGCAATTCTGCAGTACGTTGATCGACTTTAATTTCGAGAGTGCGGCTGTAATCTTCAAGTTCACGGTTCTGTTGTTCAATCTTTGCAAAACTTTCTTTTAATGATTTGCTTGTATTCTCAAGTGTGCGCGCAAGAACTCCAATTGAATCGGATGCGTGATAATCCACTTTAATATCGAAATCACCTTTGGAAATTTTTTCAGCTTCTTTTCCGAGTTTCATTATAGGTTTTGAAATTGTTGCAGAAAAAATCAGAACACCGACGGCGGCAATTACAACTCCAATCAATATCCAGAGAAAAAAAGTGTTCAACATGTCATCAACTGCTTCATAAGCGTGTGATTCTTCGATCTCCGCAATCACTGCCCAACGCAAATTAGAAGGGAAGGCATAACATGATACAATTGTTTGCCCACTTTCATTTTTATAATTTGTAACGCTCTGCAAACGGTTAGGAGATTGAAGCAGTTTAATAACTTCATTCACAACAGGTTTATTTTTTAATTGAATATTGTTAATAGAGAATAGAGGTTCGCCCGTTTCATCAACCACAAAAAGATTTCCCTTTTTGTTAAATGAGTGATCCAAGATTTTTTTGTGGAGTGAAGTGAGGGAGATATTAGCCGCTAAAAATGCGGGGGGCGCACCTGAAATTTTTACCGGTAAAGCCATCACAATCTTCCACTGATTCAATTCATTTGAAAACTCAGGTTTCCCGACAACGCTGTTTGAGTCAATCAGCTGACGAATATAAGCTTGGTTGAATTCAAAAAGTTGTTGCGCACTTTTTTTGTCCTTCACTTTTTCAAGTAAGGAACTTTTTTGTGACGAGATTGCATTAACCCACTCTTTTTCGCCGACATCAAAATAAACCGACATTGATATTATTTCATCAATCTGCTGGACAGAAGAGAGAACAAAACTTGCTTTCACACTTCCATCGAGTTCATCATTTTCCAATCCTGCTTTAACAAACAACAATTGCTGAAACCAATTTTTGTAAAGATCGTTAATATCTTTTGCCAAACCGCCGGCAGTGTTTGTCAGTTCCTCATTCGTACTGCTTGTTAATTCTCTCTTGGATATATCGATGATGAATGTTCCGGAAATGGCAATAGGAATCAGTGCAATAACAATTGCAAAGAAAAAAAGTTTTTTACGCCATGTAATTTTGAACAAGAAAATATCCTTTCAAAACAAACGAATGAATTATTTACGTTGAGCGATGATCATCGTGATATCGTCGAATTGAAGCGCAGTGCTGATATAATCGAACAGTGCATTCTTTGCGGCTTCAATTTTCTCTTCTGTTGTAGAGTGATTCTGTGTAATAACGGGGAATAATTTGTCTTCCCTAAAAAATTCTTCATTAGGATTTAAAGCATCAACAGCGCCGTCTGTAAATGCAACAAGCCAACTTTCCGGTTCGATAGTTATTTCTTCTAAACTAAATTCTGCATCTTCAAATATTCCGACAACAGGACCGGTTGGTTCGAGACGTTTTACAATTTGTCCATCTTTAATAATTGCCGGTGGTTCTTGTCCGCCATTGATATAGGTTAATCTTCCGGTTGATGTTTCGAGGATGCCCAAAAATAAAGTTGAAAACATATTTGCTTCTTCGTGGTTAGAGAGCAAATAAGAATTCAGTTTTTTAATTGCTTGTTGAAGCCCGAGACCCATTCCACTTTGTGTATCAATAAATGCGCGTATGAGACTTCTGAATAATGTCATGAAAAGTGCGGCACCAATTCCTTTACCGGAAACATCACCGACGGCAAGCGCAATATTTTCTGAATCTCCAATTTTGAACGCATCGTAGTAATCTCCGCCGACTTCTTTAGCAGGATAATATCTAAATGAAAAATCCCATCCATCAATAACAGGATGATCTTTCGGTAAAAAACTTCTTTGAATGTTTTGACCGATTTGCATTTCTTTGCTGAATGCCAGAAATTTTTCTTTAGTTTTTTCTGCTTCGCGCTGACGGTTGACTTCGTTCAAAGTTTTGTTGATCGTTACTTCAAGATCATTGAAGTCAATCGGTTTTGTAACGAAATCGAATGCGCCGTTATTCATTGCAGTGCGCACGTTGTCCATATCTCCGTAAGCAGAAACGATTACCGGTTTTATTAAAGGATATTTTGGAATCATCTCGCGCAGTAAAGTCAATCCATCCATCTCGGGCATGTTGATATCGGAGAGAACCATATCTATGTTAGCTTCCTCGGCGAGTTTTTGCAATGCTTCTTTACCGCTATGTGCAAAAACAAATTCCATCTCAGCCGCTCTAATCTTTCTTCTGAAATGTTGCCGAACAAGAAGTTCTAAATCTGTTTCGTCATCGACAACTAAAATTTTATAAGACATTTCACTCTAATTCAATTGCGTTTAATAATTCGGATTTATTGTTATAAATTTTTAATCTTTTATTAGGAAGAACAACGCGGATTGTATTTGCCACCGACTCAGCCATCCCGAATATTCTTAAATCACCGTCATTCGCAGTTAGTTGCTGGATGATATTAATTATTGAACCAAGAAATGTTGAATCAATAAATTCAACACTTGAAAAATCTAATGCAATTTTGATTTGTCCGTCTCTAATTTTCTCGGAAATTTTTGATTTGAATTCGTTAGCTTGATTAAAAGTTGCGCGTTTTTCTCCGATTTTAAAAATGAAAAAGTTCTCAACTTTGGTTTCAGTTAGCAACATTATTTACTCCACACGGTCAATGAATGAAAGTTAAAGATTAGCAATAGCTTCCTCTTCTGTCTTAAAAATTTTAAATCTCATATTAAGTTTGGTAAGATTAAAAGTATCTTCGACGGTTTTTGTTAGCCCGAAAAACCGGAGTTCACCACCAACGCCGGAAAGTTTTTTTAAACCGAGAATGAATAGTCCGATAATTGTCGAATCAATAAAATCAATAAGCGAAAGATCAATTAATATTTTGGTATTTCCTGCATCGATGGTTGATAATAATAATTCTTTAAACTCTACCGAGTCAGGAAGAGTAAGTTTCGTCAGTTCGGAGCGAATAATTGATGCTCCGGCGACGTTCGAAAGAGAAAAGTTCATTAGTTACTTATTAAGTTAATTTTACGTTTGAAATATAATTAGAAAATCAGAAATATCATGGTTAAACATAGAGGGCACTGCCAAAATCCCGGCGATGTTTTATTGTGATTGGATTTTCTTCTCCTAAATATTTAAAGATTGCAATACAGATTTTTCTCGCTCGATCTTCGAAATAATATCTCTCTTCTCGAATTGATTGAATGAGATTTGATAGTGCTTCGTCAAGATTTTTTTCTTTCAATCTCATAAATCCTTTTACAAAATATTTTTTCGCTGAAGAGTCCGGTAAATTTTCAGAATCTATTTTAAGAGCGAGGAGCAATTCTTGAATTGCCGAAAATATCTCTACATCTTCAAATTCAGGTTCAAAGTCTTCGAGAATTTTTTCGCATTCATTTTGTTTTTCGAAAAGATGAATTAAAGCAAAAAATATTTTTGCCTGCTTGTTTTCAGAATCAAGTATGAAGAGTTCATCTAATTTATTTTGAGCGATTTCAATTTCGCCGTTAAAAAAATGCTGCTTGATTTCAGCCGCTAATTTTTTTGCTTTGCTCGGAATTGCTTTCGAAAGCCAGCTTCTTATTTGAGATTCAGGAAGCGCGCCGACAAATTCATCAATCACTTTTCCTTCATGAAAAAGTTTTACATTCGGAATACTTCGGATATTGTACTTAGCTGCAACATCGCGTAATTCTTCTGTATTCACTTTGGCAAGAACCCACTCTGAAGTTTCACTTGCAATTTTCTCAAGAATGGGCGCAAGTATTTTACACGGACCGCACCACTCCGCCCAAAAATCAACTAACACAGGTTTAGTGTAACTTTGTTTTATTACTTCTTCTTCAAAATTTTGAACATCAATTTTCATTTTCAATTACTCAAATTCTTTAAATCAACAAGTTTTCGGATTGCAAAAATATGTTCGGGAGTTGTACCACAGCAGCCGCCAATAATATTTACGCCGATGTCGATTAATTCTTTTACTTTGCTTTCAATCGATGCCGCGGTTTCAGTGTACACGGATTTACCGTCAATCCACTGCGGGATTCCGGCGTTTGCTTGTGCGATGATTGGCTTGTCGGTCAAGTTTCTCATCTCTTTCATAATCGCAATCATGTCATCAAAACCGTTGCCACAGTTTGCACCAATTACATCAACGTTTAACGACTCCAATTTTTTTACGGCATCATCAACTGAAATTCCCCACATCGTTCGCAAACCACTTTTGCCATTTTCGAAAGTCATTGTTGCAATTATCGGCAGTGATGAATTTTTTTTGATTGAGTTCACGGCGATTTCAATTTCTTCAAGCGCCATCATCGTCTCTACAATGAATCCATCAATTTTTGTTTTTACAAGTGCAGAAATTTGCACATTAAAATATTCTTCTGCTGAAATAATTGGAAGTTCGCCGAGCGGTTCGAGAATCTCGCCCAATGGTCCTATCGACGCGAATACAAATTTATCTTTGGCGCTTTCCTTTGCAATTGCCACAGCCGCCGAACAAATTTCTTCAAATTTATTTTCGAGGTTGTGAAGTTTTAAACGCGCGGGATTAGCACCGAAAGTATTGGTCGTAATTATATCTGCGCCTGCATTGATGTAATTTTGATGGACTTGTTTTACAATTTCGGGATGAGTCAAATTCAATAGTTCGGGAGAGTCGCCGGGCGGCAGTCCTAATTTTTGCAGTTCCGTGCCCATCGCACCATCGCAAACTAAAATACTTTTTTGAAGCATTGAAAAAAAATTATTCACTTCAATTTTTTCCGATTAATTTTTTCGCAAGCGAAACTGCCTCTGTTGCATTGCGTGCATATCCATCGGCGCCAATCTGTTCCGCGAATGCTTTGGAAATCGGTGCGCCGCCGACCATTACTTTCACATCTATTTTTTCTTCTTTCAATTTTTCAATTACTGTTTTCATGTACGGCATTGTTGTCGTAAGTAGTGCAGACATTCCGAGTACCTGTGCATTTTCTTGTTTTATTGTATCAATAAATTTTTCCGCGCGCGTGTCAATGCCGAGATCGATTACAGAAAATCCGCTTGAGCGCAACATCATTGCAACAATATTTTTACCGATGTCGTGAATATCTCCTTTCACTGTGCCAATCACAACCGTTCCCATTCCATGCAGTTCTGCCTTTGACAGCAGCGGTTCAAGTAGAGATAGAGAACTTTTCATTGCGCGTGCAGAAATTAATACTTGTGGTACAAAAATTTGATTATCGCGAAAACGAATTCCGACAATCTCGATTCCCGGCATCAATCCATTGTCCAAAATATATTTCGGTTCAACTCCTTGTGCAAGAAGTTGTTTTGTAATTTCAACAGCATCAAGATTTTTTCCGTCAATAACTTTTTGGGAAAGATTGTTGAGAAGAACTTCGATTGAATCAGTATTTTCCATGTAGCTCGATCAATTCGTTTAACAATAAAATATTTTCCGGCGGTGTTGCCGGTGCAACCGAACATGCTGTACTCAAAATAAATCCTCCGCCGGATTTGCCGATTTCAATTCTTTCCGAAACATCGTTAGTTATTAAATCTTTGTTGCCATAAAGCAAAGTGTTCACCGGATCGATATTACCTTTGATGAAAGCGTGCCCTTCAAGGATTTTTTTTGCTTCCGATAATTCAACCGTTCCCAACGGCGGCGGATCGAGTGTATCAATTCCATTCGTTCCCGTTTGCAACATTAAGTCAAGTCTGTCGCCAATGCTTCCGCATGTGTGAGTATAGATTGGAACATTATAATTTTTTTTCACTTCGGCAATGACTTGTTGCTCGTAAGGCAAAACAAAATTTTCATAATCTTCTCTTGAGATAAGTCCCGCGCCTGCAAAAGCAGATGAAATCAAAATTGCATCAACATTGATTGATGCGTGCTGCGAAGCGAGAGCGATTGCACCTTCGGTTAATCTTTCCAAACATGCTTTTACTTTAACGGGGTCATCCATAATTGCAATCAAAGCATTTTCATAATTAAGCAATTCAAGAAACTGCGTCCACGGCGAAAATATTTCGGAATGGATTGAAATATTTTTCCCAACTTTTTTCTGCAAAATTTTTATTGTGTCGAGATGATGTTCGGGAAAAAAGTTTTTCTCATCGGGAAATTCTTTTTCAAATCCCCAATAGTATGGATATTTAATTTCGGTAGTGTCGAACGGTTCAACGTAAAAAAGTTTTTCGGGTTGTATCTCATCGAATGTAGGGAAATAGCGGCTGCCGTCGTCTTGATAATAATGCGGATTATCATTTAGCGGTAAAACTGTGTAGCCGCCCTTCTGCCAATTTATCACTTTTTCATCATCAACAATTTTAATGGATTTGATTTGACTGCGAAGATTTTTTTCTCTTCCGGGTAAGTTGACTAAAATTCCGTCGAAGGAATATTTTTGCTGAAGTTGTACCAACGCTTCGGCAAATCCTTCAGAGGTGAACCAGATATCGAAAGGATCGAGATTCGTGTTGAGGAAATAATGTCCGAGCGAAAGTTGACACATCAAAGGAACGCGATCGGGAATCGAAAGTTCCATTGCAGTTTTCATCCTGCTTTTTGAGTTCATTTTATTTGCAAAAATATTTCAATCATTGCTTAAAAAATAGTTGAGCAATTCAGATGTTGCAAACGATATTAAAAAAAACTACACGAAAAATATTTGGAATTATTTCTCAACAAATTTCAGAGAAGCAGAATTAATGCAGTAACGCAAACCGGTGGGTTTTGGTCCGTCATCAAAAAGATGCCCCAGATGTGCATTGCATCTCGCACATTGAATTTCAATGCGCGTCCTTCCGAAGGATTTGTCAATCTCTTCATCGACATTTTCTTTTGTTATCGGCTTCCAAAAACTTGGCCAGCCGGAACCGGAATCATATTTTGTTTCGGAGGAGAAAAGTTCATTACCGCAAGCGACACAAATGCAAATTCCATCTTTATAAAATTTATTATACATGCCGGTGAATGGTCGTTCCGTTCCTTTATTTCTCGTAATATTAAATTCTTCCTCGGATAGAAGTTTTCGCCACTCTTCATCGGATCGTTTTATTATTTCCATTTTCTTCGGCTCAGCTTTTTTTTTATTGTTAAAATTTATTGTGAAAGATTTTTAAGTTTCATGAGGAACAATTCCCGATAGAAATTTGGGAAACGCAATCAACGATTCACACCGGCGTTAATGATTTGAAAAATATTTTTCCAGTATTCCGTTCAAACCATCTTTAGTAATGGGTTTAACAAGAAAATCTTTCATACCCGCATCAATACACGCTTCTCTATCACTTGAGAAAGCATTAGCAGTGATAGCAATAATCGTCGGTGCGCTTGCGCCGAGCATCAATCTTATTTCCTTCGTTGCTTCAATTCCGTCTTTCCCCGGCATATAAACATCCATGAAAACAAGATCATAAAAATTTTCTGTGCAAGATTTTATCGCGTCATTTCCATTCTCCGCGTGATCGGCTTTGATGTTTAATTTATTCAAATACATCGACAACAATTTTCTGTTTATCTCGTTGTCATCAACAATTAATACTTTTAAGTTTGCTAATTCCATAAATGCTCAGTCAGTTAATAAGTTATAAACTAAAATTCCGAAATTAATTTGCAGAAGTCCGAAAGAAATTCCGCTGTAAAGATCATACATTCTTGTTTCATCAAGAAATTTTGAACCACCGCCAGATTGATAGATATCGAATTTGTCATCCGCTTTCAATTTAAGATAGGCGGCTACTCCGCCCAATATTGCCGCGCTTCCGAGAAGTAAATTGAAGTAATTAGTTTTAAAAAAATTCGTTTGATTCTCGAATTCATTTTTCTTTAACTGAATATTTATGAAAGATTGCGATACAACCGGCTCAATAGTTTCATTTTCAAAACCATTTTTTTGAACTTGAAGTGGAGAAACTATTTTTATCAATCGCAAAGGCGTGTAACCGATAAGAGAATCTTCGTAAATTATTTTTGCATCTGCCGGTTCGGTAACGATGAGCAAAGTATCTTTCCCGTTCTCAGTTTCTGAATGAAACAAATTTATCGCAACGGTTTCTGAAGCGAAAAATACAGTTACAGCGAAAAGCGAACGGAGAAAATTATTTTGCTTCATACACATTAATTATTCCGTTATCAGAACCAACGATTAAAAAATTGTTATAAAATATTGGAGTAGTTTTGACTCTTCCGTCATATTGCAGGGAATCAATAATTTCTCCGTTAAACTTATTCACAAAGTAGATTTTTTTATTTAAAGAAGGAAGTACTATTTTTTCACCGACAATCAACGGTGTAGCCGCAAAAGAATTATCAATTTTACTCTTCCAAATAATTTCCCTCGAGTAAAAATCATAAGCAGAAAATTCTCCGCCGGTACTACCGCCATAAATTATTTTGTCGTGAACAGCAGGATGCATTACAATTTTTTCTCCAAAAAATATCGCTTCTTCAAAATCATTTTTTTGCAAATTAAAAATATAAACAAAGCCATCTTCGGCAGAGATAAACACTTTTTCATCTAAAATAGAAACATGTTTCAAGGACGATTCACTTATTTTTTTTCTGGAAATAATTTTACCGGTAGCAAGTACAATTATTACAAACTCTCCTTTATCATTTCCGATGAAATAATATTTATCGTTCATCGCACCGGAGGAATGAGTATAGCCCTCTAAATCAGTATTGAAAAGCACTTCGCCCATATAGTTAATTTTTTTTACGAAGCCATTTTCTGTTGCGAGAATAAAATAATTTTCATTGCGAACAATTTCAGTAAGTACAATGCCTTCAAATTCGATGCTCTGAATTTCCTTCCCGGTTATGAAATCATAAAATATCAGAGAAGTTTTCGCTTCTGGCAGAAGTGTAACCGGAAATATCATGTAGTGCCGATTGATAATCGGCGCAACCGAAATTGTACCGTTCATTTTTAGAAAACCGCTTCGTTTGCCTGTTTCTAAATCGAAAGTATAAATTCTGCCGCTTAAGTCTGAAGTGATAATATTATTTCCATAAGCAAGAAATGAACTGAAGGCAAAACTTCCGTGTGTTTCAAATTTCCACTTATGTCTCAACGGCAAAATGAGCGTATCATCAACAAAAAAATTTTTAGAAGAAACTCTACCGAAAGATTGAATCAACTCTGATTCAGGTTTGACGCTAAATTTTATTATCGAAACAGCACAACCCGAAAGAAGGAGAACCGTTGTAAAAATTATTTTTTTCAAAAATCCCACCCAAAAAAGAATTGATAAAATAATCCCGGTTGAAAGTCGGCGAAGTTGTCTTCAATTTTCTTTCCAATATCATAACGAAGAACTAACAGGTTGAAAAGATTAATTCTAATTCCCGCACCAACGGAACCGTAGGTAAAAAGATTTTTTGAATCCCATGCATTTCCCGCGTCGAAGAATAATGCGCCGCGAATGCCGTAGATGCTCATTGAAGTGAATGGAAACCTAACTTGAAATTGATCGATTAATGGGAAACGATATTCGAGAGATGATAACCACATCTTCTCGCCACGAATAGACCACCGGGGCCAGCCGCGTAAATCCCAACTCCCGCCCATGAAATATCGGCGTGCTTCTTTTCCTTGATTGTAAAACATTGCAAGTCGTAACGCAACTGCGGAACGCAAGGAAGTTCTAAAGTAATGCCTGTAATCAGATATAAAAGTAAAATAATTCACGTTGCTAAATTTCACGTCGCTTGTGAACGCGAGCAACACACGATAACGCATTCCGTCAATCGGACCGGTGGGAACCCAAATAGTATTATCGGAAACGTAAGAAAGATTGTTCGTCCACAATAACGCTTTTCGTTCGAGAACTCCGCTGATAATTTGTTTATCCGAATTTGCTATTGAAAGTCCGGCTTCAATTCTCGAAAATTTTGAAAGAGGAAAGTTGAGAATAAAATTTCCGCCGAAACTTCTTTCGAAGAAAAATTCTTCCGATTCGCGGATGTCATATCTTCTGCCGCTGAAATGAAAAATTCCGTAGCCGTAATTCGAACGTTCGCTAAGAGATACGCGGGTGAGAGCGACATTAAAACTTTTTAGAAAATCACTTTGAACTTCGGCAGTGTTATAAATTAGGAAGAAATAATTATCGTCACCGAAAAGATCGCTTAAAGTAAATACAGCTCCGCCGCGCGTTCCGAAAACAGGATCGGTTGTAATTTGACTCTGCGCGTAATCGAGTGTGTACTCTTTTTCATAATTGATTTTTCCAGGATTGCTTGCGAGTGAAATTTTTGGCGCGTTCCATTCGAACATTGAAAAAGTTTCGTGCGAAGGCAAACTAATTTTCTTTTCTGCAGTTGAATCAATTTTGTATTCATAAATTTTGAAAGAGAAAGAATCAAATCCCGAAAAAATAATTTTTCCATTAGAAAAACGGGGATTGAAAACACTTGTATAAAAATTCGATACGCGAACAACTTCATCGTCATTCGACGGATTATATTTATAAATATTGTGAACGCCTGAGTAATCGGATGTAAAATATATTTTGTTGTCAGTATGATTATAGACCGGAGCCGCCAAAGTTGCATTCATGCTCAAGATTTTATTTATCCGATAATCTTTGATGTTGATTGAAAAAAGATCGTAATATTTTTTTTCCGCGCTGTAAAATCTATTTGAAACAAATATTACATCGTCATCATCTTTTCCGAATGCTGGATCAGTGTCGTCATGATAATCATTCGTCAAGCGCACTTCATCATCGGATTCAATATCAAGCGTGAACAAATCGCTAAATCCTTTTTGATCAATCGCTTTAAAAACAATTTTCTTTCCTGAAGATGAAAACTTCGGCGAAGAAATTGAAATGAGATATTCCTTCTGAAAACTTTTTATAATTTTCTCCTCATTGACATCATAAAAATGTATTGCATCAGTTTCGCCGCGTTTAGTTACGAACACTGCTAGTCCGTTTGATGAAACGTCCAGAGAGTTTTGGAAAAGATGAAACGATTCAAACTCTTCTCGTTTCTCGCCGCGCACGAGCAATTCCGGCGAATCATATTTTTTTTCTTCATCATCAAACTTTGCGCGGTAAAAAGAAGAATATCCATCGACATTGCCGAGAAAATAAATATAGTTCCCCGAACCATTCTCATATTTTACGGGAGAGAAACAAAAACCATTTTGAGTTGCGAGCAAACTTGCATCGCTGATGGAAGTATATTCCGAGAGTAAAGGAAAATATTTTTTCTTTAAATAAAATTTCCATTCTTTATCAATCTGCTCGAGCGGCTTATCTAATGCGTACTCCAGTATCTTGTTGAAATCTTCCGTGAGCCAAAAATTGTTCATGATGATAAAAACTTTTTCCGGTCCGTATAGTTCGGCGACATAATCGAGAAACGCCTGCCCCTCTTTATACATCAAGAAACTTCCGCTGATAGAATAAATATCTTCGATGCCGACAAAGTAATTGTTGATGACGGCATCACGAAGCAACATCTCCGCTTGAGAATCCCAAGTTGTTGAGAGATGTTCTGCAAGCCCTTCGACAAACCAAAGCGGCGGCAATCGATCGGAAGTTTGACGATGATCGGCAAGGACGCGGAAAATTTTTGTTGTCATAAAAACGTGAACAAGTTCATGTCGGATAACATGACGAAATTGTTCGAGCGAGCCGCTGAAAGGAATAACGACGCGCCCTTTTATAAATTCGAAAAATCCTCCGACACCATCGGGAATAAAGCCCGGCGTTGTGTTCGTCTGCTGAAAATGGTTGTGAGTGTTATAAAAGATTAACGGTATTCGCTTCGTGATGATGTGAACAAAATTTCTTTGATATTCGGAATACGCTTCTTCGGCATAGTGAGCACCAATTGATGTTATCTCATCAAGCTCGCCGTAATAATAAATATCGAAGTGAGCAGTCTGTAAAAGTTTCCAATCAAACTTAGAATACTGAACTTTATTTCTCCCAAAAAAATAAAATTGAGAAAGCGTTGCGTTTTGAAAAATCAAAAGTAAAATGAAAAAAATTATTCTTTTCAATGCAGATTAATCGACTAATTTCTTTTTCAAGAGATGAATAAAATCAATTTCGGATGGATCTTTTCTTCGCAGAATTGCGGCGTAATAGGAAATCCAATCAACGAGAAAGACAAGATGCAGTAATCTTTCTTTAAAAGATTTGTGATCTGAACGAATTTTAACAACATGCATTCCGGCTTTTATTATCAACTCTTCCGTGAGTTTAAATCTTTTCTGAACTTGAGGATGTGAATCAGAATCCTCAATAAAAATAACAACGAATCGTATTCCGCTTTTGTCCGCAGTTTCCCAGCCGATAATTTCGTTGTGATTAAGTTCAGGAAAAAAATTTACAAATGCGTGAAGTTTAGAATTCTCATTCAACTGCGCTTTGAAGCGGCTTGCGATGCTGTCGTTTAAATTTCCGTCTGCATAAATTATTGGCAGCGCACCGATGAGTTGAGATGCAATATCAACGGCTATATTTTTTTCGTTCGAAAATTCTTCCCCTAATTTTTTCCAATCGGAAATAGTTTTATTTGTGAATTCATCGTGCGAATCGATTAAGCGAATCGAATGAAAAATTTTCAGTAGAGAAAAAAAACTTAAGCCGAGTGCGTAGCGCGGTTGTAAACCACTCTTCAACTGAATAACATGAACATTATTTTTTGCTGCGAGTTTTTCAATTTCTCCTCCTGTCGTTACTGCAATTATTTGCGCCTTCTTATTCACCGCATCATTAAAGGCGGAAATCGTTTCCTCCGTGTTTCCTGAATAAGAAGATGTTATCACCAAAGAATTTTCATTCACAAATTTCGGCAGAGAATAACCGCGATTAACTTGCAAGGGAATCGTTAATTCGTTATTCAAAAAATTTCGTAACAGATCGCCGGCAATCGCCGAACCTCCCAAACCTGTGATAACAATATTTTCAATCTTACTTGTTTCAATTCGTGAAAGATCAAATTTATTATTCCACGCATATTCAATCTGCTGAAAAGAATTTTTCAGAACTTGAAATTGATTCTCCGGATCATATTTTTTTACTAAACTTTCTAATGTCATAATTAAAGTATATTCCTTGTTCTTTGTATGTTTTGAGTTTTAAAGAAGTGTTCCACTTTGTGAAGAACTTCAGTTTGAGAAGTTAGTTGCAAACAATCTTCGGCAAGATTTTTTGCGCCCTCGAAAGAAATTTCTCTCACAACTCGCTTGATATATAATAGAGCAGAAGGGGAGATTGAAAGAGTTTTCATTCCAAGCCCAATTAAAATCGGCACGGCTAAAGTATCTGCCGCCATCTCTCCGCAAATGCTGACTTCAATTCCAGATTTCTCGGCTTCCTTTATTATAAAACTTATCGTTCGAATTACGGAAGGATTAAATTCTTGATACAAAGGAGAAACAAGATCATTGCCGCGATCAACGGCGATTAAATATTGTATCAAATCGTTTGTGCCTATACTGAAAAAATCTACTAACCGGCTCAGTTCAGCCGCCATTACTGCAGCACTCGGAACTTCTACCATTATGCCGACTTTCATTTGCTCATCAAACGGGATGTGTTGTTGATGAAGCTCGTGCCTGCATTCGGAAATAATTTTTTTGAAGCGTACAACTTCTTCCACAGTTGAAATCATCGGAATCATGTATTGAACATTTTTGCTTCTGCTTGCTTTAAGTACGGCGCGGGTTTGCGCTCTGAAAATATTTTCATTCTCAAGTAGAAATCTGATACCGCGTAATCCGAGAAAGGGATTTGACTCTTCAATGTGCAACGGTTTAACTTTATCGCCACCTATATCAAATGCGCGAATGGTAACTGAATCCGGGTAAATTCTTTCTGCAAGTTTTTTATAAATTTTAGTTTGTTCTTCTTCATCGGGAAAACTTCCAATCTCTTCAATAATTTGTTCGGAGCGATAGAGACCGATGCCCGCCGCACCGTTTGAAATCACCATCTCAATTTCTCCCGTAACATCAACGTTCGCGCGAAGATTTATCAATCGTCCATCTTTCGTTTCCGAAGGCATTGTGATGAGTTCTTTTTGCTGTTCGTTAATCTCTTTTAAGTGAGCGATTTTTTCATCAAAATATTTTAGTTCACTCTCCTTCGGATTAACAAAAACCAAACCGTGAAAACCATCGATAACAATGAAGTCACCTTCTTTAATTTTCATTGTAGCATTGTGCGTGCCGAGTACAGCCGGAAGATTTAATGAGCGAGCAACAATTGCGGCGTGAGAAGTTAATCCGCCATGATCGGTAACATAGCCAAGCACATCATTCTTTGTGAATAGTATTGTATCGGCAGGGGTAAGGTTGCCCGAAACAACAATAACATCGTTCGTAAATTTTGATGCCCATCTTTTTTTCTGCAAGTTTCTTATGATTCGATTTTTTATATCCTCGATGTCAAGTGCGCGTTCTTTCATATAAGGATCATGCGCGAGTATCATTAAATCTTGATACTTCGTAATTTCATCATAAACAAGAAACTCGGGAAGTTTTTTTTCATCTTTAATTCTGTATTCAATATTCGAAAGAAGAATTGGGTCATCGAGAATCATTAATTGTGCTTCAAAAATTTCTGCACGTTTTTCTCCCATCTTCTCGCGCGCAATAGAAAAAATTTTGTTCAATTCTTTCTTCGATCTTTCAACTGCTTCATACAACGAAGCGATTGCGGAATCAACATCATCGATTTGATCATCAGAAATTTTAATAACTTCTTTATTATAAAGATATGCAGTGCCTTTCACCAAACCGGGAGCGGCAGCTACTCCATGTAGTACTAGCTCCGAAGAGTCAATTACTTTTTTTAGTCCTTTCATAATTCGTCGAAGCCCCGTTCGATTAAAGAAATAATTGCATCAGCCATTAATTCTTCATCTTGCCCATTAAATTCAAGGTTGAGTTCAGAACCAAATTCGGCGGCGAGAGTCATAACGCCAATAATACTTTTGCCGTTAATTCGAAGACCATTTCTGGAAATAAAAAATTCCGATTTGAATTTTGCGGCAATCTTTACGAGAGTTGCGGCGGGGCGGGTGTGCAATCCCGCTTGGTTGACGATCTTTACTTTTTTTTCAATCATAATTTTTAAGTAGTTCTTTTTAATAAAGCTTCTGCAAGCCATGAAAATATTTTAAAATATTTTTCGGGGAGAATTTTCAAAGGGTTCAATGCTTTACGAGTGTAACGCTCAACCTCGTTTGCGGCATCGTTAATCACTCCTAATTTATCATAAAGATTTTTGTAGAGTTGAATTTCGCTTGAGGAAATTCCTTTATTTGAGATAATTTTTTGTAAAAGTTTCTTGTCGCTTCCCTTTGCTTTTTCTAAAGCTTTAAGGAAGAGAAAAGTTTTCTTCCCTTCAATCAAATCACCGCCAATGCTTTTTCCGAATTTTTCTTCTTTGCCGGTGATATCCAAAAGATCATCTTGAATTTGAAATGCGATTCCGATATTCTGCCCGTACGCAGAAAGTGCGGTAACCTCCTTCGCATTTCCGCCGCCGAGTATCGCGCCGATTGTACAACACATCTTCGCAAGCGCGGCTGTCTTTAGCGAAATCATTTTTAAATAATCTTCAAGACTTACATTTTTTCTAATCTCAAAATCTTTATCGAGACTTTGCCCTTCGCACACATCAATCAGCGCTTGCGTGAACACAGAAACAATTTCATAATTTTTTTCATTCACATCTTTCAACAAAAATTCATACGCAATTGAGAGAAGACTATCGCCGACAAGTATTGCAGTGTTTATGTCATGCTTTTTGTGGAGCGTCAGTCTTCCTCTTCGTTTCTCCGCATTGTCCATTATGTCATCATGAACGAGAGTAAAGTTGTGAAGAAGTTCGACGCTGACTGCGGCATTATAA
Source organism: uncultured Ignavibacteriaceae bacterium (assembly GCA_964393605.1). GTDB lineage: Bacteria > Bacteroidota > Ignavibacteria > Ignavibacteriales > Ignavibacteriaceae > CAYMUL01. The sequence continues at coordinate 96,599 of CAYMUL010000004.1, read as the reverse complement.
GCGAGATCAAATTTATTGCTGAGTGCGCTACACGAAAGCAAAACTAACAAGGGTCGAATTCGTTTTCCCGAACCGGCAACAATATATTCTGCGGGCTCATAAAGAGAAGCTGGTTTTCTCTTCTTTACTGTTTTTAAAAGAAGAGTATCAATTTTTTTTCTTTCCGCTTCGTATAGTTTTTCAAATTCTTTCGTGTTCAAATCAATTCCTCTCGTGGAAATATTTTTTCTTTTTGTAAAGATTTTAAATTTTTAGATCCGGTAAGAAACATAATTTTTTTCAGCACATCGAACCAAGCATTTAATTTTTGGACAACATTTTCTTCGCCGCCATTTAAAAGAAAATGTAGGGTAGTTCTCGCCGATGCGGCAATATCAGCACCAAGTGCAATTGCTTTCGTCATTTCAACTCCGTTTGTAATTCCGCCGGAGCCGATAAGTAAAAAATTAAAATCATTTTTCATTTTTTTTATTGTACGAATGCAATATGAAGCAGGCAAACCCCAATCCCAAAAAGTAAAATCGCTCGAATTGTTTCGAAGCAGTTCAACTCCAGCCCAACTTGTGCCACCTGCACCGGCGACGTCGATTCCCTTCACTCCACACTCGAGCAGTTCATTAGCTGTTCGTTGTGAAATTCCGCTTCCGACTTCTTTCACAATTATCGGAACTGCAATTTTTTTCGAAAGTCGGGAAAGATTTTTTTTCAGTCCGACAAAGTTTGGTTCACCGTTTTGCTGCAATAATTCCTGAAGCGGATTCAAATGCACAACTAAAGCCGCGGCTTCAATATCATCTACAATTTTTTGAAACGTGAAAATTTTTTTCTCGCTACAAATTTGCGCCGCACCAATGTTACTAAGTATTGGCACATCTCCCGCGTTCTTCCTAATTTCAGAAAATATTTTTTTATACTTGTTTGAGTTTAGCGCGTAACGTTGGCTTCCGATTCCAAGCGGAATATTCATCTCTTTGGCAACAGAAGCGAAACGCAAATTAATATTATCCGATTCGGCAGTTCCTCCTGTCATGCAAGAAATTAAAAAGGGCGCAGAGATTTTCGCAGAAAAAAAATGAGTACTAATTTCGAGGCGGGAAATGTCAACTTCCGTTGCAGCATTATGCATGAAATCGTAACGCTCAAAACCGCTTGTCTTTGATTTGAACGCGACAGCATCCGAAGAGCAAAATTTCAGATGCTCGGTTTTTCTTTTTGAAATATTTTCTTTTGCAGAATTCATTACTTAATATTTTTTGTATTCATTTTCAGTGAAGTAGAATTTGTCAACTTTAATTTCTTTTCGAACCGAATTTACTAAAATTATTTCTTCGGCATAAATCAAATCACTAATAGTTAAAAATCTTTCTTCGATATTTTTTTTTGAATTGAGCAGATGATTTCGATACACACCGGCGAGCAATCCTGAATTTAAAGGAGGCGTGATGAGATGTTCATTTTCACGTATAAAAATATTTGTGAATGCACCTTCCGCAATTTCGTTCCGTTCGTTCAAAAAAATCGTTTCAAAAATATTTGATTGTTGATTCTTCACAATTGCTTTATCGTACTCTTCGCGTCGCGATGTTTTAAAATATTGAAATTTATTTCGACTGCTAATTCTTTTTCTTGAAATATTAATAACAATTTCTGTCGGTAATTTTTCAAGTTCGGTGGGATGGAATGAAATGTTACCCCATTTATCGAGCATCATTTTCAGCTTGTATTGATGCGGGGAAAACGATTTTGCAACTTCCATTTCAATTGCATTTCGTATTGCTTTCTCTTCAAAATTAAAAAGAAAATAATTAGCGGAGTTACACATTCTTTTTAAATGCTCTTCGAATAAATATATTTTCCCATCTTCGACCAACATCGTTTCAAAAATATAAAAAGATTTGTAACTCGAAGTAAAAAAATTTCCTTTCAATTTACACTCGTTGAATTCACTTCGCGGTTTGCTATCTGCAACAATCCCGCTTCCAATTCCGATACTTCCTTTCTGTTTTTCAAGATCGAGTTCGATTGTCCGAATAGCAACGTTGAAGATCAATCGCTCTTTTGAAACAATGCCGATTGCGCCGGTATAAATTCCGCGCGGAGTATTTTCTAATTCATGAATTATTTCCATCGTTCTAATTTTCGGTGCGCCTGTAACTGAGCCGCACGGGAAAATATTTTTTATGACTGATGAAAAAGTAAATCCTTCCTTCAACATTCCTTTAACTTCAGAAACCATTTGAAAAACAGATTCAAATTTCTCAATTAGAAATAAATTCTTCGCTGTAATGGAATTGAACTCGCAGATCTTTCCTAAATCATTCCTGAGCAGATCGACAATCATAATATTTTCTGCGCGGTCTTTTTCGGAGCTTTGTAAAATATACTTTTGAACTGCATCTTCGTGATAATTGATGCCGCGAGAAATTGTTCCTTTCATCGGGCGCGTGATAATTTCTTCTCCATTCACTTCAAAAAAAAGTTCAGGGGAAATTGAAATTAAAATTTTTGTGCCGAGATTTATAAAAGCACAGAATTGCGCCGATTGCTTGTGAACCAACTCTGTGAAGAGATCGATTGCATCGCCGTGAAAATCAAACTCGCCGCGCAACGTAAAGTTTGCTTGATATGTATCTCCTTCAAGTATTCGTTCTTTTATCTCCAATATTTTTTTTCGATATGATTCGTAGTCTTCGTCCAGCTTAATTATTTTAGCTCGGGATTTATTTTGTGGAGAGATTTTTATTTCGCCTGCAGAAAATTCCTTTATATTATTTTTTTCAAAGAAGAACGCTTTTGTTTTTTCGTTGATGATCTCTTCCGAATTTTTATCAATTAGTTTATTTAAAGATTTTTCGAAAGTGTAGCCGAGTTCGTAGGGAAGAATTACATAGCCGCATGAATCGGCGGCAATCTTTGAATCGATTTGTAATAAAAAATTTTCTACATCACTTAAACTGATTTCGTGCATCGCTTCTTTAAAAAGAAAACACTTTCCGTTTTGGTAAATCGATGGTGTATAAAAAAAAGCGTTGCCGGAGTTTTCCAAAACTTCTTTAAGAATAGTTTTTAATTCACGCATCGCTAACGATAAAAATTTTAACAAATAAATTCGATGAATTCATAACTTAATTTTGTTTCAAATTACTATCTTTTGCAAACTAATTTTCAGGAAACTAAAGAAGTATTATAAATGGAAAAACCTCGTTTATCTTTTTGGCAAATATTGAATATGAGTTTTGGATTTTTAGGAATTCAATTCGGCTTTGCACTTCAAAATGCAAACGTAAGCAGAATTTTTGAAACACTCGGCGCGAGCATCGATAGCATTCCGATACTATGGATAGCCGCACCAACAACGGGTTTGCTCGTGCAACCGATTATCGGATACATGAGCGATCGAACATGGAATAAACTCGGACGTCGCCGCCCCTATTTTCTTGTCGGCGCAATACTTTCCTCATTAGCATTAATTGTAATGCCGAATTCACCGGCTCTTTGGGTCGCTGCCGGAATGTTGTGGATACTCGATGCATCAATAAATATTTCGATGGAGCCGTTCCGCGCGCTTGTTGCCGATTTACTTCCATCAGAACAGCGAACAACAGGATTTGCAGTTCAAAGTTTTTTCATCGGTATCGGTGCTGTTATTGCATCATCGCTTCCATATATTTTTACAAATTGGTTCGGCATCAGCAATGTTGCACCCGAAGGGGAAATTCCCGATTCTGTTACATATTCATTTTACATCGGTGCGATTGCATTTTTTTCCGCAGTACTCTGGACAGTAATTAGAACAAAAGAATATCCGCCGCCAAACATGGATGAATTTTTAAAACATAAAAATGAAAAAAAAGGATTTCTCTTCGGCGTGCAAGATATTTTTCATTCGTTCTTAAAAATGCCGAAGACGATGGTACAACTTGCATTCGTTCAATTCTTTTCATGGTTTGCGCTTTTTGCAATGTGGATTTATACAACTTCCGCAGTAACTCACCACATTTACAGAGCGAGCGATCCGCAGTCTTCACTTTATAATGAAGGCGCAGATTGGGTTGGAGTTCTCTTCTCTGTTTATAATGGATTTGCGGCAATCACTGCTTTTTTACTTCCTATCATCGCGAAAAAAACAAATCGAAAAACTGTTCACGCAATTAGTTTGTTCTTCGGCAGTCTCGGTTTGGCTTCATTCTATTTTATTAAAGATCCGAATTTACTTTTGGTTTCTGAATTGGGAATCGGTCTCGCCTGGGCGAGCATACTTTCTATGCCGTATGCAATTTTGGCAGGTTCGCTTCCCGCAGAAAAAATGGGAGTGTACATGGGCATTTTTAATTTCTTCATTGTAATTCCACAGATAACGGCTGCTGCAATTTTAGGATTTTTTGTAAAAAATTATTTTGGGGGAGAAGCAATCTACGCACTACTGCTCGGAGGCGCGTCATTTCTGCTTGCCGCCGCTATGGTTATGTTCGTCGATGATAAAAATTGAAATCGTAATATGTTAATTTTCAAATTCGCGTTTCGTTATTATTTTTTAATTCTTTTACTTTCGCCGCTGATTTCCGCGCAAGTTATAATCGATAAAAAAATATTTGAGTTGGGAAAGAGCAATCATGAATTCAATGAAACGGAAATTAATTTTTATAATAACGATGGTGTCGAAGTTGAATTGAATATTCCTCTTCATCTTTCAAAACAGAAAAGTAAAAACTTAAAACTGATTTTGTATCTTTTACCAAACGGAAATTCGATTGAATGGACAAAAGGAAAAAAATTAAATGAGGGAGATGATTGGCATTTCGATATTCAGCACGTTGCCGCACAAATGCGCTTCATTCGAGAAAATGACACTGCGAATAATTACGTCGTCTGCTACTTAAAATCGGAATACCAAAGCTGGCCCATGTGGCGAAGAGAAAAATCAGATGCCGACCAAAAAATTTTCAAACTCGTTGAGGAATTAAAAAATCTTTTCGATGAATATGATGTTACAGTTTCGCTACTCAGCCATAGCGGCGGCGGAAGTTTTGTTTTCGGCTTTATCAATAGCAAAGAAATAATTCCCGATTATGTTGAACGAATTATTTTTTTCGACAGCAACTACGGATATGCAGATTCACTTCGCCACGGTGAAAAAATTGCGAGTTGGCTATCGAATAATAAAAATCACAAGTTACTCGTCTTCGCGTATGATGATAGGAATGTAAAAATTGACGGAAAAAATATCGTCTCTCCAACCGGCGGCACATACTATCGCAGTTTAATGATGAAGAATAAAATGTTTGACAACTATGAGATCATCAGCCAATTCGATAATGAATTTTCCATCTATCACGATACTGAGAATCGTTTTATTTTTTACTTGAAGGAAAATCCGGAGAACAAAATATTTCACACAGTATTGGTCGAACTCAACGGTGTAATTCACGGGTTATTTTGGGAATCCCAACACTCTGAATTAAACTACAAATTTTGGGGAGAAAGAGCGTACGGCAACTTTGTTTCGAATTAATTAATCTGAATTTTATTTCGAACGAGCGTATTGCTTTACAATAATTGTGAATTGTGAATTAAAAATTACAAATTAAAAATGAATTTTGCTCTGCGTCTCAGCAGTTAAAAAAGAAGAATGGAATTGACAATGGAGAATGAAGACCAACCGTACCGGTTGGTAAAATGGAGAATTGAGAATTCATTCATCACGAAAAAACAATTTTCTTATCCTTTCACTTTTCCGATTTCTTCTACCATTTTGTGATGAAGATTTTTATTCGAACATAAAATTTTTGGAGTGAAGATGTCAATTAACTTTCCTGCACAAATATCACATGGATTTTGCTTATGAGATTGTCAATTCAAAATATTCAATGAAATTTTTCATTACCAAAAAATCTTAATGTCTAAACTTTATAACTGTCTCTCAGAACATTTTCTCTTTAGCAATTGTTAAGGGAAATACATAATTTTGCAACAGCAATTCGATGAGTTATAATTGTGTTCATCGGTTGCAAAAAATATTTAAGGAGATCAACTATGAAAAAGTTATTCGTTCTAATTTTGGCAGTTGCATTTTTTTATTTAGGGTGTGATGAATCTACTGATCCCGATAACGGTGGCAATGGTGGTGGTAATTCTGTAACAAAAATTGAAGGGAAACTTCCAAGCTGGACGCTCGGGACGGGCAAGGAAATCAAGTATGGCGAATGGAATGATGTTGGCGGATTTACTTCGATGGGCTCATCTGCAATTGCTAATGATGGAAGTTTTTCCATCACTCTTGCAACTCCATCCGCTTCACAACTCGAGTCGATTAGCGGCAGCGGTGGCGACACTTCATGCACAAACAACATGACAGCCAATCCATCGGATGCAAAAGTTTATGGAGGAAATCAAACGCTTGCAGTGTTTAGCGGAACAAACATTATTGGAGTAGCTTATTACGGTAAAGTTGCTGTCGATACTATGCAAACTTTAAATGATGCAGCAGCAATTTGGGTCTATGTTACAAAAGACGTTGTTGCTAACGGCAGCGAAGTCTGTAATGAAGAAATTAATGGAGTTTGGGGAGCGCAAACTGTAGCTCTTAGCAATCTAACTTTCAAAAGTGGTTGGAATAAAATGTACATGTCAATTACAAGTCTAACAACTACAACATTAACGCGAACAATAACGGCAACGGAGCCATCGGGACTTGCCTGGAAGTTTGTAACTTTTTAGTTTGTCAATATTTGTCGTGTGAAATCCCTCTTAGTTTTAAGAGGGATTTTTATTTTAAATATTCCCTTCCTGCTTCGGGTTGATTTTATCAAAAATATTAAGTTGCTCCAAATATAGATGTGTGAACAATTCGAAAATAGTTTTGATAAATTGGAAGAAAATCAAAACGATTATTGGCAAGCCGAGCATCATTAAAAATCCCATTCCAAAAATCACAACGAATTGCTGCAAGAAAATTCTTGGATAAGGCATGAACACTAAAATTATTGGGGAGGTTTCTTTATACTTTCCGCCGATGAGAAAATCATCAAATAGCGAAACCAGATGTGTCAATACAATTGGGAATAGAGCAATGTAATAAGGGTCTTCTATAAAAGGCTTCAAAAATTTATCCACCGATCCGAACATAATTGATACCTGTCCGTAATTGAAAGCATTATAATGGACGAGAAAAAATGCCGTCATAAATAATTTCCCCGACATAAAAGCCGCACCGCTTTGTTGTGTGTTGTTATCAACCGGTGCTTTACTCAATAATATTTTTATAGCATTGAACAGCCCGATTATAATTGTCTCGGCGATGTAAATAGCAACAATTGAAAGAGGTTCCCAATCAAAAATTATTACTCCGAAAATCGGAACTATGTTGTGAACAATTATGAAGAAAGCCGAACGGCTTCGGAATAGTTTGGAGAAGAAGTCTTTTAGTTTTATCATTTTTAGTGTCGAAAATAATTCAGTCTTTCATAAAATAAAAAATTTTTTTTGAAGAAATTTCCTGAGTAAAGCAGAAATAAAATCTCTTTTATTTATATTGCAATCAACAAAAAGTTAGCTCAAATCAAATCTCGAAAAAACGAAATCAAGAGGAACAAATGAAAAAAATTGGTGTACTTTATGGACAAGAAACCACATTTCCGCCTGCTGTGGTTGAAAAAATTAATTCCAAAAAAGAGAAAGGAATTGTTGCAGAATCTTTACTCCTTAGCAAAGTAGTGCAAGGGGAGACAAGCGATTACGATGTCATCTTCGACCGCATTTCACAAGACGTTCCGTTCTATCGTGCATTCTTAAAAAATGTTGCATTAACCGGAACTGCTGTTATCAATAATCCTTTTTGGTGGAGTGCCGACGACAAATTTTTTAACAACGCGCTCGCTACACAAATTGGCGTTCCCGTTCCAAAGACCGTAATTCTTCCTTCAAAAAATCATCCGCCGGATACGAATGAGAGATCGTTTAGAAATCTTGCTTACCCTTTGGATTGGGAAGGAATTTTTAATTACGTCGGATTCCCTGCGTACTTCAAACCTTTTGCGGGAGGCGGATGGAAAAATGTTTATCGCGTTGAGAACCTCGAACAATTTTTTAAAGCATACGATGAAACCGATCAACTTGTGATGATGCTTCAAGAAGAAATTGTTTTTTCAGATTATTTCAGATGTTACTGCATCGGTCAGCAAGATATTAGAATCATGCAGTACGATCCGAAGCAACCGCATCATCTTCGTTATGTTCGGAATCCTCAGCCGAAAACGAAAGAGTTAATGGATATGTTACACGACTATGTTTTGAAATTGAATAATTGGCTCGGATATGATTTCAACACAGTTGAGTTAGCCTTGCGCGATGGCATTCCTTACGCAATTGATTTCTGCAACCCTGCGCCTGATGCAGATGTGAATTCGGTTGGTCAAGAAAATTTTGATTGGGTTGTTGAAGCCGCGGCAAACCTTGCAATCAGAAAAGCGAAATCACATAAGCCCGGAAAGAATAATCTTACCTGGGGCGAATTCGTTAAACATGCGGCGAAGTAGTTAGGAAATAAAATGGATAAAGGAATTTTCACAATTGGCGTTGAGGAAGAATTTCAAATTGTTGATCCGTTGACGGGCGAATTAAAATCTCATATTCAACAAATACTTGAAGAAGGAAAAATAATTCTTAAAGAACAGGTCAAACCAGAAATGCACCAATCGGTTGTTGAAATGGGAACGGAAATTTGCAAGAATGTCGATGAAGCAAAAAGAGAAGTTTATAAGTTGCGTCATGAACTCGCGAAACTTGCAATCAAAAACAAACTAAGAATTGCAGCGGCAGGCACGCATCCGTTTTCACATTGGAAAGATCAAGCGATAACGGATCATCCCCGCTACAAACAAGTAGTTGACGATATGCAGCAAGTTGCGCGCGCAAATCTGATTTTCGGTTTGCATGTACATGTAGGAATTGAAAACCGCGAAAGTGGAATTCATGTTATGAATGCCGCGCGATATTTTCTTCCGCACGTGTTTGCTCTTTCGACAAACTCTCCTTTTTGGGTTGGAAGAAATACAGGATTCAAATCTTATCGCAGTAAAGTTTTCGATCGCTTTCCTCGAACAGGAATTCCCGATTACTTCCAAAGCATCGGTGAGTATGATAATTATGTTAACCTTCTCGTAAAAACAAATTGCATCGACAATGCAAAAAAGATTTGGTGGGATATTCGTCTTCATCCTTTCTTTAATACACTCGAATTCAGAATTTGCGATATACCTTTGCGCGCAGAAGAAACGGTTACTCTTGCCGCATTAATGCAAGCTATCGTTGTGAAGTTATACAAACTTCTCAAACAAAATCTTGGGTTCAGACTTTACAGACGCGCGCTAATTGCCGAAAATAAATGGCGCGCCGCACGTTACGGATTGTCCGGCAAACTTATCGATTTCGGAAAACAATGTGAAGTTCCCGTTACTGATTTGATTGGCGAGTTGCGCGAATTTGTCGATGATGTAATTGATGAACTCGGAAGCAGAGAACAACTAAAATATCTTGATACAATGATGTTAATGGGTACCGGTGCGGATAGACAATTAAAAGTTTGGGACAAGACGAATGATGTGTTCAAAGTAACTCAGTTTATTATTGACGAAACTCATCACGGTTTAAATTTAAACCATAAGTAGGAGTATTATTGAAACCAAGACTTAACGTTGCGATCATCGATCTTTACAACAACGAGAAAAATGAAGGGATGCGGTGCATAAAAGAAATCGTTTCCGATTTAAATTTGGCAAAAGATAATCCGCAAGTCGAATATCAAGTTTTCGATTCAAGATACTCCGGTTCGGTTCCTTCAATCGATTTTGATATTTATATTTTATCCGGCGGACCGGGAAGCCCTTTTGAAGATGAAGGAAAAAGCTGGGAGAAAGATTATTTTAATCTCGTCGATAAAATTTATTCGCATAATCAAAATCACGATTCAAAAAAATTTCTCTTCTTCATTTGTCATTCATTCCAATTAATGGCGCGGCATTTCAAGTTTGCGGAAGTGAATGAAAGATACAGAAAATCTTTCGGCATCCTTCCGTTTCATAAAACATTGGAAGGAGAAAATGATCCGATACTTGCCAGTTTGCCCAATCCATTCTTTGCGGCAGATTTCCGATTATATCAAGTTGTGAACGAAGACCAAAAAGTTATTCGCGATCTCGATGCAAAAATTCTTTCCTACGAAATTGTAGAAGAAAACGAAACGCATACACCGGCATTAACTGCGGTCAGAATTTCGGATGAAATTGCAGGAACTCAATTTCACCCCGAAGCCGATCCGGCAAGCATGATCTATCACTTCAAACAACCGGAAAGAAAAGAACACATTATAAAATATTACAACGAAGAACGATACGAGCAAATGTTAAAATGGCTTGATGACGAAGAGAAAATAAGACTCACACGCAAAACCGTTCTACCGAAATTTCTTCAGCTTGCGGTCGATGAACTCACTTTAGTTTATTCTTGATTTTATGATTCAATCTTTACGAACAAAATACAACTTGGAATTTTCAGATTCCCGTTACCAAAAATTTTTGGATGAAGTCAACACGACTTATAGATTTCCCTCCGACTTTAGAATTTGCGAAACTCCTCTTTTCATTTCCGATGATTTGACCGTTGAACTTAAAAAAGCTTGTGATGATATTGTTGCACAACTTCAAACCCGCGAGTTCAAACAATTCAGCACAAATGCGCTTCCCGATGAATTCAATATTCCAAATGAAGATGAGCATCCGATTTTTCTTCAAGTTGATTTTGCTATTTGCAAAAATGCTGATGGTAGTTTCATTCCTAAATTAATTGAGTTGCAAGGGTTTCCATCGCTTTATGGATTTCAATATTTCCTGGCGGAAGTGATAAAAAAACATTTCGATATTCCGAAAGATTTTACGACGTACTTCAACGGGTTTGATTCTGTAAACTATTCGAAGGAGTTACGTGAAATACTTTTGAACGGCGAGGCACCGGAGAATGTGATTTTAATGGAGATAACTCCTGAACAACAAAAAACAAGAATTGATTTTGCAATCACCGAAAAAATTGCCGGCATAAAATCGATTTGCATAACTGACATTCTCAAAAAAGGAAAGAAACTTTTTTATCGCAACGATGGAAAAGAAATTGAGATCAAAAGAATTTACAACCGCGTAATAATTGATGAATTGGTGAGAAAGAATATTCAGTTCAATTTCAATTTAAAGGATGAACTTGATGTAACGTGGGTTGGGCATCCTAACTGGTTTTTCAGAATAAGCAAATACAGTTTGCCGTACTTGAAAGGGAAGTACGTTCCAAATTGTTTTTTTCTCAACGAAGTAAAAAATTATCCCGACGATTTACAAAGCTATGTTTTAAAACCACTCTATTCATTTGCCGGATTGGGAGTGGAGATCGACCTCACGAAAGAACGTCTTGACGAAATCGAAGATCGCGGCAATTATATTCTTCAAGAAAAAATTAATTACGCGCCGTTAATTGAAACGCCCGACGAACCCGCAAAAACAGAAATCAGAATGATGTTCCTGTGGAAAGATAAGCCTGTTCTCGTGAACAATTTAATTCGTACGAGTAAAGGAAAAATGATGGGCGTTGATTTTAATAAGAATAAAATATGGATTGGCGCTTCGTGCGCTTTTCACAGCGATAAATTTTAAGTTCATTCTTTGCGAATGATTAAATTTGAATCATAAAAAATCTTACAGAAAATTTTGAACTCACAACAAAAAATCAAATTTGATTTTCATGCATCCGCCGAAGCGCGAAAGAAATATGATTTCGAGGAATCTCTTTTTTCCGTTACAGGGAATCTTATCATTGCAGATTTTTCTACGGCACGAATCCTTTCGAACAGAATAAATAACACGCGCGTTGCCGAAGGCAGAAACGACGGGAACACTACTCCCGGGCTTATCAATTCTATCGGATTGCTGCATGAACTTTTTCATTTCATTATTAGAAATTATGAGGAGAAAGAAAATCCCGGCGTATTCTCGCGCAGCGAAGAATGGCTGAACAAAAAACTTGGCGAAGATGAATTGAGAAAATTGCTTCTCAAGTTTGTAAAGAATTTTCCTCCGCTTTCAGTGTTTAAAAATGAATTAACCGATGAACAATATTTTCACGGCGAAACTGAAGGAAGGAAAAATTCTCAAATAATTTTGGAAGAGTTGATTCTGCTTCATCTCGAAAATATTAATCCCGCATTTGCATCTCTCAAAGAAATGTTTGATGACGGCGATTTGCAAACTCAAACAAGATATAACGATTTCATTGTTGAGACGGATAATTTTTTCGAAGATGAAAAACCATTCGGCGCAGAAAATAATTCGCTATTCAAATCTTTAAAAAAAGTTATACTCGAAAATCCAAACGACGTAAATGCACAATTGAATTATTTGAAAAACTTCTGGAAAGTTTCGCTTCCTGAAAATCTTTTACAAAAGATTTTACGCGGTCATGATTTAATTCAAGAAGATGTAAAAATATTTGTGCAACACGGAACTGTTGGAACGCCGCCGGTGCCGCAGTATAAATTCTTTTCGGAAGTTGAAGTAAAACAATTTAAAGAAGATATCTCCACCGGGAAAAAAGTTGAACTCCCGTCGGCAGAATTTAATTATCAGTTAGAGCCCGAACAGTTCACTGAAGACACCGATTGGATGCCGAAAGTCGTGATGATTGCAAAAAATATTTTTGTGTGGCTCGATCAACTATCAGCAAAATATGAAAGAGAAATAAGAACACTCGACCAAATTCCGGATGAAGAGATTCAACAACTTGCAATGTGGAATTTCACAGCACTCTGGTTGATTGGCGTTTGGCAGAGAAGTCCTGCATCGAAAAAAATAAAGCAGTTCTGCGGAAATCCCGAAGCCGCTTCATCTGCATATTCATTGTACGATTACACGATTGCCAACGAACTCGGCGGCGAATCTGCATTTAATATTCTTAAAGAAAAATGTTGGAAGTTCGGTGTTCGTCTTGCGAGCGACATGGTTCCGAATCACTGCGGAATATTTTCGAAATGGATTTTGGAAAATCCCGATTACTTTATCCAATCTTCTACTCCTCCTTATCCATCATATACATTTACCGGTCCAGATTTATCCGATGATGTGCGCGTACAAATTCGTATCGAAGATAAATATTACACGCGCAGAGATGCGGCGGTTGTGTTTCAAACAATTGAAAATCGTACTGGAAAAATTCGATACATTTATCATGGCAACGACGGCACGAACACGCCATGGAATGATACAGCGCAACTAAATTTGCTTCATCCCGAAGTTCGCGAGCGATTGATTCAAACGATTATGAACGTCGCAAGAAAATTTCCAATCATTCGTTTTGATGCGGCGATGACTTTAGCGAAAAAACATTTTCAGCGTTTGTGGTTTCCGCAACCCGGAAGCGGCGGCGCAATTCCTTCGCGCAGCGATTATTCGATGACAAAAGATTTTTTCGACAAAGTATTGCCGAATGAATTTTGGCGCGAAGTTGTTGATCGCATGAATGTAGAATTGCCGAACACGTTATTACTTGCGGAAGCTTTTTGGTTGATGGAAGGATATTTTGTGCGAACGCTCGGAATGCACCGCGTTTATAATAGCGCATTCATGCACATGTTTATGAAAGAAGAAAATCAAAAATTTAAAGAGCTAATAAAAAACACACTCGAGTTCAATCCTGAAATATTAAAAAGATATGTGAACTTCATGAGTAATCCTGATGAAGAAACTGCGGTGAATCAGTTTGGCAAAGGTGATAAATATTTTGGAACTGCAGTAATGATGATTACTTTGCCGGGCATGCCAATGTTTGCGCACGGACAAATCGAGGGCTTCATCGAGAAGTATGGAATGGAATATACGCGCGCATATTATCGCGAATTCGTTGATGTCTATTTAGTTGAGCGACACGAGAAAGAAATATTTCCTTTAACAAAACTTCGTTATCTCTTCAGTCAAGTTGAAAATTTTGAATTGTATGATTTCATCTCTGCGAACGATGAAGTGAATGAAGATGTAATAGCATTTTCGAATCGAGAGAAGAACAACAATGCATTGGTAATTTATAATAATTCATACGAGAGAGTTGTCGGACGAATTCAATTCGGAGCTCCAAAAGTTGGAGGGAAAGAAGAATCGACTGTGCGCATTAAAAATATTTTTGATGCTCTTCACTTTAAGTATGACCAAAATATTTATTACATCGCATCGGAACAGAAGAGTAGATTGGAATTTATTTTTTCGGCTTCTGAAATTCACGATAATGGTTTCGCACTTGATTTAAGCGGTTACGAGTACGCTGTTTATTTAAACTTCATCGAAGTTTATGACCAGAACGGAGAGTATAAACGAATTCATCAACATCTCGGAGGTAAAGGTGCAAAATCGATTGAAGCGGCTATTAAAGAATTAAATCTTGTACCTCTTCACGAAGCGATTGCGGAGTTATTCACCCGTACAAATATTGATGAACTAAAAATCTTTGCAAATGAAAGTTTAAAGAATATAGGTGATGACTCATTGCAGATTTCTTCTTCTCTAAAAACAAAAATTAGCGCGGTTGTTTCCGAAATTAAATTGCTGAATCAATCCACGATTGACGAAATTGAAGTCATAAAAAAACTGCAGAGTGATTTGCTCAACTACAAGGTATCTTCGGATGAGTTGAAGAAAAATGATCTGAATGATTTGTTATTGAAATATTTTCGCTTCGCGCAAAACGGCGGCAAGAAAATTTATGACGATTTGATAATTCTTTATTATGTTGTTAAAAGAATTTTAGTTACGACTCGCAACGTAAATAAAAATGAAAATGCAATTGAACTATATTCCTCTCTCATGCTTGAACAGCCGCTTTGGCAAGCATTAATCAGACTTGACGACAACTACCACACCGTTAAACTTGAATTCGATTTATTAAAAATTCTCGCTTCGGGACTTGAAAGTTTTTCTGAAATATTTGCCGGGAAACCAAAGAAGGATGAAACTGAAACTCAAACTCATCTCATAAGTTTGCTGAAGAAAAGTAATATCAAACATTTTATCGGGTATCATGATTATCTTGGAACCGGTTACGTCCGAAAAGAAAATTTTGAAATTCTTTTGCAGTGGGATTTTTATCTCCATTATTTAAGAAGATCGGATGCACTGATTAAAGAAAGATTAGGAAAAAAGAAAAAGCCCGATTTGACAAAACCATTGCATAAAAAATCTTTCAAAAAAGAAATCAAGAAAATCGGGAAGAATGTTTCGGCATTCATAGATTTGATGGGAAATGAGGAGTACATTTACTTAAACTTTTTGGAAAGTTTGGAAAAAGATTTTTCTTTATCTCCCAAAAAGAAAAATAAAAAACAGAAAAAACTGAAGGAGTTAAAATGAAGCAGATTAGTCTACTCGTAATATTACTAAATATTTTTGCGTTTGCGCAATTCTCGGTTCAACAGGCATTTCCAAATTTAACATTCTCGAGCCCGGTCGATATTCAAAATTGCGGAGACGAACGTCTCTTTGTTGTTGAACGTGTCGGCAGAATAAAAGTCTTTGCGAATAATCCTTCAACAAATTCTTTTAAAACTTTTCTTGATATTACAGACAGAGTTTCAAGCGGGGGAGAAATGGGCTTGCTCGGTTTAGCTTTTCATCCCGACTATGCGCAGAACGGCTATTTATACGTCAACTACACTGTTTCATCTCCAACTCGCGCGACGAGAATTTCACGATTTAAGATAACAACGAATCCCGATTCTGCCGACAAAAATTCTGAATTAATTTTACTTACTTACAATCAACCGTATTCAAATCATAATGGCGGACAGGTTACATTTGGACCCGATGGTTACCTGTACATTGCGGCAGGCGATGGCGGAAGCGGCGGCGATCCTCAAAATAACGGACAAAATAAATCCGTGCTTCTCGGAAAAATTTTACGCATCGATGTTGATACTACTGCCGGCACTCAACTTTATGGAATTCCTTCCGATAATCCTTTTGCGAATAACACGCAAGGTTGGCGCGAGGAAATTTTTTCTTACGGAATGAGAAATCCCTGGCGATTTAGTTTTGATTACGAAACCGGAAAAATTTGGTGTGGAGATGTCGGACAATCTGCACGCGAAGAAATTGACATCATTATCAACGGCGGAAATTACGGCTGGCGTTGCTATGAAGGAAATTTAACTTACAATACTTCAGGCTGCGGTGCGGCATCGGATTATATCTTTCCCGTTTTTGATTACCCGAGAACAGAAGGTTATTCCGTTACCGGTGGATTTGTTTATCGTGGTCCCGGCGTTCCCGAATTGTGGGGAAAATATATTTATGGCGATTATGGCTCGACTCATATTTGGTCTTTGGCTTACGATGGAATTAATCCTGCAGTGAATACAAAAATTATTAATAATAGCGGAATTGCAATTTCATCTTTTGGAGTTGATAAATATAACGAACTTTATCTCGCCGATTTGAGTGGCGGAAAAATTTGGAAGTTGTCGCCGACCGCAACAATTCAAGCACCAACGGATCTTTCGCTGACATTTTTTTTTGGTGGCGGCATTGTGCTTAATTGGATTGATAATGCTACTAATGAAACGGGCTTCAAAGTTGAAAGGAGAATAGCCGGCGGAAGTTTTCAGGAAATCGCTTCGCTGAATGCAAACTCGAATACTTATACCGATTCTACTGCCAATCCAAATAACCAATATGAATATCGAGTACGTGCTTTCAATGCAACGGCAAACTCCGGTTACAGTAATGTTGCATCAATTTTTTTTGTTCCGGTCGAACTGACATCCTTCATCGCAGAGATCAAAAATAATTCTGTTCAATTAAATTGGCAGACAGCGAGCGAGATTAATAATTATGGTTTCGAAGTAGTTCGTAATATTGATAATAGCGGATGGAAGACAATTGCGTTTGTTAAAGGTTACGGCACAACAACCGTAACAAATAATTATACTTTCAGCGATGATGTTGGCTCCGTTCTTAATCATACTCTTACTCATAATCTTTCATTGCAATATCGCTTGAAGCAGATTGATTACGATGGCACTGAAAATTTTTCGGATGTTGTAGAAAAAATATTCGAAAATCTTCCCAAAGAATTCCGTCTTTATCAAAATTACCCCAATCCGTTTAATCCGAGTACAGTTATCAGTTATCAGCTTTCAGCGTCCGGCAATGTTTCTCTAAAAATCTTTGATGTACTTGGCAATGAAGTTGCAACATTGATAGATAACGAATGGAAAGAAGCAGGCGTTTATGAAGTTGTGTTTCCAAATGTAGAGACGGGGCATGCCCCGTCTTTACCGAGTGGTATTTATTTTTATAAACTTATTGCCGGAAATTTTTCTGCGACAAAGAAAATGATTTTGCTTCGATAGTACGAAAAATTTTTATGTTATGCCTAAATTTCTAAAACGGGCAATTAATCGAAAAGTTCTTTAGTCATAACTAATTTCATGGTCCGTATTCATAAGTTGAATTTAAGATTAACCCGTGTGGAGCTTAATCATTTCTTTATTTTATTTTTTAGCAAGTCATTCCGCGATTCTATGAATCCATCCACATGATTTGGACATAGCTCTCCCTCAAATGATTTTGTAAATTTTATTTTTGTCTGACTTTGCTTTTTTTTAAGTAATCAATTCGCTATCAAGATACTCCCAATCTTCTCGATAGTAATAGTTTTCGTATAACTTCATTTTAAGTTGCCTACTGCCGGTAAGGATTTTTGCCGGCAATTCAATAAACCATTCTCTGAAGGTATTATGTTCTTCTTGCCAATATTTCTTAATCTTGTACCTGAGCATTACAGATAGGTTATAAGCAAATATTCCTATCTGCCACAATAAATCATTAGCGTGGAAATTATTCGTTACGGTTTTTCCGGCTAAGAGTTGGTTTTTTACTTGCTCTATCCAGTTCTCGCTTGTAGAACGCTCGTTGTATTTTTCGTGTAATTCTTTTACAGTCAACTCTAAATCCGAACAATAACAAGCGTATTGATACACTCCAACTTGCTGAATCTCTCCAAAGTATTCTGCTTGTGTATAACCGATTAGTGTTTTTATTGCTTTAAGTTTTCTCTTCTTCTTCCATAGCTTAGCTTGATATTCAAATTCACAAACAGATACTCCGGTTGATACTTCTTTCCATTGTTGTTCCAACAGAAGCGTATTCAAATTTTTTAGCTTTACTTTTATCAAATATTTCCAGTTTAGTTCTTCAAGTAGATCAAATAACTCTCCGCTGAAGAAACCGCTATCTGCTCTAAAAAATACCTTGCCTACTTGTTGTGGCAAAATCACTGCCGTTTGTTTTATGAAGGATAATATTCCGTTTGACGTGTATGCCGAACCGGTTCTGAATCTATTATTCACAACTATTTTTAGCTCGCTTAGAAATGCAATTAATGAATGATAGCTGTTAGCTCCTTTTTTATCCGGATTGTATCCTTTGGCTGATCCTTGTTGTTTTCCAAACACAGTTTGAACCGTTGA
Organism: uncultured Ignavibacteriaceae bacterium; assembly: GCA_964393605.1. Taxonomy (GTDB): domain Bacteria; phylum Bacteroidota; class Ignavibacteria; order Ignavibacteriales; family Ignavibacteriaceae; genus CAYMUL01. The sequence continues at coordinate 78,052 of CAYMUL010000004.1, read as the reverse complement.
ATCACGGTCTATGGTTATTTCTGTTAACTGACTTTTTGTTATCCACTCGCTTATTTTTTTGAACGTATATTCTTGTCGGAACGATCCTTCGGAAAAGAGAACTGCTCCGTTTTGACCCAAATTTTTCAATCGTTTTCCGATTACATCTTTGTTCAAGCTCGTCATCAAACTTAATATTGTTTTTACCAATGAGTCTGCAGTGAAGTTTGATATTCGTATTGCCCGTTTTACTCCCGCTCGTGAAGCTAAGACTAAAGAAAGAATTATTTGTGCGTTACTAAATTTTGTTGCATTAGTTTTTTCAGTTGGGAATAGTTCGTTGAGTTGTTCTCCGATATGAAGTTTGTTAATGAAATTCATTATTGGTGATAGCCCCGCATACATTGTTAGCATTGTTGCCGTGAAGGAAAGTTTTATTTGTTGTGTTTTGAAACCGATTTTTTGTTTATTTTTGCTCATCAGAAAAGTGGTGTTTGTTTCTGTTAATTTTGATTTTGAAACTGCAAAAATAAACAGCTTACGCCACTTTTCCTGATTTTCGTTTTAGAATTTTAGGTTTTATATTAAAACAAACAAAATAATTTTTCATTATCAGGAAAAATATGAGTGAAGCGAAACCTGTATTAGTATCGGGAGGTGCCGGTTTTGTTGGGAGTCATTTAGCTGAATATTTAAACAAACAAGGGATTCCTGTTATAATAGTTGACAACCTTTCAACCGGAAAAAAAGAGAACTTAAAAAGTCTGTCAAACTATAAATTAGTTGTAGGAGACTGCTGCAATTCTACCCTCATGTCAAAATTGATTAAACAATCTTCTATTCTGATACATCTTGCAGCAGTAGTAGGACTTAAAAAAGTTATTTCAAATCCATTAGAAACACTAAGAACTAATATCGAATCTGTTAAAGTGGGTGCAAGTTTATGTGCAAAATTTAATATCCCGATAGTTTTCTTTTCGTCTTCTTCAGCTTACGGCAATAAGCATAATAATTTGAATAGAATTTTTAATGAAGAAATTAATGTTCATATTGCCGGCAACAATTCTGCTTCGATTTATGCTGAAACTAAAATACTCGGTGAATCAATTTGTGAATATTATGGGAAATATCATGGTCTCAAGTATATCATTGTTCGCCCGTTTAATCTAATCGGTACCCGGCAAACTTCGCTGTATGGAATGGTTGTACCGACATTTATTAAATCGGCTTTAAATGGGAAACCCTTAACAATATTTGGAACGGGCAAACAGACCAGAACATTTTCTGATGTTGATCTTGCAATGGAACTACTGTGGAAATTATTGCAAAACAAAAAAAGCTATAATAATATTTTCAATCTTGCTGCTTCTAATAAACAGACTAGCATAATTGAATTGGCTGAATTAATTAAAAAAATATCTAAAAAAGATTTAAACTTTCAATTTGTTTCTTATGATGATGCTTATGGGACAGGGTATATTGATATTATTCAGAGGGTACCTTCTATTAAAAAACTTGAATCGTATGTTGGTACATGGAGCAAAAAATCACTCGAAAAAACATTGTTGAATATTTTCAAGTTTTCAGAAAATAATTTTAAGTAGCTTAAATATTTATGCTAAGATATTTTGAAAAACGAAATAATGCTTAAAATTGAATTATTCTTCATTGCCAGCTCATTTCTTTTGTCTTTAATACTTATCAAGATAGCAATCCCCTTTTTTATAAAAATAGGATTCAAAAGTAAAATAAATCCTATTGTTCAGAATCATGTTCGAGAAGTCGCTTATGGAGGAGGAATTGTTTCGGGGTTAGTTATAATAATTTATGCAATCTATATTAATGTAAACGATTCTCTTCCGATTCATTTTTTTGCTGCGGCAATCCCAATTTTTATAATCGGAACTTTTGACGACATTAAAAATTTTTCTCCCGTCATCAAGTTCACGCTGCAAACAGCAAGTGCTTTAATTTTTCTTTTAGTATTCGACCCGCCTCTTGTTTATTATCCGATTATACTCTTATTTTTAATCTCTGTACAAAACTCATGGAATCTAATTGATATAATGGATGGCTTAACCGGAATTATTTCCGTTATTGTTTTTTTAACAATTGGGATTGTACTTATTCTTCAAGGAAAGAATTTTAGTTCAATCGCTGAAATATGCTTTATTATCGCAGCTTCAACCTTTGGCTTTTGTTTCTGGAATTTTCATCCAGCGAAAATATTTTTAGGTGATGCTGGCAGCATGTTATTGGGTATGTTATGGGGGGTAATTATCATTGAAATAATGATAGCAGACTTAATTACTGGAGTGTTATTGCTTCCAACCGGCATGATCCCCTTTTTTGAAATGTTATTTCTAATTTATGTGAGAACTAAAAAAGGAATTCCTTTTTATGAAGGAAGTCCTGACCATTTTGCTTTAAGATTATTAAATAATGGCTTTGAAGTGAATAAAATTATTAAAATTGTTTTAATGATTTCTGCTGCAGTATCAATCTTAATTATTCTAATTGCAATTATTGGAGTAGATTGGTATAAAATATCATTGTTTGCAATTGTTTTAATAATTTCTTCTTTTATTGCTTTTAAGTATTTAATCAAATTAAAGGTATATGAGATAAAAAAATGAGCTCAGCGAATACCAAAGTTGTTAAATATTTGATTATTGGTGCGGGACTTGCGGGTTTATCTTCTGCTTTTCATTTCAAGAAAGACTATCTACTGGTTGAAGCAAATAATAATTCGGGGGGTACTGCCGATTCAATGTTTTATAATGGCTTTAAGCTGGATAATGCAGTGCATATTCTTTATTTCAAAAATAATTGGACTAAAGATTTTATTTCAAATGAACTGAATATTCGGTTAGATGAAATAAAAAGAGATTGCAGAATTTGGCTGGACGGGAAATTGATTCCTTTCCCGCTTCAATTCAATTTACATGCTTTGCCATTTGCAAAAAGATTGAATGCTTTGTTATCTGTTTTGAAAAATTCTGCAAATATTTTTAGCAGAAATACAACAACGTATTTATATGATTGGTCGATTAATAATTACGGTGAAATATTAACGAATCTTTTTTTTAAACCTTATAATGAGAAATTGTGGGGAATTGACAGCAAAGAGTTGACTATTGATTGGATGGGAGACTATGTCCCGAAACCAGAACTTAAAAATATTATTCAAGGATTTTATTCCTCAAAAAAAAGTTACGGACGAAATTTCATTTTTTATTATCCTGCTCAAGGGGGAATACATACTGTTTCACAACAAATTGAAAAAAAGATTGACAATGTTTTGTACAATTGCCGCCTTACTGATCTAGACACTATTGAAAAAGTTGCGCGATTTTCTACAGGAATGGAAATCAAATATGATTATTTGGTCAGCACAATTCCATTGATAGAATTGTTAAACTCTCTGACAACGGAAAGCAAACAAAATTTCAACGGGTTAAATAAACTTCGTTCAAATTCATTAACACTTGCCCATTTGCTTATTCCTGAACCTAATATTTGTTCAGGACTTCATTGGCTTTATGTGCCCGCCCCTTCTATTCCATTTTATCGAATAACTTTTCCACATAATATTTGTAAAGCAAATTGTCCGGATGGCTGGTCTGCACTTACATTGGAATTCGGAGGCGAGGTGCCGAATAAATCGGAAATGGAAATTAATATCATTAACCATCTTGTTAACATGGGATTAATTTCTAAACCTTCTAATAATTTTAAGATTTTGTGGAAGCAATTAAAATATGGTTATGTTACTTACGACATTAATATTTCTAATGCGAGAAATGAAATTATGCTCTTATTGAATAAGTTAAATATTTTTTCAATCGGCAGATACGGTAATTGGGAATATTCAAATATGGAATCTGCTCTTCTTCAAGGGAAAAGAATTGCAGAGAGATTAACTTCCTAAAATGTTTATGATAAAAAAGAAAAAAATCTTAACAATTGATTTAGAAGATTGGTTTCACCCATTAGAACCAAATAGTAATCGCTGGGATTCTTTTGAAAGAAGAATTGAAAAACCCGCTTTAGAATTATTAAAGTTATTTAAAAAATATAATGCTTATGCAACTTTCTTTGTCCTTGGCGACATTGCCAAAAATCATCCCGATTTAATAAAAGAAATTGCAGTTAATGGACATGATATTGGTTCTCATTCGATTTATCATAAAATGATTTATAATCAGTCTCCGAAAGAATTTGAAAACGAAATTAAGACGTCTATTGATATGCTCAATTCAATTACGGGAAAAGAAGTAATTTCTTTCAGAGCACCATATTTTTCAATCACAAAAAAGAGTCTTTGGGCATTAGACATATTAAAAAATGCAGGAATAAAAATAGATTCAAGCATTTTTCCGGTTCATAACCATAGATATGGTATCCCTGATGCTATTCGTAATCCGCACGAAATTATAAAAGGATTATGGGAATATCCTATCAGCACGTTTTCATTAGCAAATTTTAATATTCCGTTTTCCGGTGGTGTTTATTTTCGATTTCTACCGATAAATATAACATTAAAGATGACTAAGAAAATCGAAAGTAAAGATGAATTATTTATTTTTTACCTTCACCCGTGGGAATGCGACCCGATGCAGCCTGTGATTAAATCTTATTCATGGTTTTTAAACTTTAGACATTACTATGCGTTGGATAAAACTCTATCTAAATTAGAAATATTATTACAAAACAACGAATTTGTTTCACTTGAATATTATCATAATAATTATATGAATATAAATGGATAAATTCTGCAAAGCTTGCGGTGCTCAGCGGCTGAAAGACCTTGGTAAAAGTCCCGATGCCTACATTTATCAATGCTATGAATGCAAATCTTTATTCAATTATGATAATTCTGAATTGAGTGAAAATAAAGACACAAGCTATGGCGAAGCATATAAATCTGCACTTGATGAAACAAAAGTTGATAAGCTTTTTGAAATATTTAAAAGTAATTTACCAGAGAAAAAAAATGATTCGCCCATGTTGCTTGACATTGGATGCGGTTATGGTTCTTTCTTAAAAATGATGCGAAATGAAGGATGGGTCCCTTATGGATTGGACTGCGATAAAAATGCAATCAGCTACTTAAATGAAAATAATATAAATGCTATCTTCGGAAAACTTGGTGAACCAATCGAAAGTATATATTCGCAATTTGATGTAATTACTCTTTGGGATGTAATTGAACATATAGATTTTGTTGACAGTGCAATGAGATGGATTAACTCTGCACTTAAAAAAAATGGATACGTTTTTGTTATTACTCCTAATGCTGATTCAATTTTAGATATTGCCGCACATCTGGAACGCCGAATTACTTTTCGGCGGAGTCAAAAAATTATGAATATTTGTTTGAATAGGTATCACTTAAATCGATTTTCAATGAACGGCTTAACAATCTTATTTAACAGATATGATTTTGAAATAGTTAAGATAGCGCCGGTTCGTCTATTTTCACTTAAATCAAATGTATATCTCGATGGTTTTGCTACAGGAATTGAAAAAGTTAGTTCAAAATCTCTTTTTAATAAAACACTATCAGAAATTTTATTCTCTTTGATTTCATTGTTTAATATTAAAAATAAAACTCTTCTAATTGCAAAGAAATTGTAATGATAAAAGATAGGTGGCAAAGAAGTAATTCAAATCCAAAGATTATATTAATTAATCCAAAGATTAATAGTTGGAAACTTTATTATTGGTATTTGTTTCTTGGAAGCAAAGAGCCGCCGCTCGGGTTACTTTATGTTGCGAGTTATCTGGAAAAAAATTTGTTTGATGTCAAAATAATAGATGGTGAGAAGTCAAATTTTAATAATCTTATAAAAAAAATAAATGAAATCAAACCTGATATAGTTGGAATTACTTGTACAACTTTTTCATTCTACAACGCAAAAAAAATTATTTTAGAGATTAGAAAAAATCATCAAGATACCTTAATAATACTCGGTGGTTCTCACGCCTCATCTTTACCTGAACTATCACTTGAATTAATTCCAGAACTTGATGGCTGCATCGTAGGTGATGGCGAAGAACCATTTCTTGAAATTGCTGCGGGTAAAGAAGTTGAAAATATTAATGGACTATTTTGGCGAAACGGAAAGGGAAAAATTATTCGAAATCCGGAAAGAATTGCCGAAAAAAATATTGATAAATACAATTTAAATTGGAATTTGATAGAACATTTTCCAGCCAGGTATTCTCCAAGTTTTCAAAGCAGAAAAGGAAACACATCTGTTGCCCTTGTCGTTAGCAGAGGATGTCCGTATATATGCTCATTCTGTGCTTCGAATGCTATTCATGGGAGAAGTTTAAGAAAACATTCGGTTGATTTTGTAATTGAATTAATGAATCATCTTTCCGAAAAACATGGATTTACAAATTTCTATTTTCATGATGACCACTTCACGGTTGATACTAAATGGTTAAAAGAATTTTGTGCTAAGTTGATAGAAAATAAATATGGCTTCACCTGGGCTTGTGCCACAAGAGTTGAATCTCTTTCAAACGAAATTTTAGATTTAATGAAAAAATCAGGATGTACTCAAGTTGGCGTTGGCGTTGAATCGGGGTCGGATGAGCTGCTTTCAAAAATGAACAAGCATATTTATGCAGAAAAGCTAATTCAATCTATTGAACGAATTAATAGATGCGGTATAAACGTGAAAGGATATTTCATAATTGGTATTCCGGGAGAAAAATTTTCTGATTTGTTATCATCATTTAAAATGATATTCAAAGTTGAATTTCAGCATATTCAAATATTATACTTTACTCCATTACCGGGTTCAAGCTCGTATTACGATTCTCCGGTTGCACCGAATAAATGGAATAAGTTAAATCTATTATATCCGATTTATGGAAATTTTATAAATCGTATTGCTTTAAGGAGTATAGAAATTTTACTCTATTTTTCTGCATATACTAAAAGGTTCTTAAAAAGTGCCATAAAATTTCAATGAATAAAATTCTCTTCATCTCGCAAAATTATCCTCCTGAAGCGGGTGCATTTAAGTATTCTTATTATTTATCTGCCGGCTTAGCGAAAAAAGGATTTGATGTTACGGTCGTAACAGGTATTCCTCACTATCCGAATAAAACTCCGTACCCTGGATACTCAAAATTTAGAACTGTAAAAAGCATTGAAGGAAAAGTTAAAGTTGTTCGTATCCCTCTTATCATGGGGGATAATACACAAACATTCTTGAGAGTGCTTGGTTTTATTTCATTTAGCATCAATTTATTTTTAAGAACATTTAAATTCAGAAAATTTGATTTAGTTATTTCATCAATCCCGCCATTTACAGTTAGCTGGAACGGATTTATTTTATCAAAAATTTTCGGAATTCAATGGATAGCACTTTTAAGAGATATTGAACCACTGAGCTTATTAGCAGTAAGAAATCTTTCATCTAAACCATTTTATAAATGGCTCATTAATAGTACAATGAATATTTATAAAAAGAGTAACATGATTGTTTTAATTCACAAAGAGCAATACAAAACTCTTGAAAATTATAATTTCAACCCTGATAAAATTAAAGTTATAAATCATTGCATAGATTTTTCGTATTTCGATAATCTTTCAAAAAATGCTGCAAATGTTCGGTTTGAAAATTCAAATAACTTAAAAGGGATTTATGTCGGTACAATCGGTGCAATGCACCAGCTTGATAAACTAATCTTAATGTTCGGCGATGAAAGAATTCGAGAACTCCCTATTGAAATATTTATTTATGGCGGCGGAGAATTTTTTAATATTTGTAAAAAAATAATTGAAGATGAAAATATTACTAAAGTAAAACTCTTAGGTCAGATTGAATGGGAAAAGACTCCATCAGTATTAAAGCAAGCAGATTTTTTAATACTGAATTTAATTGAGGATAAGAATCTAATAACAGGATATACTTCAAAAACTTATGAATACCTGGCTGCCGGAAAACCTATACTTGTTAGCAGTCCAAGTTATTCGGCGGATTTAATCAATGCATTACAATGCGGATGGACATTCAGCAAATCGAACTCCGAAACTTTATTTATAGCATTAAAAACTTTATTAGATAAAAGAGATTCCCTTGATGAAATAGGAATGAAAGGAAAAATATATGCAGAAAAATATTTTAACTCAAAAGATTTTGAAGAAAGTTGGTATAATCTGGTTGATAAATTGATAAAATTGAAATAAAGAAATGGTTCATTAAGTTTATCAATTTATAAACATTTCATTTTTCTTCTACTCCGGTCAAACTTATATTTAGTACGAATTTGAAATGAATTAAGGAAAAAATTATGCTATTTAAGGTTTCCTGAAAAAGTGTATTTAGTGAGTTTGATAAATATCGAGAAAGAAAATGATTTTGCTTCGATAGTACGAAAAATTTTTATGTTATGTATTAATAATCTTTTAAAACTGTTCGTTGGAAAATTGTATCGATATTCTTTAATGAATTATTTGGATTAAAGATTTCATCAAGCATTTTTTGCGAGATTTGCTTTTTGACTTCTTCATCTTTTCCCAATTCTGTTTTGAGGTTGAGTGATTCATCACCCCAAACTCGCATTGCATTGGATTGAACGATCTTATACGCATCTTCACGACTCAAACCGCTCTCCGTCAATTTCAACAAAACTTTTTGAGAATAAATTAACCCGCGCGTCTTCTCTAAATTTTTCTTCATGTTTTCGGGATAGATGAGTAGATTTTTTATGAGCGAAATAACTTTGTGCAGCATATAATCAAGCAGGATACAACTATCGGGCACAATCACTCTCTCCACCGATGAATGACTGATATCGCGTTCATGCCAAAGTGGTATATTCTCCAAAGCCGCATGAGCATTGCCCCGAAGTATTCTTGCCATCCCGCTAATTCTTTCCGAGATTATCGGATTCCTTTTATGCGGCATCGCAGAAGAACCTTTTTGTCCTTTCGAAAAAAATTCTTCGGCTTCAAGTGTTTCCGTTTTTTGGAGATGCCTGATTTCCGTTGCAATTTTGTCGAGAGTTCCACCGATGATTGCGAGCGCACTCATGAATTCTGCATGACGGTCCCGTTGTAAAACTTGGGTTGAAACCGGTGCTGGTTTTAATCCGAGTTTTTCGCACACATATTTTTCAACATCGGGGGAGAGGTGATCGAATGTGCCGACTGCGCCGGAAATTTGCCCGACGCTGATTACATCAATCGCGCGATTCATTCGCTCGATGTTGCGTTTCGTTTCTTCAAACCAGAGTGCAAATTTCAATCCCATTGTTGTCGGCTCTGCATGAATTCCGTGACTTCTGCCGATGCAAATTGTATCTTTATGTTCGATAGCTCTTTCTTTCAAAACATCTTTGAGTTGTATCAGACCATTCAACAAGATTTCTCCTGCCGCTTTCATTTGTAAAGATAGAGTTGTGTCAAGTAAATCGGATGAAGTCATGCCGTAATGAATGTGGCGTGAAGCGGGTCCGACAAACTCTGCAACATTAGTTAAAAAAGCAATAACATCATGCTGTGTAGTTTCTTCAATCTCCAAAATTTTTTTTACGTTAAAGTTTGCTCTATCTTTTATTTGGTTGAAATCCTCTTCCGGTATCTCTCCATTATTAAACCTCGCTTCACAAGCAAGAATTTCAACTTTCAACCATGTTGCATATTTGAATTCATCGAGCCAAATTTTTCCCATCTCCGGGCGCGTATATCTTTCAATCATGATTTACCCGTAAGTTTCAGCGAGAAAGTTTTTTCAGAATTTTCTCTTACAATCTTTACACTAACCGATTGATTGGAGCGATATTCTTGTAAGATTCCGAGCAGGGATTGTTCATTCGTAACTTTGAAATTATCGATTTCAATTATCACATCGCCGGGTTCTAAACCGGCTTTATCTGCCGCAGAGTTTTTTAAAATTTTAGTGATGATTACTCCACGCACTTCATTCAACTTAAAATAATTTGCAATTGCTTCATCGACATTTTGTACAGAGAGACCGGTTGTAAAATCACGATCGATTTTTCCATTCTCTTTCAGTTCATCAACAATATTCTTTACTTTATTTATCGGAATAGCAAACCCTAAACCGATACTTCCTTGAGATGTGCCGGTTGTAAAAATTAATGTATTCATTCCGATAACTTCGCCGAGACTGTTAATTAAAGGTCCGCCGCTATTTCCGCCGTTGATAGCGGCATCGGTTTGAATCATATTTAAATAAAATCTGTTATTCACCGGATCGAGATTCATTCCTTGTGCGCTAATCACTCCGACTGTTACGGTTGGCTTATTGTTCACGTCAAAAAGACCGAAAGGATTTCCAAATGCAATAACCCATTCGCCGATCAAAATATCATCCGAGTTTCCAAGTTTGATGTGCGGCAAATTCGATTCATCAATTTTGAGCAAACAAATATCCGAAACAGGATCACTGCCGATAATTTTTGCTTTGTAATGTTTTCCGTTTGTCATCGTTACAACAATTTCTGTTGCATTTCCGGCAACGTGATCGTTCGTAATTATGTAGCCGTCATCCGAAACAATGAAACCTGAACCAAGCCCTTTAACTTGTTGAGAGAATGAACGATTCCCGAAAAATTGTCTGAAGAAAGGATCATCAAAAAAAGAAGAGAAGGGATCACGGTATTGAACCTGCCGAATTTCGGTAACATTAATACCGACAACTGCGGGGCTGACTTCCGCTACAGTTTTAGTGATGATGTTTCTTCTTTGTGAAGTTACCTCATCATTCAAAGAGCTTCGGAGAGAATCTTTTTTACTTTCCGAATAAACTTTGTTGCTGCTTGAATTGATTAAAAAAATTGATGTTGCGATAAATACCACAGAGAGCGTGAAGAATAAAATATTTCTCGTTTTCATTTTCATATAATTTTAGTTGATTAATTGCACAAATATATTAAATCGAGCATGATGCTAAAGTGTAAATATTTTTTGAGACGGCTGAATATAGGTTTGGTTTAAAGTAAAATTTGTAAATATTTATACACTTATTTTGAACAGCCCTCTCCTTAAATTTGAATAAAAAAAAGAGATAAATGAAACCAAAAAATATTTTGTGGGTCGATGACGAAATTGAACTGCTTCGTTCTCATATAATTTTACTTTCCGAAAAAGGATACAACGTCAACACGGTTACAAATGGCGAAGATGCAATCCAATTCGTTTCGGAAAATCCACCCGATTTAATTTTCCTCGATGAAATGATGCCGGGCATGGGCGGACTTGAAGTGCTTTCAAAAGTTAAAGATAAGTTTCCGCTAATTCCCGTTGTGATGGTTACGAAGAGTGAAGAAGAATCTTTAATGAATGAAGCGATTGGAAGTAAAATTTCCGATTATCTCACGAAGCCCGTAAATCCTTCGCAAGTTTTGCTCGTGTGCAAAAAAATTCTTGAATCAAAAGCAATCTCTTCTCAATATGTTGCGAAAGATTATTTGCAAGATTTTAATCAGATTTCTTTTCTTCTTCAAAATGAACTTGACTTTAACGATTGGATTGAAATTTATCTCAAACTTGTAAATTGGTCTATCGAACTCGACATCCATCCCGATATTGGATTGCATCAAACACTCTCCGAGCAAACACGGGAATGCAACAAAGAGTTTTCAAAATTTGTTGAACGAAATTATCACAAGTGGGTGAACATGAAAGGCAGCGACGACCGCCCGCAACTTACGCCCGATGTTCTTCAGAATTTTTTATTGAAGAATCTACAAGGCGACAGACAAAATACTTTTTTCTTTGTACTTGATTGCTTGCGCATGGATCAATGGATGGCGATGGAAACTCTTTTGAATGATTATTACAAAATTGAAAAAGATTATTATTATTCAATACTTCCAACGGCAACATCATACGCGCGTAATGCATTGTTCGCCGGTTTATTTCCTTCGGAGATTGAGAAATATTATCCCGATCTTTGGAAAGGAAGCGATGACGACGAGCGAAGTATGAACAAGTTTGAAAAAGAACTTTTACAACTTTGGCTTGATAGAAAAAAAATGAAACTCAGAAACGAGTTGAAGTATATCAAAATTATTGATCCCGACGTCGGCAGAAATTTTGAGCAGAATATTCAATCATACAGCGATATTAATTTGATGGTTGTAGTAGTAAATTTTTTGGATATGATTGCGCACGGAAGAAGCGATTCCGATTTGTTGAAAGAAATTGCGCCCGATGAACCGGCTTATCGTTCACTCACTAAAAGTTGGTTCCAACATTCTTCTCTATTTTCAACTCTGAAATTGATTTCAAAAATGAAAAACACAAAAGTGATAATCACAACCGATCACGGAAGTATTCGCTCGATGCGCGGTGCCAAAGTTCTCGGCGATAAAGAAACTTCCGCCAACCTTAGATTTAAGTACGGAAGAAATTTGAAAGTCGATGACAAACATGCAATCTTCATCAAAGATCCGTTGGAGTATAAACTTCCGCGGCGCGGCGTTACTATCAATTATATCATTGCGAAAGAAGATTACTATTTCGTTTATCCGACTGATTATCACAAATATTTAAGTCATTACAAAGATACATTTCAGCACGGCGGCATTTCGATGGAAGAGATGATTTTACCCGTGATTACAATGGAAACAAAATGACTTTTCCGCAAATATTTTTTTCTTCATCGCCGGAAGAAACCGCGATGATTTCTCAATCCCTTGCCAAAGAAAAAATTCCGGCACGTGTGATAAATTTAGTAGGAGATTTAGGCGCGGGAAAAACTTTCTTCGTAAAAAAATATTGTGAAGTTTTTGGAATCTTGAATGTCGCAAGTCCCACTTTCGCACTCGTGAATGAATACAAAAATAGCCGCTCGATCTATCATTTCGATTTTTATCGCATTAATTCGGTAAATGAAATTATTGAATTCGGTTTTTCAGATTATTTGAATGACGAAAACTCGTTGTGTTTTATCGAATGGGGAAATCGCTTTCCCGAAATCCTTCCAAAGAAAAGAATGGAAATTAATTTCTCGGTGAACGAAAATTTTTCACGCCAAATTAAAATTGATTTGCTCGATGATTAAACCGATACTTGCAATTGAAACTTCGGCGAAAAACTGTGGCATCGCATTATATTTTAGCGACTCAAATTTCTATGAACAAAACGAACCGGAACAGAGAAGTCATTCCCAAATAATTTTTTCGTTAATTGAAAATTGCTTCAAGAATGCAGACAGAAAAATTTCAGATTGCGAGTCGATTGCGGTTTCAATCGGACCCGGTTCATTTACGGGATTACGCATCGGCTTGTCCGCGGCAAAGGGAATCGCTTTTGGTGCGGGGCTTCCTATAATTTCCGTTCCGACTTTCGAAGCCGCGGCGTGGGAAATTTATTCCACGTTCCCATCGCATCAAAATTTTATCGTCGCTTCAAGAGTGAATACGGAAGAAGTTTATAAACAGAAATTCATTGCTACTGAAAGTGAAGTTCAACTTGAGGAAGAATTGAAGATAATTCCGCTCGAAGAATTAAAAATGATTGATAATTCAATTCCAATTTTTACTGAATTAGATTTGAAAGAAAGGGGGAATTATCATTATTTTTCGTCACCGTCATCTGTAAGTATTGCAAAATGGGCAATGCGCTTCGGCGGGCAAAAAAAAGTATTCGATTTCGATTCTCTCGAACCTGATTACTTCAAAGATTTTGTTATTAAAAGGAAAATGAAATGAAAAAGTTAATCTTAGTTTTTTGTGTACTGCATGTTTTTATTTTTGCACAACTCAACGGTCCGAAACTTTATATTCCAAAAGATTCGCACGACTTTGGCACCGTGAACGAAGGTGAAATTATCAAGTTCAATTACGTTTTGGTGAACACCGGCGATGATGTCCTCAAGTTAACCAATGTGATGACTTCTTGCGGATGCACTGCCGCCGAGCCGAAGAAGAGTAACTTAAACCCGGGCGAATCAACGGTACTTCAAGTTGAATTCAACACAAAAGGAAGAGCCGGAGCGCAGCAAAAATATATTTCATTCTCTACCAACGATCCGAATAATCCGCGAGCAAAAGTCTCGATACTTGGAAACGTTTTACTCGCACAAGAAGAAACTGTAAAAGATGGTCCCTTCCTTTCGCTTGAGGAAAACCAATATGATTTTGGCTATGTGAAAGAGGGAATAAAACTTACTCACGTGTTTAAGTATAAAAATACCGGAACCAAAGTTTTAGAGATTCAGAATGTAACAACGTCCTGCGGATGTACTGCGGCAATTGTTGAGGGAAAATCTCTTAAACCAGGAGAAGAGGGGAATATCAAAGTTGAATTCGATACTGCAAATCGTTTCGGCAGGGTTTCCCGAAACATCACTATTATTTCAAATGATCCGAATGCGGAAAGAAAAATTATTACAATTTACGCCGACATTCAGAAGAAGGAAAGTTAAATCCATGGCGTGGTTCAAAAGAACAAAACAAAACATTTCTCCAGAAAGTCAGAAGAAAGATTTACCTGACGGTCTGTGGGAAAAATGTGATGCGTGCGGAGAAATAATTCACAAGAAACAACTCGAAGCTAATCTCTGGACTTGTATCAAATGTGACAATCATTTTAGAATCGGGAGCGAACAGTACATTAAAATTTTGCTCGACGACGGCTCGCTGAAAGAGTTGAACAAAAAAATGATTTCTGCCGACCCTCTCACATTTGTCGATACAAAAAAATATAAAGATAGAATCAAAGAAACCATAAAAAAATCCGGTTTGAATGATGCCGTCATAACCGGCACAGGCAAAATAAATAAAACCGAAGTCGGTTTCGGTTGTATGGATTTTAAGTTTATCGGAGGAAGCATGGGTTCGGTGGTTGGCGAAAAACTTTCTCGATTGATTGAAAAATGTTACAAATCTAAATTGCCTTTAATCATTATCTCACAAAGTGGCGGAGCAAGAATGATGGAGGGAGCTCTTTCATTAATGCAATTAGCAAAAACGAGTGCTCAATTAGCCAAACTTCATGAAGAAGGATTGCCCTATATTTCGATAATGGCAGATCCCACAACCGGCGGTACTACAGCAAGTTACGCCATGCTCGGTGATGTAAATTTAGCCGAGCCGAAAGCGCTTATCGGCTTTGCCGGTCCGAGAGTAATTAAACAGACGATTGGCAGAGATTTGCCCAAAGGATTTCAAACTTCCGAGTTTTTGCTGGAGCATGGATTTATGGATAAAGTTGTGCCACGAAAGCAATTGAAAGATACTGTCTCCAGATTGCTCGAATATATGATCCCGACTAATTAGAGAGAAGCGTAACATCTCCAATGCTAATCTGATTTAACTTTCCGTTTCGATCGCGAAGAAGTAAAAATCCTTTTTCATCGATGTCAAAAAAAGTTCCTTCTAATTTTTTCTTGAGAGTAACAACTTCAATTTTTTCGCCAATCATTTTGCATTTGTTTCGCCACTCTTTCAATATCTGTGCATTTGAAGAAGGTATTCTCAAAAGCATTTCTTCGAAGTTGTTAAGAATTTCTGCAAGTAATTTTTCGCGCTCGACAGGCTCACCCGTTTCGATTTTTATGGATGTTGGTGTTACCGAAAATTCTCCCGGAAAAATCGGTTGGTTCACATTCACACCAATGCCGACAACTATTTTATTTATCGTTCCTCCGGATGAAGTTGATTCGATAAGTATTCCAGAAACTTTTTTGCGATTTATCATTACATCATTGGGCCACTTTATTTCTGCACGTAATGCGTAAAGTGAATCAATTGCCGTCGTAACTGCAAGCGATGTTCCGAGATTTACAATGTTAATATTTTCGAAATATTTTTTTTTCTGCGGAAGTAAAATTGAGAAATAGAGATTTTGAGATTTATTCCCAACCCATTCTCTTTCCAAACGCCCGCGACCTTTAAGCTGTTTTTCGGCAAATAATACAGTACCGGCTTCGGCATCTTTTATTTTTTTTAAAAGATGAGTATTCGTTGAATCTATTTCATCGAAGTAGATAAAATTTCGCCCGACAAAATCGGTGTCGAGTTTTATATCGAACCGTTCAATTTTAAAATTGGATAAATTCATTATGTGTCCATTCTGTCATTAATTCAAACATAAAACTAAATGCTTGCCGATTGTGGCAGTTTAATCTGCCATGAAAATTTTTATCAAATATCGGCACTTCAAGAATAGGTTAAAAACGAACAAAAATTTTTGGCACGATGGTTGCCTATTCTCAGCATTAAATTTTATTTGCTATCAAAAAATAAGGATAATAACAATGAACTTGAACAATTTTATTTATGAAACTGAATTAAAAAATTTTCACGATGCAGTAAAAAATCTTACACAAGATTTTATTCGCGAAGATGAAAACAGCAATACTCTTTTAACTCCTCGCGCCGATGTTATTGAATCTGAAAGCGATTTCAAATTAATGGTTGAACTGCCGGGAATTAAAAAGGAAGAAATCACAATTAACTTTGAAAATGGAAATCTAACTATCAGCGGCGAGAAGAAATTTTATGCCGATGAAAAAATTAAAGTTAAATTGAATGAGAGATTATTCGGTCAGTTCAAAAGGACTTTTAAACTTGGTGAAAAGGTCGATACGAATTCAATTTCTGCCGAATTCACAAATGGTGTTTTGGCAATTTCTATCGCAAAAAAACAACCACAAAAATTTGAAAAAACAATCGATATAAAATAAGGAAGCAAAAGATGAGTAAAATAATTGGAATAGATTTAGGCACAACGAACTCGTGCGTCTCGGTAATGGAAGGCAACGAACCGGTTGTAATACCGAACTCCGAAGGGGGAAGAACAACTCCTTCTGTTGTGGCGTTCACAAAATCGGGAGAGCGATTAGTCGGTCAACCTGCAAAACGACAGGCGATAACAAATCCGAAAAACACAATCTTCTCCATAAAAAGATTTATGGGTAGAATGCGCAACGAAGTTGATGAAGAAACTAAAAAAGTTCCTTATGAAGTTGTTGCCGGTGACGGAAATTCTGCGCGCGTGAAGATTACGGACAGAACATATTCGCCGCCTGAAATCAGCGCGATGATTCTTCAAAAAATGAAAAAGACTGCCGAAGAATATCTCGGACAGGATGTTCATGAAGCTGTAATTACAGTTCCCGCGTATTTCAACGATGCGCAAAGACAGGCAACAAAAGATGCAGGCGAAATTGCAGGATTAAAAGTAAGAAGAATCATTAACGAGCCGACTGCCGCGGCACTGGCTTACGGTTTGGATAAAAAGAACAAAGAACAAATTGTCGCAGTGTACGATCTCGGCGGAGGAACTTTCGATATTTCAATTCTTCAATTGGGAGAAGGCGTCTTCGAAGTAAAATCAACTAACGGCGATACTCACCTTGGCGGTGATGATTTTGATCAACGCTTGATTGACTACATTGCAGACGAATTCAAAAAGACTGACGGAATTGATCTTCGTAAGGATCCGATGGCTCTTCAAAGATTAAAAGAAGCCGCAGAAAAAGCAAAGATTGAACTTTCATCTTCGACATCAACAGATGTAAATCTTCCTTTCATCACTGCGACGCAAGATGGACCGAAGCATATCAATCTT
Source organism: uncultured Ignavibacteriaceae bacterium (assembly GCA_964393605.1). Lineage (GTDB taxonomy): Bacteria > Bacteroidota > Ignavibacteria > Ignavibacteriales > Ignavibacteriaceae > CAYMUL01. The sequence continues at coordinate 60,501 of CAYMUL010000004.1, read as the reverse complement.
ACAATCAGCAGAAGTAAATTTGAAGAACTTGTTGATGATTTGATTGAACGAACAAAACTTCCCTGCGAAAGAGCAATTAAAGATGCCGGCGTTTCTCCTTCCGAAATTAATGAAGTGATTTTGGTTGGCGGTTCTTCGCGTATTCCGAAAGTTCAAGAAGTTGTAAAAAAATTATTTGGAAGAGAACCGCACAGAGGTGTTAATCCCGATGAAGTTGTTGCAGTCGGAGCCGCAATTCAAGGTGGTGTGCTCACCGGCGAAGTAAAAGATGTTTTGCTTCTCGATGTTACTCCTCTCTCTTTAGGTATTGAAACATTGGGCGGAGTGATGACTGTTTTGATTCCTGCTAACACTACAATCCCAACGAAGAAGAGTGAAGTATTTTCAACTGCAAGCGACAATCAACCTTCTGTTGAAATTCATGTGCTTCAAGGAGAACGCTCAATGGCTTCGGATAACCGTACACTCGGCAAATTTCATCTTGACGGAATCCCACCGGCACCGAGAGGTATGCCGCAAGTCGAAGTTACTTTCGATATTGATGCGAACGGTATTCTTCATGTTAATGCAAAAGATAAAGCAACAAATAAAGAGCAAAGCATTCGTATAACTTCCTCAAGCGGGTTAGCTCAAGATGAAATCGAAAAGATGAAACGCGATGCTAAAGAACATGCCGCGGAAGATAAAAAGAAGAAAGAACAGATCGACGTTAAAAATCAAGCCGATAGTTTGATCTTCCAAACCAAAAAACAATTGGAGGAATTGAAAGATAAAATTTCTCCCGATCAAAAAAATCGTTTGGAAAGTGAAATTAAAAAAGTTGAAGATGCAGTTGCGACCAACAATCTCGATACGATGAAATCTGCAATCGATTCGATGAATAAAGTTTGGGCTGAAGTTTCTCAAAGTGTTTATTCACAACAAACACCGCCGCAAGATCAACAGCAACATTCTTCGCAAGCACCGAATCAGGAAGCGAAGAAGGATGACAAAGAAGTTGAAAATGCTTCCTACGAAGTTGTTGACGACGATGATAAAAAATAAGGCATGCTATGAAAAATAATGCTTTAGTGAAAGTTGAAGAACAAGAACTCTCATGGGAAAAGCTGATTGAAAGCGGCTACAACATCCCTCCGCATACCGATGTTTTTGAAACTGACGAATGTTTTGTAATGAAAATATCTTTAGCGGGAGTTGAGAGTAAAGATGTGCGACTCAAACTTGAAGATTCGCATCTGCATATTTTCGGAAGGCAGAAATTTTCTTATCCCGGCTCAAAAAAATATTTGATTGCCGAAACAGGAGAGGGAAATTATTATCGCAAATTCAAACTTGCCGAAAGTATAAATCTCGCTGAAATCTCCGCAGAATATTCGGATGGAATGTTGACAGTAACCCTGCCAAAAGCTGAAAATTTCAGAACAAGAATTATCGAGATAAAGTAAGCTGATTAAATCAGAATTAGAAGGGCTTCGGCAAACGCTGAAGCCCTTTTTTTATTTCTGAAGCAGTAATTTTTTTGTATAAATTCTTTCACTTGAAATTAAAGCCGCAACATAAACTCCGCTGCTAAAGTTGTGTGCGTCGAATTCAAATTTATGCGAACCGGCAGTTAATCTTCCGGTGTGAAGTGTTTGCATTTCCATCCCGAGCGAATTAAAAATTTTCAGAATAAACTCGCCATCATTTTTAATGTTGAGTTTGATGTTCGTCGAAGGATTAAATGGATTCGGATAGTTTTCGATCACAGAAAATGTGTGTGGAGTTTGATTATCGCTTATGTTAGTCGGAGAAGTTTCCACAAGTTTGAAAACATGCAAGTAACCTTCAATATCGCTGCCGTACACATAATTACCATTTGTAAAAGGGAACGCGCCCCAGTTGCCGAAAAAATTTCCTGTATTAGGTCTGCCGTAAGTATCATAAATCGCAACTTCTTTAAGAGTATCAGGATTAGAAATATCAACCACAACAACTCCTGCAGTGTAGTGAGAAATGTATGCAAGATTTCCTTTGATGTGTGTATTGTGCGCGAGATTATTGTGTGCAAGATACTGCCCGCGCAAGTCAATGTTTTGAATGTCGGAAATATCCCAAAGTTTGATTGTTTTGTTTTTTGTTTCTTCGGTTGTCATCACAAACTTTCCATCATCAGTGGGCCAAATATTATGAACATAACCCGAAGAAGGAATGGCGACACGCTTCAATAATACCGGAGTGCTTTTGTTTGCGCAATCATAAATTGCAAAAGTTTTTCTGTTTCCTTCGGCAGTGAATGCAGTATCGTTCCGCGCATAAACATCATGAATATTTTGTGTGTTGATGAAACCGACATCAACCGGATTGATAGGGTCGGCGAGACTGATAATTCTAACACCGCTTGCCGAAGAATTTAAAACATAAGCGTGCCCTGTCGCTGTATCAATTGAAAGATTATGCGACGTAACATTGTTGTTATAAATATATGATTTGATGTAGCGAACGCTATCGGGTAGATATTGAAGATCGATTATCATCAAACCTTCATTTGTGCCTCTCATTTCGGCGGTAACGTAAGCGTAATGTTTGTAAGTTTTGATATCGCGATGATAATAGTAATCGTTTAATGATGGACCTGGAACGATTGACACTATTTCCATCTGTGGAACTTTAACGAATGCAACACCTTCCTCAATTCCGATGATGGCGTAATCATTACCGGCAGAATCGATGTAGCCCCAACAATCAGAGCCGCCTGTCGTATCGGATGAAGTCCAGATTTTTGAACTGAACCATTTCTTGCCGACAAGTTCCAACTTGTAATTGGATTGAGCAAATAATAAAACAGAATTGAGAATCAAAAAAGTGAAAATAAATTTTTTCATAGCACACCTAAAAAAAAGTTAAAAGGATTCACCCGAAACTACAGGATAATTTCGAACTACAGAACCGGAAAACATTGTTCCTCCTGCAAAGATTAAATGCTCGTAAATCATTTCGTGCGCACCGAATTTTACAAACTTCACATTGTAGCCGAGAAGTTTAAGAAAAGCAGAAAGGGAGGCGGCGGCAGTTCCGTCGAAATCATAAATGCCAATTATTCTATCCGAGGCAAGTGTTTGTAAATCTGTATTCGATTTGAAATCTGCACGAGGTTGATAAAGAATAGAATTCTTAAAATGTCCAGGGTAGCTTTGCGTTTCTCTATAAAATTTTTGAGTGCCATAACAGACGACATAATAATCGAATTTTCTTGCGTTAAGTGTGTCAGATGAAATAAGTAAATCTTCAAAATTTTCAGAGAGGAGTGATTGAACACGTTTCTCGATCAGTTCTGTTGTTGATGCAAAACTTTCTTCTATTTTGGGAAGGGGAGTAAATGTGCCTTTGCTGTTAACTTTTCCTTCAAACTTTGTGTGAATGTTGAAGTGTAGATAGTTTTGCCAGGATTGAATTACACTATTCCACGAAGCCAATCCCCACCTCAATACAACAATATTTTGCATTCCTGCAAAGCCGAGAAGTGAAGCGGCATAAACTGATTTTTGACTGCTCTCATCAACAAGCACAACAGATTTTGAAGCAGGAACATTTTGTTTTATGTAGTTGAAAAGATTTTTCATTTCAAGATTAATACTTCCGCTTATTCGTGCTGTTTGAAACTCTGAAGCGGTTCTTAAATCAATGACTACAACATCCGCAAGTATTGAGAACAATGAATCTGCAGAAATATATTTTGGAAACGAAACCGAGTTTATCAAATCACCACTCGCTTCAAGTTGAAGAAGTATTTGTGGAGAATTTTCCAGCGGTGGCGCGGGCTCAATCCCTTTATCCTTCAAGCAAGATGAAAAGAAAATAGAACTTGTAATAACAATAACTGATAAAATATTTTTTTTCATTTTCATTTACCTTCTATAAACATCCGACATGCCGATGAACATCCCGATACCGTTCCCCTTCACATTCCAAATGATACTTCCACCACCTTGGCTGAAAGCATTCTTAATTGGTTCGTTTGCGTTTTGTGTTTTAAAATATTCAAAATATTGTTCATCGAATGCGAAAATATGCATGGTCAAAATGCTTCGGTACGATGGAGAGTTGTAGTAATCCTTCGGAATTTTAGGTGTTCGAATTAATTCCAATCCTCCACTCGCCGCAGTGGTTAAGGAATGAACATTATCAGATTCCCATTCCGTTACACCGTTATCATAAAGCGCAACTGAAGTGCCGTAGACTTCTCCGGGGCGAATTGTTACTTTGCCCGTCATAAAATTTTCTTCATTGCCGATACTACTGAATTTTACTTCACGAATTTCTGGTTCGTACGGGACGAGTGTTTTTGCATACACATCCCTTCCGTTCCATGATGCAAAGAGCTCGTACGTTTTGCCGGCTTCGGGAATTAAAGAAGTTTTCGGTTTGTAAATTCCGTTCGCTATGTAGTTCAAAGGAATTACTTTGATGCCATCAACTTTAATGTAAGCGATAACATTTTTCAATTCTGCCAACTCAATTTTGTATTCGATGTAAAGAGGAAGAGTTTTTGTAAAAGAAACTCCTTCGAAAATCTTTCCTGATTTTAGTACGCCTCTTGTTACAAACTCTTCTTTGTAAGGAATCGGCTGATTAACATCTTCAAGGCTTTCGCAACTGATTAAAAATATGCTTGTAATGATAATTAAAAATAATTTTTTCATAGTCTTAAAATTTATAACTGATATTTAGTGTTGGTAAAAATGGAAATAAAGATAACTGTTTTTGTTTCGGAACTTTTGAAGGCGCAAGAGTTGGATCTCCATAAAAAAACGGATCGTATTCATAAACTATGTATTGTGCAAAAGGATTACTGCGATTGTATGCGTTATAAATACTTAAAGAAGTTTGGAATTCTTTTCCGCCGAGAAGAAATTTATAATTTACATTCACATCGAGCTTATGATAGTCAGGCAATCTGACTGCATTCAAATCTGTATAATTGAAGTTAAGTTTTTTGATCGTCTTTCCACCGATTGAATTAAATTCATATTGACCGGTAGGCAATGAATACGCTTGTCCGGTTGCGTAAGTCCAGGTTGAACCGATTGACCAACTATCATTAAACTTGTAAGAGAAGACGATCGAAATATCATGTCGTCTATCGTATCTCGGAAAATAAATTCTACCAGCGTTCAAATCGTCAAACAATCTTCTTGTCCATGCAAGCGTGTAACCCACCCAACCGAGCAGATGCCCCATTCTTTTATTCACAAAAAATTCTAAACCGTATGCTTCACCTTCCCCGTTTGAGATTTGCGATTCGAATGGAATATTTGTGGAGAAACTTGCGTTCCCACCATATTCGTAAATACTGCGCAAGTCTTTGTAATATCCTTCAACTGAAAAAAGATACTCGCGGTTCAGCAGATACCAATCCATTCCAAGAATATATTGCGCCGACTGCGATGGTTTTATTTTTGAATTTGATGGATACCATAAATCTGTCGGCAAAGAAATATCGTTTCTTGTCAACATGTGCAGGAATTGATTTGCAATTGCGTATGCACCTTTGAAGCTAATATCTTCCGTGAGGGCGAAAGAAAGATTTACTCGCGGTTCTATTTTAAAATATTTTTTCTCTTTAAAGTAATAAAACCGTGAACCGAGATTCACAAGCCAGCGAGAAGAGAGTTGAATTTCATCCTGTGCAAAAAGAGCAAATTCAAGAGCGACGTTTTCTGTTGCAAGCCGTTGATCTGTTTCGGCATCCTCATTATATTGATCGCTATAAAGCAAGTTATAACTATGATAGACAAGTTCGGCACCAATTTTTGCAAAATGATCTTCAAAAGGATAGAACTCTGTCTGCCGACGGATTGCAAAATCATTTATTGTAGAAGATGCAAAAAAATCTTTTGCGGTTGCATCACTGGATTTATCCTGAAGCAACGTATTAAAATTATAATTAGTAAAGCTAAAAGAAGTTGAGGAAAACAAAGATTGAGAAGTGATTTGATTCCAACTGATATTTAGAGTAGTGTTTCCCCAATTAATATCGAAGCCCAGGTCGGGATTTCCGGACGGTGAATATAATCTATCCGAACCTGTCAGCGCGCTTATTGAAACTTTGTCAATTGCCGATGCGGCGTAGTTTATCTTTGCATTAAAATCATAAAAATTATATCGCGGTACTAAAGAATTTTTTTGAAACATTCCTTGCAATCCATCAAGGTACATCTTCCTACCAGATACCATATAAGTAGATGTTTCGGTGAAAGGACCTTCCATTGTTGCAAAAGAACTTATCATTCCGAGCCCGATACTACCTTTATTTTTTTCCTTCGTTCCTTCTTTCAATTTTATATCGAGAACGCTTGAAAGTCTTCCGCCATATTCTGCGGGGAAAGCGCCTTTAATTAGTTTTATATTTTGAACTGCATCGCCATTGAAGGTGCTTGCAAAATTTCCGAGATGCGATGGATTATAGACAATCACACCATCGAGCAAAGTTAAATTTTGATCGGGCGAACCGCCGCGCACATATAAGCCTGAAGAAATTTCCGAAGCAGTTTTAACTCCTGGAAGCATCTGCAATGATCGGAAGATGTCGGTCTCACCACTAAGAGTAGGTAACATTTTTAATAATTCGGGTGCGACGTCTATTGTCGATACATTTTGATTTTCCCGTTCACCTTTCACAACAACTTCTTGGAGTTCAACGGGTTGTTTATTCATCAAAATATTCATTTGGACTATGTTTGTTGTGTCAGTAATTACCAAATAATCGAGACGTGTTTTGTAACCGAGTATTCTGAAAACAAGAATATAAGTTCCTTTTACCAAAGAGCTAATATTGAAATACCCATGTGCATTAGTTGTTAATCCTCTCAAAGGTCCGGCAGAGGAAATGCTATCCTGATATAAAAGAATATTCGTTCCAATCAGTGCTTCACCTGTGAGGGAATCGGACACAATCCCTAACACGTTCACTTTCCTTTGTGCGTCAACCTCAAAACTATTGAGGAGAATTAAAATTACTACAACGATAAAATATTTGATTTTTGAATTCACTACTTTTCTTTTTTTTTATGGAGCGAAAAAATAAGAAAATTCTTTCTTTTGTAGCTCAGAATTTTCGTGCAGAAATTTGGATGATGAATAAATTTTCACAATTCAGAATTAATTGATGCATGTTATATATTTTCGAAACGAGTAGTAGGGTGTAGAATATTTTTCCTTTTTTCACCGAAAGTTGATGCCTATATTTGCCGTTCAAAAAATTAAAAAATAGGGAATCAATGAACCTAAAAGCACTAAACTCCGAACAAAAAAAAGCCGTACAATTTGATGAGGGCTCTTCACTAATCGTCGCCGGCGCCGGTTCCGGTAAAACAAAAGTACTCACTTATAAAATTGCATATCTCATTAGCAAGGGTTATGCCCCCGAATCAATTTTAGCCCTTACTTTTACAAATAAAGCCGCAAACGAAATGAAGTTGCGAATTAAGGATTTAATTGGTTCTCCCGCCGATGATTTGTGGATGGGAACTTTTCATTCCATCTTTGCAAAAATTTTGCGCGCAGAAGCAGAGCATTTAGGTTTTACAAAAAATTTCTCAATTTATGATGCTGAAGATTCCGGTACTTTAATTACTAATGTGATCACCGATCTTGGCATAAATAGCGAGCAACTTTCACCCCGATTAGTTCGCCGCAGAATATCATTGAATAAAAATTTAATGATAATGCCGGAAGAATACGGACAGAAGTATATTAATTCGGCGAACGATGAAAAGTTTGTTTTGATGTACACCGAATATCAGCGTAGGTTGAAAGCGAACAACGCAATGGACTTCGAAGATCTGCTTCTTCAACCAATCCAGCTTTTCACCGAAAACAAGAAAGTTCATTCAAAATACAAAAAGCTATTTAGTTATTTGCTCATTGACGAATTCCAGGATACTAATAAACCGCAGTTCGAGATTGCAAAAATTCTGACGCCACGTGAGGATAAAATTATTGCCGTTGGCGATGATGCTCAAAGCATTTATAGCTGGCGCGGTGCCGATTTAACTAATATGCTTTCCTTTGAAAAAGTTTTCCCGAAGTGCAAAGTGTTTAGACTCGAGCAGAATTATCGTTCAACTAAAAATATTTTAGCCGCCGCAGATTGTGTTATCAGAAATAACAAAGATCAAATTGCAAAAAAACTTTGGACCGATAACGAAAAAGGGGAACAAGTCTGTTTAATTAAAGCTTCCGACGAGAAAGATGAAGCATATCAAATTGCTCAACTTCTTAAAGACGAAGTTCACAAAAATAAATATGCTTTAAAAGATATTGGAATTCTGTATCGAACAAATGCACAATCAAGATCATTTGAAGATGTTTTCACTCGAGAAAGAATTCCCTATGTGATTATTGGCGGAATAGAATTCTATAAACGAAAAGAGGTGAGAGATATTATCTCTTATTTAAGAATCCTCGTCAATCCTGCCGATGAAGAAAGTTTATTACGAATTATGAATTTCCCCCAACGCGGAATCGGAATGACAACGATTCGCCGAATGCTTAACTTTGCACGAAAGCATGAAATCACTCTGTTTGAAACACTCTCTCGCGTTTTTGAAGTTATAGATATTAAAGAAAGAATTCAAAAAAATGTAAAGCAGTTCAAACAAATCCTTGACAAATACATATTGTTAAAAGAAAGATTATCCTTCTCCGAAATGTCCCGAGCTTTAGTCGATGAACTCGGCATCATTCGTGAATTTAAAGAAGATAGTTCCTACGAATCATTACAGCGTTTAGAAAATGTCGAAGAATTGCTCTCTTCAATTACACAATTTGGAGAAGCAAATCCTCAAGCAAAGTTAGAAGATTTTCTGAACGACATCGCACTAATAACCGATCATGAATTTGTTGACGGAGAAAAAAATGTTGTGAATCTAATGTCGGTTCATGCAGCGAAAGGGCTTGAATTCCCTGTTGTATTCCTTACCGGTTGCGAAGAAGATGTTTTCCCTCTGGCTCAAAAGTATAGTAGTGAAGCAAGAATTGAAGAAGAAAGACGTTTGTTCTATGTAGGAATAACAAGGGCGAAACGTAAAGCTTTTATCTCTCACGCTCGCTCACGTTATCGATTTGGCGAAGTTGCCTATCAAGGTCGTTCAAGATTTATAGATGAAATAGATCAGGATATGTTGCTTGAAGTTGACGGAAATGCCGGCAGAAAAAATAATCGTAAATCAAAGAAGGAAATGTATTACGAATATTTTGAGAATGTTGCATATACAGATTTTAGTCAAACTGATATAATGCTTCGTGTCGGTAGTCGAGTTATGCACGAAAAATTCGGACTTGGAAAAGTTATTCAAGTTATCGGTGCGGGAGATGGTCAAAAAGTTACAGTCACATTCGAAGGAAATAACTTAAAACAACTGATGCTAAAATTTGCAAAGTTGAAAGTCTTAAATTAAAAAATGATTGCCCCCAAAAAATTAGCGATTCTTGTTGGTGGTGGACCGGCACCGGGAATCAATAGTGTAATCGGCACTGCAACCATCCGCGCCGCTATCGAAGGCATTGAAGTGCTCGGTGTAAGGGATGGTTTTCAATGGATTATGAATGGCGATATTTCCCACATAAAAGAATTGAATATTAACAATGTCAGTCGCATCCATTTCAGAGGCGGGTCGTACATTGGAATTTCACGCGCTAATCCTACGAAAAATCCCAAACATCTTGAAAACACAGTAACATCTTTGTTAAGATTGAATGTCGACAAACTTATTACAATTGGTGGAGATGATACCGCTTTCAGTGCAATGAAAGTTGAAGAAATGGCGGCGGGTAGAATTCGTGTTGTCCATGTTCCCAAAACAATTGATAACGATTTGGATTTGCCGCACGGCATTCCGACTTTCGGATTTCAAACCGCAAGACATCTCGGGGTTGAAATTGTAAAAAGTTTGATGGTCGATGCACAAACTACTTCGCGATGGTACTTTGTTGTAACGATGGGAAGAAAAGCCGGGCATCTTGCATTAGGAATTGGAAAGGCTGCCGGTTCAACTTTAACACTCATCCCAGAAGAATTCCCTTCGAAACTAATTAAGTTCTCTCACGTGGTTGATATTCTTGTTGGCGCAATCATAAAAAGATTGAGTTACGGTAAGAGTGACGGCGTTGCAATTCTTGCTGAAGGTTTGGTTGAACACCTCGATACAAAAGATATGGAACAGCTGATGGAAGTTGAGAGAGACGCACACGATAACATACGAATTGCCGAAATTAATTTTGGAGAAATATTAAAAGCGCAGGTGCAGAAGCGATTGAAAGATTTTAATTTGAAAGTTACTATCGTAGCAAAAAACATTGGTTACGAATTACGTTGCGCCGATCCGATTCCGTTCGATATGGAATATACGCGAGACCTTGGTTATTCAGCTTCCCAATTCATCTTGAATGATGGCAATGCGGCAATGGTGTCAATTCAGAATGGGCATTTTGTTCCACTATACTTTAAAGATATTCTTGATCCGATGACTAATAAAACTAAAGTTAGAATGGTTGATCCTACTTCCGAATCATTTTTAATTGCCCGTCGATATATGCTACGATTGAATGAAACCGATTTTGAAGATCCGCACGAACTAGCCAAGTTTGCCGCAACCTGTGGCTTAACTCTTGATCAATTCAGAAGTCAATTCTATTATCTTATCGAGAATGATAGATTATATCGTGCAATAAAAAACGGTGAGATAAAACTCAGTGGTGCCGAGAGCAATGTTGCTCACGAAGTGAACAAATCGAACACTCATACCGAAGAATTGGATCTCGCACATCTTCCAAATTTTTCAAAGAAGAAAAAATAAATTCCGGTTGCACCGGCTTAATCTGCTCAGAGATTAATAAATTATTTTTGCTGACTTCTCATTACTTTATAAAACGTATACGAAACCAACCCGATAATGATTGTCCATGCGAGTACCATAAAAATTATTCCTTCTGTCTTCATAAAATTCCTTTATTTTTTTTCCGCAATTTATCAAACAAATCATCAATTCCTCAAATGTGATTTAAATCGCACGAAGATATTTGTTGGACTAAATTATTTGAAAAAAAATTTGGATGTGATTTTAATTCGTTATAACTTTGCCGCAGAGGGTAAAAATATTTCTCAAACGAGAAAGGAGTTTATATGTTCAAAAAACCGACATTAATGGTTATAGTTGGTTTAATGTGTTTATTTTCAATTAAACAGGTTAATGCACAACCACCTATCCCAACCATTGGTTGGCCCACCGGAGGTACCACAGTTTATACCCTTAAACCGTATGCCAACTGGTATCATTCAACATTCATCCCTGGTCTAACTTACCACATTCAAGTCGCAACCGATGCAGCTTTTACGAGCATCGTGTTTTGGCAAGATAATCATGCTTATACTAATGTTGAATTATCAAATTTATTACCAGGAACAACCTATTATTGGAGAGTTCGTTCTAAAACTATTGGAGGAACTTATTCGACTTGGTCAGATACCGCAGACTTCATAACAGACGGTACGCCAGGAGGAAGCCCCATCGTTAACATCAATTCATTTTACGCATCAGGTCTTTATGTAACCGTTCCGGTTTATTTAGATTTGAATGGGTCAGGTGGTGCAAGAGGTTACATGGGCAAAGTTCATTTCAATCCATCGAAGATCGGATTTGTTTCCGCCGGAGATGGTGTTGGAACGTTATTATTCAGATATAGATTTAATCAATTAGTCACAGACGTTGATAGCGTTGATTCAGACGATGCAACTTTAACAATTGCTGCTGTCGCCCCCGATTCAGTCAGAGAATCAGGTTTATTCTTTAATATAACATTCTTTGTTAGAGGTACTCCAGATACGACTGTAATTACTCCGCACACATGGACTGGTTTCTCACCAACATTTTCCACTTTTTCCTATAATGCAGGTACATTAACGTATCTTTCAAACGGAATAGGCGGAGGAGCGTTGCGCGGAGATGCAAGTCTTGACGGATTTGTAAACCTATCAGATGCAGTTCTTGTTTCACAAGAAGTAACTCTGAGTCCGGCGGGTACCACTTCTGGTCTCGGTTTCGTAATAACCGATGCACAGGCACGATCAAACGCAGATGCTAATGTATCCGGTGGTGATGGGTATATTAACACCTCCGACGTTCAAGCAATTATGTATTATGCTGTAAACGGAACCTGGCCACCACAACCAAATGCACCCGGTTTCGCAAATTTATCTTTAGGAAATGTTAGCTATGATAATTGGAACAGAGCTTACATCCCATTGATTTTGAATAATTCTAACAACTTGAACAGTACCGAAATTATATTTGAATTTGATCCTTCAAAAATTAATTATCAGAATTTTTCTACCCAATTACTCAGCAGTGGATATTTTGTTCACGCTTCACAAATGAGTCCGGGTAAAGCTAAATTCGTTCTTGCTTCCATAAATTCGCTGAATGGTACTTTCCATGCCGGTGAAATTATTTTAACAACTGTTGGAAGCGGTACAATTACAACACAAATTAAGGCAAACAATGGACAATTCCAGAACGGTCCTTCATTTACATTTGGTGTTACAGATGCAGGTGAATCGAATGTTCCAAAAGAATTTTCTGTTGCACAAAATTATCCCAATCCTTTCAATCCAAGCACGCGTATAAACTATACACTTCCTGAAAATGGTTTTGTTAGCATAAAAGTATATGACATGCTTGGTAACGAAGTTACTACGCTACTTTCAGAAGAGAAAGTTGCCGGTAAACATAATCTCGAATGGAACGGAACTGATAACCTCGGCAATAGCATTGTCAGTGGTACGTACATTTTAAGAGTTGTTCAAGGTTTGAATAGCCAATCAATTAAAATGTTATTCTTAAAGTAATGTTTAAGAATGTACTATTAACAAAAAAATTGAAAGGTTTATAAAATGAAAAAATTAAAATTTATATTAACGATGGCAATAGGTTTGTTGCTGGGGACGAATGTCTTTGCACAACCTACATTGCTCACCCCGGCAGATTTATCTACCGGAGTATCAGTCTCATCTGTCGGTTTTACTTGGTCCTCTGTTGGAGGAACTACGTCTTATCGAATAGAGATAGACGATGAAAATACTTTTAGTGCACCTCTTGTACTATCAACACCGAATATTACAACATCCTATACTTATACAGGAGGATTATCTTACTCAACAACTTATTATTGGAGAGTAAGAGTTGAAACCCCAAGTGTTGGTTCATGGTCGTCTACATTTGAGTTCGAAACTGAAGCAGCGCCAATCCCCGGTACACCTTCAGGTTTAAGTGTTACAGGATCAGCAGTTCCTCTCGCAATCAACTCTTCATGGACACCTGACATGGCGGCAACAATCTATTGGATTCAAGTTGCAACTGATTCAACGACATATCCGGCTTCGTTGCTTGATAGCTCGAGTTCAGTTACATCTCCACATTCCTTTACTGATCCAGGATTGGCTTACAGCGGAACTTATTATTGGAGAATTCGTGCAGAAAACGGATCTGGAACTAGCGATTATACCTTTTGGGTAGAAGTTACTATTCCGCCGCTCCCTGTGCCAACTGCTCCAACAATAGATTACCCAACATGTGGCGATACAACTGTATCTGCATATCCTACGTTCATTTGGACACCGGATCCTGCAAGTTTATATACTTCATATACACTTCAAGTAACTCCGGATCCAACATTCTATTATACTCAATACTCATTAACCATTTCACCTTCTGATACTACCTACACGTTCTCTACACCGTTCGCGACATATTCCCCTCATTATTTCAGAATGAGAGGAACGAATGCCGCTGGTGATGGTGCATGGACGAGTATTTGTATGTTTAGAGTTACTTTGAGTGGAGATACTATGCCACCTGCACCTGTACCATCATGGCCTATTGGTGGTGCTGAAATCTCAGGTACAAGTACTTCTTTGTATTGGTACACGCTAACTAATATTCAAGGTTACACAAACTTCCAGATTTGGTACGGAACGGATACAACATTATTCACAGGTGTTCCGACCGATACTGCAATTAGCGGATTTACAACAAGTATTTCTGGTTTAACTGCCGGTTCAACATATTATTGGAAGGTGAGAACGAGACGTCAACCGAATGCTACGGATACTGTATTCTCAGCTTGGTCTTATGCGGCATCATTCGAAGTTCCTTCAGCTGTACCGGATAATCAGACGGTTTATTTGTCATGGCCAATTGATGGAAACACTGTTTATGACACAACTCCGACCTTGTCTTGGTACTTAAATGGACCATACGCAGGTTTGACATTCGATGTTAGATTATACGACGATAGCACTAGTTCAGCAATTGAAATAGCTTCAGGATTATCGAGTTCTTCATATACTGTTACAACAACATTGGACTACGCCACTACTTATTATTGGCGCGCCAGAACCGACAACGGTACTCCCGGTACATGGACATACTTCGGTTCGTTTGAAGTTTATGATACAACCGGAATGAGCGGCGGAGGCGGTGGTGGTGGTTCTCCATCTACACCATATTTAACATGGCCTTATGATGACGCTGTTCTCTGGACGAATTCTCAAATTCTTTCCTGGTATATTTTAACAGCCGGAACAGACATTACTTATACTTTAAATATTGCTGAAGACGATGCGTTCACTATAAATTCGGTATCTTTCTCCGGATTAGATTATCCTTCTTATGGGCTAACAGCATTAGAATTCGGTAAATGGTATTATTGGAGAGTCAATTCTACAGATGGTTTCACAACCTCTGCATGGTCAGATACTTTTGCATTCTTCGTTACTGGCGGAGGTGCTTCAGGTATTCCGATTCTTTATAATCCTGGAGATGGTTGGACGATTTACCAAACTAATCCAACTCTTTACTGGTTCACTTCTGCACCGGCATTTAATGTTACATATCAGTTAGAATATGATATCACTAACACATTCTCGTCTGCAGTTACTGTTTCCGGTTTGACTGATTCTTGGTATGCATTATCAAGTTTGACACTCGGACAAACATACTACTGGAGAGTTAGAACTCACAATGGTTTAGGATACACTGCATGGTCGGCTGTAAATTCATTTACAGTCAGCACAGGTGCTGGTCCTATCATGCCGTTGCCGGGAAGCCCAACTTTTGGTGTTAATGTTGGTAACAACTCACCACAAGTCAGCTGGTATTTACCGACTCAAACTAATGCAGTTCTCGAACATGAATTAGAATATTCGTTATCATCAAATTTCTCCTCGAAGGTAACTGTTACCGGATTGAATAAATCGTTTGTAACATTAAACGGATTGAATCCGCACACAACCTATTTCTGGAGAGCAAGAACGAAAGATCAGAACGGAAATTATTCATCTTACTCACAACCGGCAGCATTCAGAACCGGCGGCATCGTAACAGATGCTCGTGAAGGTGATAATAGCCCGAATGATTATTCGATATCTCAAAACTATCCGAATCCGTTCAACCCAAGCACGAGTATTAAATTCTCGTTACCGGTCAGCGGATTTGTTACTGTAAAAATCTATAACATTCTCGGAAGTGAAGTAAAAACCATGATTGCAACTGAAATGCAAGCAGGTAATTATACTATCAACTGGAATGGTGAAGATGAATTCGGTAATAAAGTTTCAAGCGGTAATTATATTTATAGAATTACTGCAGGTGATTTCGTCAAAACTATGAAGATGACATTACTGAAGTAAAGAATTTATTTCTTATAAAAACCCTCAGATTTTTCTGAGGGTTTTTTTTTATTATCATCTTTTATTTTACGAGGGGAAATCAAAATTTTTTTTATTTTAGTGAAAGATTCAACAAAAATAAATGGCAAATATGAAAGACATAATTTTAAACCGCATTTACTCTTTGATTCCAACTCAAGAGACTAAAACGAAAATTATTTTTTCGGAAAATGAAAATCTTGAACGAGAATTGAATTCATTTTTAAGTATGTATCAACCGTTTATGGCAAAGTCGGGTATTAATGCCGAACAAATTGCAGACGCGTATGTGGAGTTAATTGAAAATTCGATGGCTTCGCGATTGGAATTTTTGCGTTCCGGTTCATATCCGCACAGCGATCAATTTAAAATTTATACCGAAGTTTATGACAACAAAGATTTGATGACCCGACATATGCTAGGTTTGGCTCTCTCTCAATTTTTATGGAGGCATCATTATAAAATCTATAATTTTTATCGTGATGAAGTTGCTAAACTGAAAGAAGGAAAATCTTTGCTGGAGATTGGTCCGGGGCATGGATTATATACATTAGAACTTGTCCGTCATATTTCTAAAGCCGAACGATTGGATGTAGTTGATATTAGCGAAGCCGCATTGGAACTAACAAAAAATATTTTTAATACCATCGCTCCAAATTATTTGGATAGAATTAATTTCTTTAAAGGCGATGTAACTGAATTGACAATAAGTCATAAATATGATTTTATCTCGATGGGCGAAGTACTCGAACATGTTGAACAACCCGATGCACTACTGAAAAAACTTTCTAATTTACTTTCCGAAAACGGAATTCTTTACATCTCTACTTGCGCAAATTGCCCCACGATTGACCACGTTTATCATTATCATACTGTGAATGAGATCAGAGAGATGATTGAGAATTGCGGTTATAAAATCATCAACGAACTTGTGGCGCCTTCCGAGCAGAAGGATGAAGTTACACTCATGCGCTTAAAAATAGACATCTCTTACGCCGCATTGCTTCAAAAAAAATAAATTCATCGGGCACAATAATTGTTCTTTTTTGTACTATCAACTAAATTGCAACCGAATTTATTTGTTTAACTTTTTATCGAATTTTTTTTTATTAGGAGAAAGATGAATTTAAAAAATCATCCCGCATTATTGTTAGGTATTACGATCTTATTTGTTTTAGCATTGAGTTATATTCCTGAAGGAACATCTCTACTTGGCTATAAAACAAAGATGGTTGATCTCTTCATTGATATTAAACCCGATTCATTACTCTACTTCAACGACAATTTTAATTCAGAAAAATCTGAAGAATTTGCATTTGGCATTGCTCAGAATGATCTATCATATTCTTTTCTAAACTCACCCGAATTTTTTAATTTACTTGTCGTCTCCCCAAAAGATATGCCGATTGAGGGGAACATTGCTCAATTAAAACATTTTTTTGCTGCCGTGAAAAACGCCGGAACTAAAAAAATTCGTGTCGGACATTTTGGCGATTCATACATTGAAGGCGATTTGATTACTTCGGATGTGCGACAAATGCTTCAAGAAAAATTTGGCGGAACCGGTCCCGGTTTATTTTCTATCACTTCACAAGATGTTGCATTCCGACATACGAGCAAACATTCATTTTCTGACAATTGGAAAACGGTTTCTGTAATTGCTCCAAACTATGATAAACTTCCACTCGGTATTAATGGATTTGTTTCGATTCCCGAAGGCGAAGCTTGGGTTAAATATGAATTGATTGGCAACTATAAAAATATTCGTTCATTTAATTTGGTAAGAATTTTTTATTCTGATGCTAAAAAATCTTCAATCAAAATCTCTTTCGATGGTGGTAAAGAATCAACTCACCAATTGGAAACCGGAAAGGGTATTAAACAATTGAGTATTGAAGCGCCGGCAGGAACTCGGTCAGTTAAAATAACTGCAACAGTTGCGAAGCAAGCTAATTTCTACGGTGTAAGTCTTGAAGATAAATTCGGAGTTTATGTCGATAACATTCCCTGGCGAGGTAACACGGGAATTTCATTCAGAGATATCTCCGAAGATAATTTGAAAGATTTTGATAAACTGATGGAATACAAATTAATGGTTTTAAGTTTCGGTGGAAATATGATCGGCGTTGAAAATAAAGATTACAATTGGTACATCACGCAAATGTCTAAAGTTATTGAAAATTTAAAAAAGATTTTCCCGAACACGAGTTTCATTTTAACAAGTTGTCCCGATCGTGGTTTTAAGCGCGGAACGAAATTCATGACTGACCCGAGCATTCCAAAACTACTCGAAGCACAAAAGAAAATCGCCGAGAATACCAACATCGCTTTCTGGAATATGTGGGAAGCAATGGGAGGACAAAATGCAATTATCGATTGGGTTGAATCCAATCCGCCACTTGCATCGAAGGATTATGTGCACGTCAATCATGATGGCTCAAAAAAATTGGGACAAATGTTTGCGACTGCACTTTTAGCTCAATCATCAAAATTTTAAAGGAGGAAAAATGATTTCTGAAAAACTCAAAGAAGTAATTACTAAAGAACTTGAACTCAAAGAATTTGATTTCAAGGAAGAAACTACAGCCGCCGAAGTTCCCGGCTGGGATTCCTTGAATCACATCAACATTGTTTTGGCAATTGAAAAAGAATACAATATCAGATTTAAAGGGATGGAGATATTGAAGGTCGCAAATCTTGGCGAGCTTCAAAAGTTGATCGACTCTAAAGTTTCCGGTTAATCAAATGTTTTATTGGATAGAGTTTGATAGATTAAAAGAGCAGTTTCTTTTTACTCCAGGTGATCCTCTTTTATTCACTTCGAGTTTATTTCTCTTTTCTTTTTTTGTGCTGTTAGTTTTTTACAGAATATTCAACAGCAGTAAAAACATAAGAATTTTCACACTGCTAATCTTCTCTCTATTCTTTTACTACAAAGCGGCGGGATATTATGCGGCTATTTTAATTGTCAGCGCGCTTCTAAACTATGTTGCCGGCGCATTAATATTCCGGCAGAAAACAATGGCACAGAAACGAACTGTGCTCGTAACCGCAATAATATTGAATGTTGCCGCGATTGGATATTTCAAGTACACTAATTTTATTCTGCAAATAGTGGCAGATCTCAGTGCCGGGAAATTTGAACCGCTCGATATTTTTCTCCCCATCGGAATTTCTTTTTATTCTTTTAAAGCGATGAGTTATCTCATCGACATTTATTATGAGTTCATCACTCCCGTTAAAAGTTTTCGGGATTTTTCACTCTTCATTTTTTTCTTCCCGAATTTATTAATCGGTCCAATCGACCGCGCCTCGAAGTTCCTTCCGCAAATTGAGAGCGAACCAATTCTTACAAAAGAAGATTTTGGCAAGGCAGTTTTTCTTTTGTGTTCAGGTTTGATAAAGAAAGGTGTAATTGCCGATTACATAAGTTTCAACTTTGTCGATCGCGTCTTCGATGTGCCATTGCGTTTTACAGGCGTCGAAAATCTTTTAGCTGTTTATGCTTATGCACTTCAAATATTTTGCGACTTCAGCGGGTATACAGATATGGCACTCGGCATTGCGCTGCTACTCGGCTTCAAGTTGATGGATAATTTTAATTGGCCCTTCAAAGCAAATAACATCGCTGAATTTTGGAGGCGCTGGCATATTAGTCTCTCAACCTGGTTTTTAGATTACTTCTTCAAACCGCTTCAAATGAAATTTAGAGATATGAGAATGGCGGGAAATGCGCTTGCACTCTTCTTAACTTTTGTTGTGATTGGCATTTGGCACGGCGCAAGCTGGATGTACATTGTATTCGGATTAATCCACGGCGCGTACATTTCAATTTCTCTTCTGACGCAAAAGTATCGCAAAAATTTTTATACCAAAATCGGAATTGTGAATTCGAAGTGGTTGAAAGCCGTGCAAATATTGATTACGTTTCATCTTGTTTGTTTTTCATGGATTTTTTTCCGCGCTCCAAATTTTGAAATTGCGTTCAATGTTCTCGAACAAATATTCACACGATTTCACATTGAAGTGTTGCCTCAGTTCATTTCGGGGTATCAAACTATAATTGGAATGATGATTATCGGATTCACACTTCACTTCATCACGGGGAAGTGGGCTGAATTTTTGCAATCGCTAATAACGAGAATGCCGTTACTATTAAAAGCGACGGTACTTGCACTTGTAATTTGGTTGGTCATACAGGCGAAGTCTGCCGATATTCAACCTTTCCTTTACTTTCAATTTTAATTAAATTTCTCACGAATCTTTTTGAAATTTTTCAAGAAGAAAACTGATTTGAAAAATATTTACAAAAAAAATAGATGACATTCCATCACGTCGGCTGTATCGTTTCTGATATTGAAGAGAGTGCAAAGTTTTATGAACAGCAACTCAATATGGAGCGATACACTGAAATTATCTACGACCCTATCCAACGGGTTGACCTTCTTTTTCTGCGCGATAAAAATTTTCCTCAATTCGTCGTTGAACTTGTTCGTCCGGCATTCGAAGATTCCCCTTCGGCGCAATGGTTGAAAAAGGGAAATACGTTGCAACATTTTTGTTATGAAGTTGATGACATCCAAAAAAAAATTGAACTGATGCGCGAAGAAGGTGCTTATCTTTTTATGGAACCAACGCCGGCAATTGCCTTTGAGAACAGAAGAATTGCATTTTTGCAGACACGTGAGAAATTGATTATCGAATTACTTGAAAGGAGAAAAGAAGTTTGAAGATTGCATTTCTGACAAACTACACTACTGATTTTATCGTCAAAGAATTTCAAAAGAAATTGAAAGCCGAAAACATTGAGGCAGAGCTTTATTTACCGGGCTTCAATCAATATGTGCAAGAGATTATAAATGATAAAAGTGGACTGTATAATTTCAAACCTGAAGTAATTTACTTTTCTCTCGATGTTGCATATTACTGCGAAGATATTCTTTCGCAACTTTTCGATCTCGGCTCGCAAAAATGTTACGAGCAAATTGAAGAAAGAATGATGAATGTGTACGGTTTACTCAATCAACTTTCAAAATCTCTTCCTAATTCTGTTGTGATGATTGAAAATTATTTTTTGAAGAGTAGTTATTTCACAAAGACTTTAGAGTATAATTCAAACTTCGGATTGGAAAGTATAATTCTGAAATTAAATTCCGATCTTGAAAGATTTATACTTGAAAGTCAAAATTTTAGAATTATGAGTTTAACATCTCTCTTTCAACAATTCGGTGAAGAGAAGTTAGTCGATCAACGATTGCACTATATCGCGAAAAGCAGATGGAGTCAATTTGGTAATCAAAAAATTGCTGAGTTGTATATCAATCACTTGAAAGCATACAAAGGATTACGAAAGAAGTGCATTGTGCTCGACCTTGATAATACGCTCTGGGGCGGGGTTATCGGACAGGATGGAATGGAAGGAATTTTATTGAGCAACGATGGTCCGGGGAAAGCTTTTTATGATTTTCAAACAGAACTTTTGAAACTCTTTAAAATGGGAATCCTACTCGTCATTGCAAGTAAGAACACCGAGGAAGTTGCGATGGAAGCAATTGAAAAACATCCTTACATTGTTTTAAGAAAAAATAATTTTGTCGCGCACAGAATTAATTGGGATAACAAAGCACAAAACATCCGAAGTATGGCACAAGAGCTGAACATAGGATTGGATAGTTTTATTTTTTTGGATGATTCTCACTTCGAAAGGGGGTTGGTCGCGGCTGAAATTCCCGAAGTAATAGTACCCGCACTTCCTGAAGACCCGATGGAGTATGTAAAGTTTTTGAAGTCGCTCGACTTTTTTAATTTTCATAAATTAACAGACGATGATTTCAAACGCAACAAAACATATCTCGATAATCAAGAACGGAAAAAATTTTCAGACGCATTCACAGATACAACTGCATATCTAAAATCACTTGAAATGACCGCGTTGATAAAGCCGATTGATGATTTTTCTTTTCCGCGAATTGTTCAGTTGATCGGGAAAACAAATCAGTTCAATGTTACAACACGCAGACATTCCGAATCCGTGATGAAGGAATTTTACGGCGACAGCAATAACTATTTAATTCTTGAGCTATCATTAAAAGATAAATTTGGTGATAACGGAATTGTTGCCGCGGCAATTGTAAAGTTTGATGAATCTGAATCTGCTCTGATCGATACTTTGTTGATGAGTTGCAGAGTTATCAGCCGCAATGTTGAAAACGCTTTTATCAGTTTTATGGGTGAAAGAGTTAAGGAAAAAGGGAAGAAATTTCTTGTCGGCGAAATCATTCCGACTGCGAAGAATGAACCGTGCAGAGAAGTGTTTGCTAACAACGGTTTCCAAAGCGAGGCAAATGGTTTTTGGCGATTCGATCTTTCGGCAAGTTCAATTCCTTCTCCCGATTACATAAAAATAGTTACAACAAAAGAGGAATATGAATAAGCATGAAGAAAATATTTTTCTCCCTTTTAGTTTTTATGGTTACGATAAATATGTTCGGACAAAGCATGGATGAAATAATAAATAATGTGAAGATGAAATTCGCTCCCGATAAGCGAACTACTATTTTTAATCTCAAAGTTGAAAACGTCGATGGAAAAAATTTTCTTCGCGGAGAAACAAATCTTTTAAATGCGAAAGATGAACTGATGAATGAATTGAGCAAAAATAATTTTCAAGTTGTTGATGAAGTTTCGTTACTTCCCGAAAAAGAGTTGGGAGAAAAAATATTTGGAGTGGTAAATCTATCAGTCGCAAACTTGCGAAGCGAACCGAATCACCCGGCGGAATTGTCAACTCAAGCATTGCTCGGAACGGTTGTAAATATCTATAAAAAAAAGGGGGGTTGGTACTTAATTCAAACACCTGACAACTATCTCGGTTGGGTTGATGATGACGCAATATTTCTAATGAACCAAAAGGAACTGAGCGATTTTCTTTCACACGAAAAAATTATTGTAACTGTTCCCTTCGATGTTGTTTATGCTAATGATAAACGCTCCTCCGTTGTTTCGGATGTTGTTATCGGAAATATTTTAACTGTGAACAATATTGGTAAAGAAGAATACTCGGTTCAATTACCTGACGGAAGAAGCGGTTACATAAGCAGTTCTTCCGCAAAAACATTATCAAGTTGGAATGCTACTTTAAAATATAATTCAAATGGAATACTTTCGACCGCGAAAGCATTCATGGGCATTCCATATTTGTGGGGGGGAACTTCGTGCAAGGGTTTTGATTGTAGCGGTTTCACTAAAACTGTTTTTTTTATGAATGGTTTTATCCTTCCGCGCGATGCTTCGCAACAAGTTTTTTCAGGTGTTGAGATCGACACGAAAGAAAATTTTAATCTTTTGAAAGAAGGGGATTTATTATTCTTCGGCGAAAAAGCAACCGAAAATAAAAAAGAAAGAATTACTCATGTCGGCATTTATATTGGCGATACGGAGTTTATCCACGCCGCGGGAATGGTGAAGATTAACAGTCTCGATAAAAGCCGCGCCAACTTTAGCGAATACAGATTCCGTACTTTTGTTCGCGCAAAAAGAATATTAAATGTTGAAAAAAATAATTTTGAATTAGTTAAAGATTCGCAAAAATATTTTTGGAAAGAAAATCAATGAGCCATTTTAAATTAAATTATTATCCATATAACCTTGAACTTAAACATACTTTTACGATTGCAACACATTCAAGGAAATCAACTCCGGTTATGATTGTAGAACTTGAATTCGATGGCGTTGTCGGCTACGGTGAAGCATCGATGCCGCCTTATCTCGGCGAGAACCAAAGCAGTGCGGCAGATTTTCTTTCGCAACTTGATTTAACACAATTTGATGATCCGTTTGAAATTGAAGCAATCCTCAGTTATGTTGATCTCACCGCGCCCGGTAATAATGCGGCTAAAGCGGCTGTTGATATTGCACTGCACGATCTCTACGGAAAAATATTGAACAAACCGCTTCATAAACTTCTTGGATACGAAAGAGATAATACTCCCTTCACATCTTTCACAATCGGAATCGATACTCCGGAAATTATCAAGCAAAAAGTTAAAGAAGCTGAGGAGTATGAAATATTAAAAATTAAATTAGGTACAGATAACGACGAAGAATTAATAAAAACAATTCGGGATATAACTGATAAGCCGTTGACTGTCGATGCTAATCAAGGATGGGATGATAAGTATAAAGCACTCGATTTTGTTGATTGGCTTTCGCAGCAAAATGTTCTTTTCGTCGAACAACCTATGCCGAAAGATATGATTGAAGATAATGCGTGGCTTACCGAACACAGCCCGCTTCCAACTTTTGCCGATGAAGCTGTTCGAAGAGTTGAAGATATTAAAAATGTTTTTGGCGTTTATTCAGGTATTAATGTAAAGTTGATGAAAAGTACAGGCATTCGCGAAGCACATAAAATGTTAATCGCCGGACGATCGCTCGGCTTGAGTTTGATGCTCGGTTGTATGACGGAAACGAGTTGTGCAATCTCTGCCGCCGCGCAACTTTCTTCGCTCGTTGATTATGCCGATCTCGACGGCGCACTACTTATTAAAAATGATCTCTTCGATGGAATAAAAATTTTAGACGGCAAAGTTGTTTTGAACGACTTGCCCGGAATCGGAGCAACAAAAATTTCTAACTCTAAAGGTGAAAAGTGAAAACTATACAATTCTTATTTATAATTTTATTAATGACCGGAACTATCATGCCTGAAAATCCAAAAGATAAAAAAGTATTTCCTTATCAATATCAAAAAGTAAATCTTGATAACGGTTTTAAGGCGATACTCATTCCGATGGAAGGAACAGGTTTAGTAGCATATTACACAGTCGTACGAACCGGAAGCCGCGATGAGTGGGAAGAAGGAAAAAGCGGCTTCGCACATTTCTTCGAACACATGATGTTTCGCGGTACCAAAAGATTTCCCGGAAATGTGTACGATAGCATCGTAACAAGTATTGGCGCGGATGCCAACGCTTACACTTCCGATGACCTCACAGTTTATCATATGAACTTTGCTTCCGAAGATTTGGAACTTGTGATGGATATTGAGTCGGATAGATTTCGAAATTTGCAGTATGCGGAAGCGGCATTCCAAACTGAATCCGGCGCAGTTTATGGCGAGTACAGAAAAAATCGTACAAGCCCTTTCTCCGTTGCCTATGAAAAACTTCGCGAAGTTGCGTTCACAAAACACACATACAAGCATACAACAATCGGCTTTGAAGCAGATATAAAAAATATGCCGAATCAGTTCGATTACAGTTTGAGTTTTTATCAAAGATATTATCGTCCTGAAAATGTTGTGCTTGTTATTGCCGGGAATATTGATTTGAAGAAAACAGAATCGATGATAAAAAAATATTATTCGCCGTGGAAATCAGGTTATGTCGCACCGAAAATCGATGATGAACCGGAACAAAATTCTTTCCGCTCTGCAGAAGTTGAGTACGATGGTAAAACTTTACCGTTGCAGATGATTGGTTATAAAGTTGACAAATTTGATTTGAAAAATAAATTAAACACAGCGCTTTATCTTTTCGGAGAACTTGCTTTCGGCGAGACGAGTGAGTTCTATAAAAAACTTGTTTTGGATGAACAAAAAGTCCAGAGAATTTACGCCGGTTCTTCGCCGACTCGCGATCCTTATCTTTTCACAATCAGCGTGATGATAAAGGATGAAAAAGATATTGAGTATGTTAACGCCGAAATAAAAAGTACGATTGAAAAATATAAAGAAAATTTATTCGCGGAAAAAAAGTTGAGCGATTTGGTTAAAGGAAGCAAATATTCTTTCTTAATGAATCTTGACAACCCCGATGCAGTTGCTTCCGATTTGCCGCAGTACATTACAATCACCGGTGATATTGATGTGATTGATCAATTCTATAATGCGATGGAAACCATTACTGTTCAAGAGTTGCAAGACGCCGTGAAAAAATATTTGGTTACAGATAAGTGCACAACCATAACTTTGAAAGGGAAGAAGTAATGAAACTTGTTTTATTTATATTGATTGGAATTATGATTAACTCAATAAATGCATCCACAAAAATTGACAAAGAAAAAGTTGTCGAACTGAAAGTAAAAACTGATCCGACTGTTTCATTTAAAGTGTGGTTCAAAGTCGGTTCGCAAAACAATCCGGCTGGAAAAGAAGGATTGGCATACATTACTTCACAAATGATTAACGAAGGTGGAACGGAAAAATTTTCTTACAACGAAATTCTCGATAAGTTGTTGCCGATGGCTTCCTCTTATTCGATGAACACAACTAAAGAAATGACAATCTTTAACGGTCGTACGCATAAAGATAACCTCGATGAATACTATGATTTATTCATTACAAAACTTCTACAACCGAAGTTTGAAGAAAATGATTTGAAGAGAATTAAACAAAACACAACCAGCTTTTTGAAAACTACACTTCGTTATTCTTCCGATGAAGAACTTGGCAAAGCTGTGTTGTACAATTCAATCTTCGATGGAACGCGCTACGGACACATTGATGCAGGAACTATTTCTTCAATCGAAAGCATAACGCTTGATGATGTAAAGAAATTTTATGCACAATATTTTAATCGAAATAATTTTACTCTTGGTATTGGCGGTGGTTATTCGGATCAATTTTTGGAAAAGGTTTATAATGATCTTCACAAACTTCCGGAAGGAAAATCTTCGGAAGGAACAAAAATTAATCCTAAAGCCATTGAAGGATTCGATGTAACTATCGTTGAGAAAAATGCGGCGGCAACCGCAATATCAATGGGTTTCCCGATAAATATTTTGCGCGGCACTAAAGATTGGTATGCACTTGCCATTGCAAATTCATGGCTCGGCGAACATAGAAATTCAAGCTCGCACTTGTATCAAGTTATTCGCGAAGCGCGTGGACTGAATTACGGTGATTATTCATACATCGAAAATTTCCCAAACGCAGGAAGATTGATGAAGCCGCCTGTGAACGTCGCCCGCATGAATCAAATTTTTGAAATATGGATTCGTCCCGTACCGAACGAAACAAAACATTTTGCACTTCGCGCCGCGTTGAGGGAATTCAAAGCGATGCTTGAAAGCGGTTTGAGCGAAGATGAATTTCAATTAACAAAAAATTTCTTGAAAAAGTATGTTCTTCATTATGCGCCATCGACAAGTATGCAACTCGGTTACGCGATTGACGACAGGTATTACGGATTAAAGGAAAGTCATCTCTCAACATTCAGAAAAATGATGGATGAAATCACGCTTGCGGATGTGAACAATGCTATCAAAAAATATTTGCAATATGATAACATGAAAATTGTTTTCATTACAAACGATGCCGCAAAGTTGAAAGATGATTTGGCAAATAATGAGACTTCTCCAATTACATATTCATCTCCGAAACCTCAACATATACTTGACGAGGATATTGAAATAATAGATTACAAACTTTCGATTGATAAAAATAAAATATCGATTGTTCCCGTGGAGGAGTTGTTTAAGTAATTGTGAAAAATTATTCTTTCAAAAATTGGTTTGGAAAAATTTTCCGTTTAATCGGAGGAAGAATATTTTTTGCACCACTTTTAATTTTTAGCTTAACTCATTTTCAGTGCGATGCTAAAAGCGGAGAAGAAGTTTTTATACGCGCCAATCAACACGGTTTTCTCCCCGAAGATATAAAGACCGCAGTGCTTTTCGCAAACCATGATTTGAAGGGAGAAATAGTTTCAATCAGAAATTTGAAGAGTAATAAAATTGTATTTAAAGATACGCTTGCAGAAAATCTCGGCGCACTTGGAAATTTTGATTTTCATCATTCATTGAATTTCTCTTCTCTAATTTTGAAGGGCAACTATCAAATTGAATTCGACAAATATAAATCGCAACCGTTCGAGATTTCAAAAACTATTTACAACGGGATGGTAGATTCGCTTCTTCTCTTTTTGAAAGTGCAAAGATGCGGACCGACAAACCCGCATATGCACGAAGTTTGTCATCTCTTCGATGCAACATCTATCATTGGCGATGAGAGTGTTGCTAAGGTTGATTTGACGGGGGGTTGGCACGATGCCGCAGATTATATCAAATTCACTTCTACAACTGCTTACACAAGTTATATGTTACTTTTCGCGTACCAATTTTTCCCTTCCAAGTTAGAGATGGACAACAATAAAAACGGCGCGCCCGATATTTTGGAAGAAGCACGTGTGGGAATTGATTGGCTTTTGCGCGCGCAGTACAAACCCGGTAGTTTAATTACACAAGTTCAATCCTTAAATGATCATGATGTCGGTTGGCGCTTGCCGGAAGATGATCCTCTGAATTTTGATCGTCCGGGATTTGTAGGAATAGGAAAAAACCAAATTGGGCTTTACACAGCGGCGCTATCGTTGGCTTCCAAAATTTGGAAGGAACGATTTTACGATAACGATTATTCCCAACTATGTTTGAAAGCGGCGCAGACAATTTATGCCCAAGTTCAATCTGCACCCGACATTGATACAAGTTATTCCGGTATGTATCAAGATCAAAAATTTTATGGTAAACTTGCGCTTGGTGCAATTGAGTTATACAATTTAACCGGAGAAAAAAAATATCTTGACGATGCTATGATTTTTGGAGACAGTGCTAAATCTGATTATTGGTGGTCGTGGGGAGATATTAATTCTATTGCGCACTTTAAACTTTCTAAACACAATGCGCGATACAAAAATTATATTTTCAATAATCTCGTTGCATTTCAAAATAATTTACGTGCTAATATTTTTGGTGAACCCACGGCAACAACTTGGGGAACTACAACAACTTTTATGGGTGCGGCGTTAAGTGTTCTTCTTTGGAAAGAGGGGAGTAAAGATAATTCCTTCGATTCACTAATTTATTTTTCAAGAGATTATTTGCTCGGTAAAAATCCTTGGGGAAAATCTTTCGTTTATAATTTTGGTGAAGTATTTGCAAAATCTTTTCACAATCAAATATCATTTTTGAATGGAGAGTATTTGCCCGGTGCTGTAACTGCAGGACCGGCGCCGGCGAGTTTGTTGATGAACTATAATATCGAGCGAACTAATTTGAGCGACGATCGTTTCAATTCAGAACAAAATAAATTTTTTGATGACCGCGCCGATTATGTAACGAACGAACCAACGATTGTTACCAACGCCACTGCGATTTTTTTCTTTACTTATTTTCTAAAATAGATTCTGTTTCTTTTTGATACTCTCAATTAGATTCACTTATCTTTTTGAGACAAAAAGAAATGCTTTATTCGTTTTTCATTCATTTTGGGAAAATTTTTTCGGGCATGATTGTTGAATAGATCACAAAAAAATTAAATTTATTGGAATAAAAAAATGAGACATAATCCTAACTTAGTTACAACCGGAATAACCCTTGTTGATAAAACATGGGGCGGATTTTACCGCGGTGGAACTTACATCACCATTGGCGGAAGAAAATCCGGTAAAACGCTGCTCGGTTTGCAGTTTGCAAAAGAGTGTGCGCTGAATAAAGAAGTGTGTCTTTATTTCACAAACATGCGCCCTAAAGATTTGATGATTCAGGCATCTTCAATCGATTTTGATCTTCAGAATGCGATGAATCAAAATTTAGTCATTGTTGTTCGTGTTGCTGTTCCAAGCGATCTTTATGCATCCGGGAATCCGGACAGTTTTCTCGTAGAATATTTAAATGATATCGTTACTGTTGTTGATCAATATCAACCGAATTGTTTAGTGTTTGATGAATTAACCCATTTTGTCGGCTTTGAAAATGTTGGATTACTTCAACAGAGTTTCCTTAAAAATTTAGAAGACATTCAGGAAAGAAATGTTACAAGTTTGTTTATCCTCGCCGAACCGGCAACTCCGTATGCTCAATTAATTACAGATAGCGTTACCCAGTACTCTACCGGAGTAATTTATTTGCAAAGAAGCGAAGCACCGGGAAATAATTTGGGTCGCGCCACAATTACACCTAACGTTGGACATACTGAAGGACAATTCATTTCGAATTATCATGTTGAACCTTACGTCGGTTTGAGTTTCGATTATGAAAAGGAAAATTCTTTCGAGAATCCTTACACAGTTGAACCGCAGTCGAATGCGAATGCCGGTGATGCTCCTTCTCCGACTTACAATCCCAACTCAAAGTATCGTCCATTAACAAACGTAGATATCGTAAAAGACAAAATTTCTTTTTCTAATTTATATGATTACTCAGAGTTTACCCTTATTTTAAACAATCAGATTGCATTATTTAAGAGTACAGGACAACCGTTTTTATTGGTTTCCTTAAAATTAGATTCGGTTGCGGAAAAACAAAAAATTTTAACGATTAACCAACTTCAGAATGCAGTCCGATTATCAACAGATAAGAAAGATAAGATTTGCGTCATCGACGATAAAATTATTGTATTGATGAGTAAGGGTGAAGATAAATCTCTTAATCATTTGGTTTCAAAAATAAAATCAAACTTCCCGAACCAGGATCCGAATTATCTCAGCATGGTAATGAAATATATCTTCGCTTTCGAATATGAAGCGGATGACAGCGTTGAAAATGCAGAGAAGTTGATAGCTGATCTTATCGAACAAAACAGATAAAGGAATTTCTCTAAAATGTTTCCGAGTAAATTGAACATAACCACTTTGCGGGTTATGCTTCTCTTTTTTTTGATCTCAACTTTTTCATTTTCACAGAACGAATATGAATTGATAAAGAAACAGGCGATTGCTCAAATGGATAACGGCAGATATTGGGAAGCTATCGAACTGCTCAATCGTTATGTTTCGGCAAAGCCACAAGTGCCCGATGGATATCACTTACGCGGTTTATGTTACGAGAAAAGGGAACAGTATGAATGGTCTGTTTATGATTTAAGAGCCGCACGAAAACTTGCCCCGAATAATTCAGAAATTAATAAAGACCTCGGTAGAGTAACAGCCACTTGGTATTCAATTCTGAGAAATAAAATTGTAGGACACAAAAGAGAAATTGCGATTGACCCGCGCGTTGCAGTGAATTATCTGGAAATTGGAAAAAGTCACAAACATATGGGAGAGTGGATTGAAGCAGAATGGTGGTACGATGAATATTTAAAAAGAGAAGAACCGTCTTCTGATGAAGTTATTCGCTACACAGAAATTTTGGCGCGCAACGGACACATTCAAAAAGGGGAGCCAATACTAAAAAGATTTAGCGAAAAATATCCGAAAGATCACCGCATCTGGAGCCGATACGGTTACTTTACGATGTGGTTGGGAAAAATCAAAATTGCCATTTATGCTTTTGAACAAGCTCTATATCATCGTCCATTCTTTAAAGAAGCTCAAGACGGATTGGATATGGCTCGCGGAAAACCATATACTTACACATATTATGATACACTCGCGCGGTACAAGCAAGAGCAACAGAAACAACAAGAATATATTATTGATAAATATTATCGCGTTTTAAAAAGTAATCCTTCCGATGATGAAACAAGATTTTTGTTAATAGAAGAACTTTTAAAAGTCGAGCGATTTGAAGAGGCGTACCAGCAAGTTCAAATCCTTTTCGAAAAATATCAGGGGGAAGAGAGATATGAGGAATTGAGTTCGAGGGTTTATTCGATACGGGATAGTGTTTATAACGAACGAGCAGTTGCGCTACGCGAAAAGGTAAAAACAAATCCCGGAGATCGCGAGTCTGTGCTATTGCTTGCGGCTGTGCTTGGTAATTTGAGAAATTATGATGAAGCAATTCTAATTTTAGAAGAATATCTTAAAGCCGTTCCGAATGAATCTGATATTGAAATCAGATTTACACTTGCAAATTATTATGCATGGAACAGGCAATTCCCTGAAGCGATAGAATTATCGGATTGGCTTTTGACGCGCTCTCCTGAAAATCTTAAGTACCAATTGCTTCGGGCTCAACTCGCTGTTTGGGTTCGGGAAGATTTAGTTCTTGCAAGAGGTTATCTCGAAAATATTTTAAAGAAAGATATAAACAATATTGAAGCACTCATTGCTATGGGTTCATTGGAATTGCATGAATTGAATTATGACGCCGCCGAACAGTATGCGCAGCTTGCAAAACAACTCGATCCTAAAAATGGTGCGGTAGATGTTTTATTAACAAACATTAGCTCACAAAGATCACGAGCGGAAGAAGAGAGGATATTTGAAATTCTCCAAAAGGCGAGAGAAATTGTCGGAGAATCCGGTTGTGCTTCTGCTTTATCAAAATATGAAGAATATTTATCACAAACTACACCTTCACGATACGTGAGAAAAGAATACGCAGATATCCTTGCCTGCGCCGGTAACTATAGTGATGCATTACAAATTTATAACGAGTTACTTGATGAAAGCTACGACTTCGATATAGTTGTGCAACGAGCCAAAACTTATTTCATGGCAGACGATTCCTTGATGGCTGTGCAAGAATTTGACGCGCTTTATAAAGAGTATCCCAACAATCGCGATATTAAATTGCTACTTGCCGATTCATACTCTAAAGCTGATCAATTTGACGATGCACGCGAACTTTACGATGAGCTTCTTGAATCAACTGAAGACACTGCGGAAATTGCAGTTCTTAAACAGAGATTGGATTGGTTGCCCGTCAGCGGTTTCAGAGGGTTCCTCGCCACATTCCCGAGTTACCTTGGAATATCTCCAACCTTCAATTACTATAAAGATAATATCGATTTCAGATTTTACACTTATGGTTTGAGAATGGAATTTGGAATTTTCGGACCATTTGCCGGAGGAATTAATTTCACACGTACGCATTATGAATATACTTCTACTTTCAGAGATATTACATCAATTAAGTGGATGCTTTATTACCGCCCTAATCCGCGTTTAACAATTTACGGCGGCATTGGAAGTTTGAATACTTTAAATTCACCGAAAAGAACAATCTATGAATTGCAAGCGCGCTATGAAATTCCCAAAAAATATTTTATCGCCGGATCATTCGAAAGATCGGATGCAAGAGCAATATTAAATGCGCCCCGCTTACTCTCGCAAGAGTTTCTTGCAGATATTTATCGTGTAACTGCCTTCTACCAATTACGACCGGATTTAAAAGCCTCACTTTATTTTGGTAGAATTATCGTTTCCGATGGCAACAAAGGAAATGATTTCCAACTTAGAATCGGAAAACAATTTTTTGAGGATCTTTACATAGGTTATGAATATGCGGCAAGCAAATTTGCGAGAGGTTCATTGCTTTATTATTCACCATTAAATTTTCTTTCACATAGCGCATGGTTTGAATGGATTGCTGAGAAGAATGAAATTTACAATGTCAATGTTGGAGGAAAACTTGGTTACATTCCCGATGGTGATTTTATCATTCGCGAATTATTTGTTGATGGGAATTATATTTTCTTTTCCAATCTCTCGTTATCGGCGAGAGTCTCTTATGGTTCTACTTACCGATTCACAATCGGGTATGAATCTTTCAGCGCATATGTAACTTTATTCTGGAATATTTTCTAACAAAGCGGACAGTCTTACTTCTCATAGGTGGTTAATTGGGGAGAGAGAACACTGCATCATCGATGCCTTTCACGCAGTCTTATAATGATACAAATACCATGAAATTCTGACAATGTAACATTTTACATTATAAAATTCAGATAAATTGCGTAAATTTAAGGAGTTACATCTGGCACAAATTTTGCCAATTAGAAATAAAAAAATTTTACGATGAATCAGAATCCAAAAATACGACAGACGCAAATAACCGTTAGAAATACTCAAACATCTTTCGGTCAAAAAGAAGACAGAGAAAAGAAGATTGTCAAACGGATTATTACGTCCGGTCTCATCTCTGTTGCTATGATCATCGTTATCTATCTCTCACTTCCTTACACAGTACTCTCCATCAGCGCATTAGTTGAATATGCAACACTTGTTTCACTTTTCATCTTTTTAACAATTTTGTTATTTAGATATTTTGCCGTGTTAGTAATGGCTTACGCTTACATCAGCAAATATACTTTTAAAAAACAAAACGGGTTTTATCCTTTTGTGTCTATAATTGTACCTGTTTATAATGAAGGGAAAGTGATAAAGCAATCGGTGAAATCATTGCTTAGTTTGGATTATTCGAACTTCGAAATAATTGTTGTCAATGATGGTTCATCAGATAATACTGCCGAAGTTGCAAAAACTTTAGTAGGGTATCATAAGGGAAGATATGGTGAAGTAAAAGTATCATTGATAAATAAGAAGAACGGCGGTAAAGCACGCGCATTAAATGCCGGGATCAGTTATTCGAAAGCCGATATCGTTTTATGTATGGATGGCGATTCACAATTATCGGAAGATTGCGTACGAATGGCAGTTCGACATTTCACAGATCCGAACATTGGCGCGGTTGCCGGCAACGTAAAAGTTTTAAATAGAAAAAAATTCTTCACAGACCTTCAAGCACTTGAATATATCGAAGGTTTGAACATGGCTCGCGCCGCTCAAAGTTTTATCAAATTAGTGAATATTATTCCCGGACCGATCGGCTTATTCAGAAAGCAAGCAATTGTTGATGCAGGGTATTACTCAAGCGATACTTTTGCTGAAGATGCAGACGTTACACTAAAAATTTTAGCTAACGGTTGGAAGATTTATTATGAACCTGCCGCCATTTCATACACGGAAGCACCGGAGAAACTTCACCAATTATTAAAACAAAGATATAGATGGACGCGCGGAATTCTCCAAGCAATCAGAAAGCACAGAAAACTTTTAGTTAATCCTACAATCAACTTTGGCGATACTTTCGTTCTTTGGTCAATGTTTTATGAAGCATTAATTTGGCCGACAATGAATATCGTTTCAAATCTTTTCTTCATTTTTGTAGCACTTATTTATGGATTTTCAAGTCTTATCTTTTTCTGGTGGGCTGGTTTAGCATTACTGGATATGGTTACAGCACTTTACTGCATCGCAGTTGAAAAAGAAGAATTCAGATTGATACCATACGCGATAGTTTATAGAATGTTTTTTATTTTAACAATTGATATTTGTAAAGCCATGTCAACAATCGAAGAATTTTTAGGATTCGAAATGACATGGGGTAAACTTGAAAGAATAGGAACGCCGGCTACTGCCGCATAATTAATTTTTTAGAGGAAATAAAATGGAACTCATACCGATTTTAGCAACAATTATCCTGATGGCAACGATCAGTACTTTTTTTCTCGCCATCGGTGCATACATTCTCTACAAGATAAGAGAACGACGCGGAACTCAGCAAGAAATTACTCAACCCTCAACTATTCAAGCGGAATTAATTACGCCTGAAGCGATTGCCGAGAAAGTAGAAACTTCTGAAAAAGTAAAAGCACCTGCGCCAATAATATTTGAACAACCGAGAGCACCTCAATATAAACCGGCAGAACCGATTGTTGTTCAGCAAAAAGAACAACAGCAAATCCGCGCCCAAGCTCCACCGCAACCTGTGCGTCCCGAACCGCCGCGAGTAGCGGCTGCAGGTCCCGGAGCCCCGGTTGAACAAAAATTTGTTAAAGTTGCAACTGCACAGCAGAAGAGCCAACAAGAAGAAAAACAAAGAGGAGCCGCAAGGTGGCGATAGCCGAAAACAAAGGTTTCCCGGTTAACTTTGTCCTCATTATGGCGACTGGTTTGATGTTGACCGTCGGAGGAATATTTATCTACCTTATGGTTTTGCAAGGTGTTTTCGGCAAATATTCTTGGGGGAGTGATTTCCCTACTCTTGATAGAATTTGGGAACTGTTTCGAGAACCCAGACCGAAAGTCGCAATCTTACATTCAGAATATACCGAGAATCGTTTGCCGGCAGGAAGTACATGGATTCAAGATAATTTAATTACCTGGAAAAAATATTTAAATAACTACAACCTCGAATTTGTTGTGCTGAAAGATAAAGATATTGAACTCGGCAAACATCGAGATTATTCTTTACTAATACTTCCCGGCACACAATCGATTAGTGAAACGCAATATGCCGCACTCAAAAAATATGTTGATGAAGGCGGTTCTGTTTTTGCTACAAGTGGTACAGCTTCATATTCTAACGACGGAAAATGGAGAGGTTGGGAATTCTTCTCAGAAGTTTTTGGTTTGAAATTTACGCGCGAAATAGAAAGAGATACGATTGTAAAAATTCATACGTTACGCGGAGGATTGCCAATTACAGCAAACATTCCGACAGGCTATCCATTAAAAGTTGCAACGTGGGATCGTCCTATTGCCGCAACGGTTTCAGAACCGAGAACTACTCAAGTTAGCTTTTGGTATAACTTTCGGCTCGAAGATGGATTGGTGGGCGAAGAAGTAAAAAGAACTGCCGGCATTGCTTACGGTACTTATGGAAAAGGAAGATTTGTATGGATGGGTTTCGAAATTATTTCTGTAATCGGACAACAGGAAGATTATATTCTTGCGGATAAACTTTTCGGTAATTGTATTAACTGGTTATTGTATCGACCGATTGCTCAACTTAAAGATTGGCCCGGCGATTATACTTCCGCAATGATTTTTACTCCTACTTTAAGAGACAATCTTGATCGTGCGCAAAATCTTATTTCCGTTTTACAGTCCGAAAAAATTGAACCAACATTTTTCATCGAACCAAACAAAGCGGAAGCGAATCCGAAATTGGTAAAGGAACTTTCGAAATATGGTGAGATTGGCGCGTTGGTCGATATAGGATTTTTAACTTCGATAAACGATACGATTAATAAATTGAACGATTACGAAACTCAATTGAATCAATTTGAAATTGCGAGCGCGAAATTAAGAAGCATCATCGGAAGAGATATTACTTCCATCTATCCTTACTTCGGAATTTTTAACGAGCTAAGTAAAAAAGCCGTCGCCGATGCAAATTTAAAATATATTTTTACAGATTCATTGACCGATAGGTCAGTTCCAAAGGCTGTAATTATTGGCAACAACACAATCCTCTCCGTTACAAAAACTGCCCGCGATGATTACGAAGTTGTTCGTGATTATGGGCTTGAAGAACCCGAATTCCAATTGTACACATACAAAGAAGATGTTGATCGCGTAATTTTTGAAGGCGGTTTGTATGTTCTAAAATTGCACTCCGATTATCAATTCACAAAAGAAAATGTTGGTGTTGTTCGAGACTTGTTGAATTATGTTCGTACCAAAAAAGTTTGGATTACTTCAACTAAAGAACTTTACGATTGGTGGACGAAAAAAAATAAATTGGAGATGAGACTTGATAACAGAAGCGATCATCGTATCGTTGTTACTATATCTAATCCCGGCGGAACGGATATGGAAAATTTTGCTCTCGATGTTGACCTTCAACGAAAAGTAAAAAATATCTCGATGTCTGCAGAGATTATCGGTACCAAATTACCAAAATATTATTATAACTCCGGCTCACGAATACTCGAATTAAAAATTGAAAAACTGAAATCGGGTGAATCCAGAACTTACAACATAGATTACGAGTTGGTCAATGGTTAAGAATTTATTTTTTGCAACTGCGTATGTTTTAATTTCATTTAGTCAAATTGGGTGCGATGAAAATTTATCATCCGATAGTGTTAAACCACAAGTAACTATTTATTCGCCCGGGGCAAACGATACATTGACATTAGGTTACAATTATATCAGCTACGACGCCTTTGATGATCAAGGTTTAAAATATATCGATCTTTACATGAACGATGGATTTATTAAGCGATATACAATTCAACAATATGCGGCACTACCGGAGCTTTCAATCACAATTGATTCTTCCCTCGTGAATACTCGAATCAGCATTTTTCTTGTTGTAACCGACTTAAGTGACAACACAACAAAAAGCAATGTGATGAGCAATATTCTTGTTCTCTACACAAAATCGAAACCATTTCCGCCGTATGATTTAAGTATAAGAAAGATAACAAACACACTTTATAATCTTACATGGAAAGATACTTCAACTTACAGAACAGGTTATGAACTTTGGAGAAAGAGTGATATCGATACTGCGTACATTCTTTACAAAACTTTAACGGGAAATGTTTTCAATACAAACGATGCATCAGTGCAGCAGAATGTAGTCTACGCTTACAAGTTGAGAAGCTTTAACGATCTCGGTTTTTCAAATTATTCAAAAGAAGTCTCAACACAAAAAGGAAGCGGGACTGAACCGACGAATGTTTCCGCTACGGCTCAAGGTTCGAGAAAGGTTTTAGTAACATGGAACGATAATTCAGTTAATGAAAATTATTTTCAAATTGAAAGAGGCATTACTACTCTCGATTTTTCAATTGCCGGTTATACTGCGCCGAATACGACTTCATTCACTGATTCTTCAAACTTATTAAATCCAAACACTACTTATTTTTATCGAATAAAAATTTTCACTTCAGATGATTCGCTAACTTCTTCGCCGGCTACAGTTACAACATGGCCCTATGATCTATATCCACCGCGCGATTTAGTAGCAACACTGATTGATACATCGAACGTAAAATTGAATTGGAACTTGAATCGTTTGAACGAACTTGAAATTGAAATTGAAAGAAAAACCGGAATCAACGGAACGTATAACTTGGTTGCTAAAGTTACAAGTGTACTCAACTATTATGACGATCTTTCTGTACAGCGCGGAAAAACTTATTATTATAGAGCACGTTCGACTGATATGTTGAACCGCTATTCATCATACTCTAACGAAACATTTGTAGTGGTTCCGTAAAGATGGAAACGACAAACAGAATCAGCGTAGATATTTTTAAAAATATTTCGGAATCAGTTCCACTTCCGTTTATTATTATTGATAACCGAGGAATGGTTCTTACCGCAAATTCTTCCGCAGATAAATTGTTGGCGATTAATTCCAAAAATCAAAATTTCTTCGAATTGTTTTCTAAAAATATGCTCGAGAAATTTGATACACTTTTAGATGATGCAAGTAAAAATGATATATCGGTCAGAGAGATCGTCAATGTTACTCTCGCTTCCGAAAAAATGTTGAAGCTGGAAATGCTTATCAATCCATATGTTGATGAGCAGAATGAAAAATTTCTTTTCATTTCCTTCAATCCGAAATTTGTGGAAGATTCGAAAGATAAAGAGTTACGCTTAACTGTAAGTGATAAAGAGTTGAGTGAAATCGTGAACAATTCGAAAATTATTTCTATTATTAATGAAATCAAGTCCGGTTTCCCGTTTACTTTTCTTACTAAAGGAAAAATTCAAAATGAGATAAATAATCTTTCCGAATTTTTTTGGATGAAGGATGCAAATCAAAAATATATTTTGGTAAATAATTCTTTTTCGAAGTTAATCGGACTAAAACCTTCTCAAGTAGAAGGCAAACTCGAAACGGCATTCATCCCGAATTATTTCTGGAATTTTTACACTGCCGTGAATAAATATTTAGAAGATAGTTTGCAGTATGTAGTGCTTGAGGGCTTGCCGTTAAAGGGTTTCGCTAATTTCGGATCATACCAAACAATCGAGTTCCCGCTCAGCGATGCCGAAAATAATTTACTCGCCGTCATCGGAATCGGTCAACCAAAATCTTTCAATGAAGGAATGGGAAAAATTTTTGAACTGCCATTTATTTCCGAGTTAACCGACTCATTTAATGGCGCAATAGCTGTCTTCGATTCATCCGGGAAATTAATTCAGTCTAATTTAGCTTTCAAGAGTTTATTTAAAGCTAAGATTACAGGCACAGCAGTTACCTATTTTTATAATATTTTTGCAGAAGAAATTTCTCATCAGTTTGAAAAATTTAAGTTATCGGATGCTTCCGAAACTTTGACGAATATTGAAATCATTGATGATGAAGGAATTCAATCGGTTGCACTCCGTTTGAAACGACTAATTGCAAACTCGGAAAAAATTTATTTAATACAGATTGAAAGTGAACTTGATTATAACAACATCGAATATTTTGTTAAGAAGAAGGGAAAAATGTTTGATCTTCTGATCCAAAGAAATCCACAACCGATTTTCGTCTATGACGCGGAAAATTTACGTTTCCTCGAAGTTAACGATGCAGCACTAAAACTTTATCGTTATTCACGTGAAGAATTTCTTCAAATGGATTTGACCGATCTTTATACTCCGGAGGATATTCAAACATTGCTCGATAGCGAATCGCGCACTGCCGAAGGAGAATTTTCCGGTCCCTACAAACATAAAGCGAAGGATGGCGATGTTATGTTTGTTGAATTGAGCAAAACACATTTTCAATTTGAAGGCAAAGAAGCTCATTTCAATATTGTGAAAGATGTTTCCGATGTTGTCGAAAAAGAAAAGCAATTCAACCTCTATAAATCGGCGTTTGAATCTACATCTGATCTTGTATTCGTAACGGATTCAACCGGCTTCATTAAATTTGTTAATAACGCGGGCACAAAGGAACTAAACTATTCGCGCAGCGATTTGATTGATAGTTCTTTCATTTCATACATTCCCGATTCTGATCGTGGAGAAGTGAATACAAAAATATTCCTTTCGCAAAAAGAAGAGGCGAAAAAAATAGATGTTAAACTTAAGAGGAAAGACGGTTCGCTTCTCTCGCTTGAATTGAGTGCGAAACCGATTCTCGATTTTGACGGTGAACTTGATACTTTCATTTTGATTGCTAAAGCTCCTTCGCAAATAAAAGAAGTTGAAAAAGAAATTATTAAAGAAGTTGTTAAAGAAGTTGTAATCGAAAAGAAAATTCCCGTAACCGCATCTGTTGGTGCAAGCGGTAAACTTGATACAACCCAGCTTTCAAATATTTTTCATGAGATATTAACTCCGATAAATGTTATTCTCGGATTCATTCAAGAGATACGTGACGGGCTTGATAATCCTACTCCCGAGCAAAGTGAAGCAATCGATTTTATCACACAAAACCGCGAAAAACTCCTCGACATAATGAATTCTATTGCAGACTTCGCGCAGGTTGAGAAGGAAGTTGATAACGTTGAAATCTTACCGCGCTCACTCCAAAGTATAATAGCGAGTGTTGAATCAGACTACAAATCTTTAAGAGAAACGTGGCGAAAGAAATTTGAATTAGTTCATACCGAAGATATTACAATCTCTGCCGATGAATCGAAATTGAATAAATTATTTTCAATAGCATTGATGATGGCTTCAAAAATTACGCAAGAAAATACACTCTTCGTTTCAACGGAACAATATTCGCCGACGCATTTTCAGTTTGCGATAAAAGATAATCTTTCGGTAATCACCGATCGCTTAAACGATTCATTCTCTTCGTTGCTGAAAGAAACTGATGATGTCAAAGGAAAAGATTTTGGAATCTCACGCTTCAGTGTGAAAGCATTGCGAAGTTTAGTTGATTCATGCAAAGGATATTTTGTTCCACTCGAAAAAGGTGGTAAAAAAATCGGTGTCGCTTTTCGCTTTCCGATATTTGTTGATGTCGAGGAGGAAAATATTCCTGAAGAGAAACCAATCACGGAAGTTGTGGCTCAACCTTTTGAAAAAGAAGCAGCGCGGTTACCGGAAGTTGAAGAAAAATTTGAAGAAGTAATTCAACCGGAAGTTGAACAAACACCGCAGCAAATTGCACAACAAATATTTGAAGAGCGAGCACCGGAATTAAAAATCGAACCAAAAACTGCGAGCATTCCTCCTGTTAAGAAAGTTCAAACTATAATCGAAGAACCGAAACCGCTGAAGCAAACAGCTATTCCTTCCGAACCCCCGAAACCTGCGGCAGCACCAATTCAGACGCCATCGCTACGACAAACGATGCAAACCACTAAACCGGTATTTCGTAAAACAATGGAAACTCCTCCGGTTGCAGCAAAAAAAGAAATTGAACTTTCGCAATTGAGTTGCCTTTACATCGAAGATCAGGTCGATTCGCAAATTTTGTTCAAAGTTCAAATGAAGGATTTAAAGGAAATTAAATTTGGAGTTTCCTTCGAAGAAGCACTTCCACTTTTGAGTGCATATAAATTTGATTTCATCGTTATGGATATTAATCTTCAAGGAGAATACAACGGACTTGATGCGCTCAAGATGATTCGACAGATGCCGATGTTTCAGATGATTCCTATTATTGCCGTTACTGCGTATGTGCTGCCCGGCGATCGCGAAAAATTTATTGCCGCCGGATTTGATGATTTTATCTCCAAACCGATATTCAGAGAAAAAATGATTGAAACCTTACAAAAGATTTTTTCAACTTAGTTAAAATAATTGCTAATAATTTCTTTTGTCTAAAACATTGAACTTGTAAATTGCCGTACATTTGTACGGCATTATTATTTTAAAGGTTTTCTATGTCAAAAGAATTAACAAAAACGCAAAAAAATATTTTGGAATACATCATTCAAAAAAAAGTAACACGAGGATTTCCTCCGACATTGGCGGAAGTTGCCGCTCACTTTAGATATAGCTCCCGTTCGACTGTTCAGCAGCATTTTCATGCACTCGAAGAAAAAGGTTTTATCAAAAAAAATCCTAAACTTTCGCGCGGACTTGAACTTACTCTCGAAGAAAAATTTTTTCTCACAAAACCGATTATCGGCGAAGTTGCCGCAGGTAATCCAATAACAATTTATCCCGATGCAATTGATTCAATCGAATTGCCGACAATTGTTAGAATGCCGAAGGAATCTTTTTTGTTAAGAGTAAAAGGGGAGAGTTTAAAAGATGCTTATATTTTTAGCGGTGATATTGTTATTGTGAATCCAAATTTAGAATTACGCAACGGACAGTTTGTTGTTGCAATTTTAGACGATGCGGCGGTAGTTAAAAAATTTTTTAAAAAGAAAAATGAAATTGAATTGGTTTCGGAAAATCCTGAATTTAAACCAATTGTGATTTCAAAAAATTATTCGGGATTTCGAATTGTTGGAATAGTTGTAGGGATTTATCGCAGTCTTGAAAAGAGAGTAAGCTAAACAGAATTAAATTTTAATTTTCTCGAGCGCCGCGTCAATCCTATTGATGACTTCTTCCTTAGAAAGGATTGCAAGAATATCGAACAGTCCTGCGCCAATGCTTTGCCCCGATACTGCCAAACGCAATGGATGAATCAATTTTCCTTTACCAACTTGCAACTCTTCAGCAACTTGAGTGAGTGCAGTTTCAAATGTTTCCTTCGAAGGATTTTGTAATTCAGAAAATCTCTCGCGCAATTTATTTAGATGCTCAGTTGTCTCCGGCTTCCAATTTTTTTCAATTGCCTTTGCTTCATATTCATTCGGTGGGGAATAAAAATAAATACAACTTGTGATAAATTCTTTGACAAAAGAAACTCGTTCTTTCATTGCTTCAATTACAGAAAGCAAATATTTATCGTCAAAATTTGAAAGTGTTTCTTGAATATTCGATTCCAAACTTCCAACTTCGGTTTTTAAAAGTTGGAGTAGTTCACTGTTATCTTTGTTTCGTATATGTTGCGCATTCAGAGCAGTTAATTTCACAACATCAAAAACTGCGCCGGATTTATTAATGCGCTCGAGAGAAAACGCATCAATCAATTCGTTCATCGAATAAAATTCTTTATCATCACCTGCATTCCAACCGAGCAGTGCAACAAAATTTATAAGTGCTTCTTTCAAATATCCTTTATCACGATAATCTTCCACTGCAACATCTCCCTGACGCTTACTTAATTTAGATTTGTCGGGGTTGAGCAGCAACGGAAGATGCGCGAATTGCGGTCTTTCCCAATTAAATGCATCGTACAACAAAACATGTTTCGGAGTTGATGAAAGCCATTCCTCTCCGCGAATTACATGACTTATTTCCATCAAATGATCATCGACAACATTTGCTAAGTGGTAAGTTGGGAATCCATCACTTTTAATCAACACTTGATCGTCAATGTTGTTACTGTCAAATTCAACCTCGCCGCGAACGATGTCC
Source organism: uncultured Ignavibacteriaceae bacterium (assembly GCA_964393605.1). Classification (GTDB taxonomy): domain Bacteria; phylum Bacteroidota; class Ignavibacteria; order Ignavibacteriales; family Ignavibacteriaceae; genus CAYMUL01. Next base: position 16,914 of record CAYMUL010000004.1, on the reverse strand, counting down.
TGAAAAATTATTTTTTGGGATTGCGGTACATTCAATCGTACTACGTAAGGTGTGGAAGAATTTAGTTTATCGTCAATCTCTTCTTTCGTGAGGTTGAGGCAATGTTTATCATACTTTGCTTGCGGAAGTTTTTGTCGTTCTTGTTCTGCTCGAAGTTCTTTTAATCGCTCGGACGTGCAAAAACAATAATACGCTTTTCCGGTTTTGATTAATTCATCAGAATATTTTTGGTAAATCGAAAGGCGTTGCGATTGAAAATATGGTCCGTAATTTCCACCGACTTCAGGCCCTTCATCGAAAGTTAATCCTGCCCACCTCAGTGATGCGATTAGGTTTTCAACTGTGCCCTCAACATAACGAGCCTGATCCGTGTCCTCAATTCGCAAAACGAAAGTGCCATGATTTTTTTTTGAGAAGAGATAATTGAAAAGTGCTGTTCGCAAACCGCCAACGTGTAAATATCCCGTTGGCGAAGGTGCAAACCTCACTCTTATTTTTTCGTTATTGTTCAACTGTGATTTTAATTTTTTGAAGTATAGTATTTTACTTTGTCGATAAAATCGTTGCTATCAATTGGTTTTGGAATATAATCTGTAGCACCGGCTTCAAGACATTTTTCGCGATCGCCTTTCATTGCGAATGCAGTTAGTGCAATGATCGGAGTTTCTTTGTAATTCGGCAACTGTCTAATTTTTTCTGTTGCCTCAAATCCGTTCATTACGGGCATTTGCATATCCATCAAAATCAAATCGAAAGCATTTGTTTTTACCTGGTCTAATGCTTCGGCACCGTTTTCGACAACGATGATCGAAGTAAAATTATTTTTCTTTAACAGTCGAGTAACAATTATTTGTGAATGTTTGTAATCCTCGACTAAAAGTATTTTCGGAATTTCAGGATGTTTCGTTACTTCATCGGGTGTAGAGGGAACATCGTACCGGTTTATCATGCTGTTAATGGTGGACGCGAGGTCTTCTATCTTCGTACTTCGTTTGCTTAATAAATCTGCAAACAATCCGTCAATCTTTTTTAAATCTTCATCAAAATTTTCTTTACCGGTATAAATAACGATTGGAAGATTTGCAAACTTTGGATCGGATTTAATTAATTTAATTAAATCAAAACCGCTCAGCTCTGGCATGTCAAGATCAACTATCGCGAGATCAAGATCAATATTCTGAATCAACTTCATAACTTGTGAGGAATGGGCTTCGGCAATTGCATTAAACCCGAGTGAATCGATTGCACTCTTCACAAGATTGAGAGTCGGAACGTCATCATCCACACAAAGAATGTTTGAATCTTTTTTCAATTTATAACTCGTCAAAACTTCCACGAGATCTTTGTACTTTATCGGTTTCACAAAATATTCTACAGCACCCATCAAAAATGCTTTTTGTTGTTCGGCTTCAACTGAACAAACAATTACCGGTGAATTTTTTGTGTTCGGATGCTCGTTCAATTTTTTCAGGAGTTCTAATCCATTAATATCCGGCAACACAATGTCAGTGATAATTGCAAGAAAATGTTCCTTCTCGATAACTTGCAGTGCACGTTCGCCGGAGTTGACGATAGTCGGTTCATATCCCCACTTATTTAAATAATTGCTTAAAAGTTTTGAAGTTGCGTAATCGTCTTCAATCACGAGTACTTTAGATTTTTCTCCCGCTTTTGGCAGAGCACTGATTTGAGATTCAATTGCACTCATCGATTCAACATTGAATTGAATATCGAAAACAGTTCCTTTAGAACTACTGCTGTTCACACGGAGAGAGCCACCCAAAAGTTCTAAATAATTTTTTACGACAATCAAAGATATTGGAGTTAACGGAGAATGTTTTTGAAATCTGTTGTCTCCAAATTGCATGGGTGTGAAAATATTTTTTAGAGTAACACTCGGAATGACTGCATTAGTATTTACAATCCTCAATGAACATTTATTAGCAGATTGCATTGCGAAATTCAGTGTAATTTTCCCTTCATCACTAAAAGACGAAAGTACGAGAATACTATTGAGAATTGAAGTTCTGATTTTCGCATTATCAAGTTTGATTGAGCCGGGAACAGATTTGTCAATAATTATTTCTGTTGTTATTCGCGGTTGAATCTGGGAAAGATTTGAAGTTGAAATAATTTCTTCAAGAAATGCTTTCGGTTCAACCACGGATAAAATTGGCGATTGCGTTTGTGCTTCTGCTTTCGCCACTTCAATCAAGTCATTCAATAGTGATAGCACCTTCTGTGCATTTTCACGAAGTGTTGTAACATATTCAGCTTGATTCGAAGTTAGTTTTTCATCATTCAGAAGAGAAGCAAAACCGACTATGCTATTCGTCGGTGTTCGTAGTTCATTTGAAATTTGTGTTATGATGCTTGCCAAACTTAGCTCGCTGTTAGAATTTGCACTCACAGAATTAATCGTTGCAACAACAAATTCAATTACGGAAGTTAAATTTTCTTCATCGCTTTTTGTGAATGATGTTTTCTGCGCCAGCTTCAATAAATAATTTTGAGCATCACCGGATATAAATGTCAGGCATAATTCCGGAAGCGAGAAATCAGTGATTTGAATTTCACAATTTTCCGCAGGTACAATTTTATAACCCGATTCATTTTTTGCCAGAGGTTGGCAATGATTACACTGATAAATTGAATCCGGTAGTAAAGCTTTCTTCACTGCACTGGATTTACCGGTGAGAATTAATTTATTATTTTCGTTGAATCTGAATATTGCGGCAGAATGTATATCGAGTTGTTCTACTAAAAAGTTGCAAATTTCATCATAAATTGATGAAGATCCCTTTTTGGCTGTGTTCGATAATTCATTAATACCTTTTATCGTTCGAACGCTGTTTGATTGCATCAAGTACTCTAATATTTCATTTTTGAAACATAATATAAAACATTTGAAAAATAATATTGAAGTTATACTGCAAGTTTTTTGAAATTGAGCAAAATATTTTTTGTTCATTCTTTTCGCAATTGCCAGATGTGAGCAAGGGTTGCCATGAGGGTAGCGACTAAAAAATTATTTGGTTTTAAAATTCGTAGCCAATATATTTTGCCCATGAAAATAAAGATTCTCTCAATATTCATGGTTTTGATGATAACCGCAATTGCAGGCGGTTATATCGAGTTCTTCACCGCCAGAAGCAATTCAGGCAACATTAAGATCGAATGGAAAACTCGAAGCGAAGCAAATCTTAACAATTTTGTTATTGAAAGAAAAACATTGAATACCGGCTTCATTCAAGTTTCAACCGTGCAGGCAAAAGGGGATAATTCCTACTACTACTTCATCGATGAAAATGTGTACAAATCACAAGGCGATTTAGTTTTCATTTACAGATTGAAGTTAATAGACAACGATAATACTGTTTCATATTCTAACGAAATAACCGTTTCTCATAGTGTTTCAAGTGTTAAAAGAACATGGGGCAGTATCAAAGCAATGTTCAGATAAAACATCTGCTTTAGAAATTTCTTCTCACTACTCTCTCTCTTCCAAAACTAACTTAACTATTTTAGTTCGGCTAATTTTATTTTCAATTCTTTCGCTTGTAAGTTTGAATTGCGTTTCTTCACGCTACATAGAAAAATTAGACGGACTGAATCTCAACCCGAACAATCCTACTATTAGAATACTCCTTCAAGAATCGACTGCGAGTTTTGATTTTCATGTAAAGCAAAATTTGAATCTATTTTCTGCGGGGAAACGAATCGCGCAGGTTGGCAAAGGAAATTTGATAAAATTTTTTTTGGAAGATGAAAAATTTGTTGCGGCAATCGGTGATAAAAAATTCCATGCAGATTTTTTCGAACTCAGAGTTGAGAATGGTGATGGGATCAATCTGAATGACAGAAATTATGCCGGTGCAATAAGAATAATTAATTCATCGGGAAAAATTTTAGTAATCAATGAACTTAATATTGAAGTCTATCTTAAAGGCGTGCTTCCATTAGAAATGGGAATTAAATATCAACCTACTCATCTTGAGGCACTGAAGGCATTTGCGATCACAGCACGAACATTCGCGATGATGAGAATTTCTGAAAAGAAAACTCACTTTGATGTTTTTGCCGATACTCGCGATCAACTTTATGGCGGAATATTTAAAGAAAATACTTTTGAAGCCGATGCAATTAACAATACGCGCGGTCGTATTCTTGGTTATGAAGAATCGCTTGCAAAGATTTTCTATCACTCAAATTGCGGCGGTGCGACCGAGAATGTTGAGAATGTTTTTAATCCAAAACCGATTCCTTATTTAATTTCAAAAAAAGATGGAGAGAAAATCTATTGTTCTTCCGCAAAAAATTTTTCATGGAGTGAATCTTATTCTCCAGAAGAAATAAAGGCAATCGTTCTAAAAAAACATGGTTTAGATATTTCAAAAGAAAATCTTACAGATGTAAAAATTGAATCGAAGAATAGTTCGGGGAGAGTTGTAAAACTTAGTTTCATATTCGCGAACGACTCGGTTTATACTTTTGAGGGAAAAGAAATTCGCAACTCCTTCCGGCAGAAACAGAATAACGGAATCCTCCGTAGTTTGTTTTTTGATTTGGAGTTGGAAAAAGAAGAGAATAAAATTATCAAACTTACAATCAACGGAAGAGGTTCGGGGCATGGCGTTGGTTTATGTCAGTGGGGTTGCATCTATCGCTCGGAAACTGGACAAAGTTGTGATGAGATTTTATCCCATTATTTTACGAATACAAAAATTTACAAAGTATATGATTAAGAACATTCCTAAAATATATCTCGCTTCAAAATCTCCTCGCAGATTGAAATTACTTCAACAATTGAATTTGAATGTAACCGTTCATGCCGTTGAAGTAGATGAGGAATTTTTTGAAAATGAATTACCACGAGATGCAGTTCAACGTGTTGCAAAACTAAAACTCGAATCCGCGAAAGCAAATATTCAACAGGGAATCATTATTTCGGCTGATACGACAGTTGTAATTGATAATCACTCAATTGCAAAACCTATTGATACGCAAGATGCATTTAACATTTTAAGAAAACTGAGCGGCAGAGAACATACGGTCTTTACCGGTTTTGCAATCTTCAATACATGCAATAAAAAGGAAATTGTTGAAGTGGAAGCCACTCAAGTTTATTTTCGGGAATTAACGGATGATGAAATTTGGAATTACATTGCCACCGGTAGCCCGATGGATAAAGCCGGCGCGTATGGAATTCAGGATGATTTCGGTGCCGTGTTTATAAAAAAAATTAGTGGTTGCTATTATAATGTTGTCGGGCTTCCGCTCGCTTCGCTCTATTCTAATCTGATAAAGATTTTATAATGCTCGAAAAAATTAGAAATAAAATTTTTCTGTCCATCGGTTTTGCGGGATTAGTCTACATCGGATTTGTTTTTTATGCAGATTATGATTTGCTGATCAACGTCTTTGCAAAATTTAATTGGATGCTTCTTCCTCTATTGTTACTTCTCTCATTTCTGAATTATGTATCACGATTTTTTAAATGGGATTTCTACTTAAAACTACTCAACGTAAAAATTAAGAGTATCGATTCATTTTCTATTTTTATGTCCGGTTTAATAATGAGTATTACGCCGGGTAAATTCGGTGAATTGTTAAAAGTCTATCTCGTCAAACAAATAAACGGAACTTCAGTCAGCCGAACTGCGCCGATAATCTTTGCCGAAAGAATTACAGATTTCATTTCACTATTGATAATTGCGCTGATCGGAGCGTATCTCTATAATTTTGGCGGATGGATTGTGATACTTGTATCGGCATTTTTTGCATTGGTTGTTTTAATAATTAGTTGGCGCAAAGCGGCACTTTCAATTTTATCACTCTTCGAAAAAAATAAATTTTTAAAAAAATATTTTCTCTCAATTCATTCCGCATACGAAAGTTCATACGAAATGCTGAAACCGAATCCATTGCTATTTATGACTTTACTGAGCTTAGTTTCATGGGCATTTGAATGTTTGGGATATTATTTGATTCTCGCTAATTTTCAAATGGATTTTTCATTCTTTTGGGCTTCATTCAATTATGCCTTTTCTACAATTGTTGGCGCAATTACAATGTTGCCCGGAGGATTGGGAGTTACCGAAGGTTCGTTAACTTTAATACTCGTTCAAAACGGTGCCGAACCTGAGAGCGCAGTCGCTTCCACTTTTTTAATTCGTGCTGTAACTCTTTGGTTTGCAGTCTTGGTCGGAGTGATTAGCGTTTTTCTTTACCAAAAGAGATTTGGAAAAATTGTTATTGAAAACGAAAATTAATATTCATGCATCCGTTGATGCTTCATTAAAAACAAAAGGAGATTTATTTAAATGTATAATAAAATTGTAGTTCCGTCCGGTGATAAAATTATTTTCAGAAAAGGGAAGCCGAAGGTTTCTGATAACCCGATATTACTTTTTATCGAAGGAGACGGAACCGGTCCCGATATTTGGCGCGCTTCAAAATTTGTGTTCGATAGCGCAGTTGAAAAAGCATTCAAAGGCAAAAAGAAAATTTCCTGGATGGAAATTTATGCCGGAGAAAAAGCACTAAAAGTTTATGGCGAAAATCAATGGTTGCCCGATGAAACAGTCGAAGCAATAAAAGAATTTAAAGTCGCAATTAAAGGACCATTGACCACCCCTGTCGGCGGCGGCATCCGAAGTTTAAATGTTGCGCTCCGTCAGCTGTTGGATCTTTTTGCGTGCGTTCGTCCCGTAAAATATTTCAAAGGCGTTCCAAGCCCGGTAAAACGCCCGCAAGATTTGAGCATCACAATCTTTCGCGAAAATACTGAAGACGTTTATGCAGGTATTGAATTCAAAGCAGATACTTCCGAATCCGATAAAGTGATAGATTTTCTAAATCAAAATTTCGGAAAAAATATTCGCAAGCCATCGGGAATAGGAATTAAACCGATGAGTGAATTCGGTGCGAAAAGATTGGTGAAAAAAGCAATCGAGTTTGCAATCGTTAATAAACGAAACAGCGTTACACTCGTTCATAAAGGAAACATCATGAAATTTACTGAAGGTTCTTTTAAAGAATGGGGCTACGAAATTGCTAAGGCAGAGTTTGCTGAGTTTGTCGTTACCGAAGAAGATGTATATTCAAAATTCAACGGAGTTGCGCCGAAAGGAAAAATAATAATTAAAGATAGAATTGCCGATAGCATGTTTCAACAAATTTTACTTCGCCCTGCAGAATATGATGTTGTTGCCACTCCGAATTTGAACGGTGATTATATCTCCGACGCCGCTGCCGCGCAGGTTGGCGGTTTAGGAATTGCACCCGGCGCAAACATGAGTTACGAAACGGCAATCTTTGAAGCAACACACGGCACAGCACCGAAATACGCGGGTTTAGATAAAGTTAATCCCGGTTCAGTAATTCTTTCGGGTGTGATGATGTTTGAATTCATCGGTTGGAAGAAAGTTGGACGAATGATTGAGCGTGCAATGCAGAAAGCAATTAAACAAAAGAGAGTTACTTATGATTTCGCGCGACAGATGAAAGGTTCAACCGAAGTTAGCACCTACGAGTTTGCGAAAGCAATCGTTAATAATCTTTAATAATTTAAAAATCTGAGAAACATGTTTAGTCTTACCTTGATTCTCAGTCGTTTCATCACTATTTTGTATTAAAATTTTTAATCGACTGGAGGACATTATGTCAAAAGAAAGTAATTTAAGCAAAGGTTTATTAATCGGATTCTTAACCGGCGGAATTGTTGGCGCGGCAATTGCATTATTATATGCGCCAAAGAGCGGTAAAGAATTAAGAAGCGATATCAAAAATAAATCAAACGAATTTTTGGATGACGCCGAAAAATATATTGATGTTGCAAAAGAAAAAGCTTCAGCCGCCATCAATGAAGGAAAACAAAAATCTGAAAAACTTATTTCCGATGCTAAAGTAAAAGCAGATGAATTGATTAAAGATGCGGAAAGAGTTTTTAACGATCTGAAATCTAAAACCGGCGATGCCTACGAATCAGGCAAAGAAACTGTTTTGAAAGAAACAGAAAAAGTTAAAGGCGCATTCAAAGCCGGTATCGATGCTTATAAACAAGCAAAGAGTTAATTAATTTGATGGAATCAGTTGTTCAGATTTTTAGCGTAATACTTTTAATTGCGGCTTCCGCACTTTGCGTTTTCTTAATTATTTATTTAAGAAAAATTGTCGAAGTAATTTCCGATGTAAGAAAAGATGTAAATCAACTTTCGCAAAATCTTTTGCCGCTTGTTGATTCTTTACAAAATTTAAGCAACTCAATTATTGAAGTATCGGATGACATAAAATCGCAGATTGCAAAAGTCCGTTGGATTTTTGATGAAGTGAAAGATCGATTCGAAAAACTTTTTGAGTTTGAACAAAAGATGAAACAAGCAGTCGAAGTACCCGCTAATAATCTGATCAACAATTTATTTGCAATCAAAAAAGGAGTATCAACTTTTTTTAGCTCCATGCGAAGATAATGTAGATACTTTTCTAATTTATTTTTTTTACACCATTCTGAATAACACCTAAAATAGGAGATCTCATTTGAAACATTATTCACCCGAATCTATTAGGAATCTTGTGTTTATTGGACACGGCGGCAGCGGTAAAACTTCCCTCTCCGAATATATTCTTTACCTCTCGAACGAAATAAATAGAATTGGAACTATTCAAGAAGGAAATACTATTTCCGATTATTCACCGAACGAAGTGGAAAGACAATTCTCAATTTCTCTTTCGCAACTTCATTTAGAATGGAATAATGTAAAAATAAATTTGTTAGATTCTCCGGGTTACTCTGATTTTATTGGTGAAGTTAAGTGTGGAATGAAAGTTTGCGATACTGCTGTGATGGTTCTCAAAGCGGTTGAAGGCATCGAAGTCGGTTCAGAAATTTCCGGGCGATTTGTAGATGAATTAAAACTTCCAACCGCAATCATCATCAACAAATGCGATAGTGAACGCTCCGATTTTGAAAAAGTTGTAAAGTCTTCAAAAGAAAGATTAACGAATGGTGCTATCGTTGTAACTTTTCCCGCACACGAAGGATTGAATTTTGATACGGTGATCGATGTTTTAAAAATGAAAGCGTATAAATTCGGTGAAGCAACAAGCAAGAAATTTTCCGAAATGGATATTCCCGAAGAATTAAAAGCTAAAGCCGAAGCATACAGAACTGAATTGATTGAAAAAGTTGCCGAGAACGATGAAGAATTAATGAATAAATATTTCGAATCGGGAACTCTCTCCGATGATGAAATAAAAACGGGATTGAAAGCGGCAATTTTGAAGAGAAGTTTTACGCCTGTCTTTGCAATCTCTTCCATCAAAGGCGTTGGTGTGCAAAATTTTTTAAACTTTGTTGCCGAACATCTTCCATCTCCGGTTGAACGCGGACCGGTTGAAGCTGAGATGAAAGACCGACATGACAAAGTTTTAATATCACCTGACCCGAACGGCGAACCGGTTATTTTTATTTACAAAACTATTTCCGAACAACATGTCGGCGAGCTTTCTTTGTTCCGGGTTTATTCTGGCACCGTTCAACCCGGCTTGGATATGGTGAACGAAGCTAACGGTAAGTATGAACGCTTAAGTCAACTTTCTATATTAAATGGACACAATAGAAAAGAAGTAAGCAAACTTGGTGCGGGAGATATTGGCGCGGTTGTGAAGCTAAAAGATACACACACAAACAATACACTCGCTTCGAAAAATTTTGCAGTTATAATTGATGAAATAAAAATTCCGGTGCCGATTATTCGCGGTGCAATTCTTGCAAAAGCTAAAGGAGATGAAGACAAAATTTCGGAAGGACTGCATACGATTCATGAAGAAGATCCTTCCTTCACGACACATTTTGATCCGGAACTTTCGCAAACAATAATCAGCGGGCAGGGAGAATTACATCTCGCACTCGCCGTCAACAAATTGAAAGCTCGTTACGGAGTTGAAGTTGATCTCGTTGAACCGAAAATTCCATATCGCGAAGCGATAAAAGGAAAATGCGAAAGCATGGAATACAAACATAAAAAACAATCGGGAGGTCGCGGGCAATTCGGTCATGTCTATCTTAAAGTTGAACCGAAAAAAAGGGGAGAAGGTTTTGAATTTGTGAATGCGATTGTTGGCGGTGTTGTTCCGGGAAGATTCATTCCTGCAGTTGAGAAGGGAATTATTGAAGTGATGCAGAAAGGAGTCATTGCAGGATGTAAAGTTGTTGATGTAAAAGTTACGTTGTTCGATGGTTCGGCGCACTCAGTAGATTCGGATGAAATGTCTTTCAAAATTGCCGGTTCAATGGGTTTCCGAAAAGCTTTTACCGAAGCAAAACCGGTACTTCTCGAACCGATTTACGATGTTCAAATTACAATTCCCGAAGAATGTATGGGTGATGTAATGGGAGATATTTCCAGCCGTCGTGGAAAAATAATGGGAATGGATAGTGATGGACATTTTCAAATTATCAAAGCGCAAGTTCCGCTTGCAGAGCTTTACAAATATTCTTCTACACTTCGTAGCTTAACCGGCGGAAGAGGTGCGCACATGAGAGATTTCTCTCATTACGAAGAAGTTCCGAAAGAGATTGAAGGAAAGATTATCGAGGAATATCAAAAATCTCGTGAGCAAGATTAGTATTTAAATTGATGGAAAAACTTTGGTCTCCCTGGCGAAGTCAATACATAGAATCATTCAACAAAAAAAAGAATGATAATGATTGTGTGCTCTGCAGTTCGTTGTGCGCGGCAGATGATAAAGATTCATTAGTAATTGAAATTGGAAACACAACATTTACACTGATGAATCTTTATCCATACAACAACGGACATTTAATGATCATCCCCAAACGCCACTTAAAAAATTTGGAAGATTTAACCGAAGAGGAGAGCGCGGAAATTTTTTCAAAACTAAAATTGATGAAGCTGGCATTGACAAAGGTGAGTATGCCTGACGGATTTAACATCGGTGCAAATATCGGAAAAGTTAGCGGTGCAGGAATTGAAGACCATATTCATTTCCATATTGTACCGCGATGGAACGGAGATACGAACTTCATGCCTGTTCTTGGCGAAGTCAAAGTTTTATCACAAGACCTGCTTCAAACAAAATCTTCCTTACAAAAAGCTCTTCGCAATCTTAAATAGACAGCAGAAAGAATTTAGCTTTTTGCAATCCATTTATCAACAGCGACCAACAATCTTCTCATCCCTGTTAATAATCCTTCGTGAAGTTGACTGTCGATATCATTTAACAAAGTGGCATGGATATCAACGTAAGAGTTGTTTAAATCTTTAACAAAATCGATACCTTTATCGGTAAGAGAAACACGCATGTTTCTTCTATCCTTCGGTTCAATTTCTTTTTGAACAAATCCCTTCTCAACCAATCCATCGATAATTCTCGTCAACCGGCTCGGGCTTAGATGCATGCGTTTTGCGACTTCTTTGTTGTTCACATTTTCGTTGGAATGAATTTGTTTCAAGCAGCGAAACTCCGCTGGCTTTAAGCCGTATTGTTTTGTCAGTCGATCTTCTTTTTCATTGCATCCCGCGAGAAGTTTGAAAGTTAAATCGGCTAATTCTTCTGCCGGAGTTTGATTGTTTGTGTGATTTGGTTTTACGGCGTTGAATCTATCTTCATAGATTACTTTTCGTTCTAGTGTTTCCATGTTTCTTCCTTTAAGTTATGAGAGAAGAGAAGAAAGTATTTATTTAAAGAGATCAACTTTGCACAAAAAATTGTATCAAAATTAATCTCATAATTTTTTCTCTCCCCGAAAAAAAATTAATAACGAACTTCCGATCCGAAGATGAATAAAAGTCCGTTTATATGTTTTAATTTATTCGTTATCGAAAAATTAGTTCCATCGAAAGTGGCAACATCGCCGTGGCAACTACAAGTTGTTAAACCTTGAAGGTGAGTTCCTTTCGGCGTCGGGTTTCCCGTTGTAACATCGCCGTGACATCGTCCGCATTTTCTTTCATTAGCTCCTGCGTTCCACACAACTGTGTTTGTGGTGTTTCCATTTTTAAATGCACCATGGCAATAAACACTCGAGCAAGTTCCTGTTGACGCATCGTATGCAGGCGTAGGTTTTATTGTTCCAATTGTTGAATTATAATATTGTGATGTTGAGTCGTTTGTTGTTAATGAAGCCAGCGTATCGAACGAAAGATCGTTGCTGCTGTTTTCCAAATGTCCGGTTGCAAATACACTCGTCGGAACTACATGACAAGTATTACACTTCACTTGATTTCCGAAAACGTTTGCAAAAAGATGTTCCGAATGTGCACCAACTTTTGGAGATGACGCAGATGTATTTCCGTCTGTATCCTGCGGTGGCGCGATGCGCGTTGTGTCGGCAAATTCGCCATGACAAGTATTACACGCTTCCGGTCCTTTTGAAGAAGTATGGCAACTCAAACAACTTTTGTTCGTTGTTCCGCCGCTGTAATTAGCCGCATGACAAGTTTGACATTCTTTTAAATTCCAATTAATTGATTTGACCAATTTGCCGTGAAAATTATTCGAAGTAGGATTTAAAACTCCTTCGCCATGCGCAGATATTGCCCCCGATGTTGGAATATTGTTTTCAATTTCACTGCACCCGATAATTATAAGCGATGCTAAAAAAAATGATAAATAAATTTTAATGTTCATGGATTCGTCTCTCAATTTTTCTCTGAATGACATGTTGCACAAACGGGATCGGCTCCGCGATTATCATGGCAGGCAATACAACTTCCAATATCTCTGCGGGCGAGAGTTGCATGTTCTCCGCCGCCGCTTCCGATTCCAATTTTCAAAAAGTTTGGTTGTGTATGCGATGAAGGAACAATCCCGCCAAGCGCGTATTCATTGCCTGCGGCAGTGTGGCACTCAACGCAAAATGTTTCTACTTGATGGCATGTTTGACATTCTTTGCTTTTCCCCTTCATTTCAATTCCGTGTGTATATCTAAAATTGATGCCATGAATTTTACTGATTGCCGGTTGTTTTGAACCATCGACAAACTGTTCGGTTTGGAAAGGAGAGTAAAAATCTTTGGCGGTGTTCGATGTAATCATCATCGTATTTCCGATGTGGCAAGTTTCGCAAGAATTATTGTCATGGCACATTGCACAATTGGCATTAGGAAGTTTTGCATCGAATTTATGAAAACGCGCATAATCATTTTGCTTGTGAGAAGCGGGGAGAAGGTTCGCCGTTGACTGATGACATTTTGCACAATCGTTTGATGCGGTTGAATTATCGTTATGACATTCGGCGCAAACATTCATTGACGGAATGAATGAAACCAACTCGGAACTGTAGTCAACTTCATCAAACCGTTGATGACATTTAACGCACTCTAATTTTTGACCTTCCACATGCAATTGATGATTGTAAATCAACTCAGATTTTTTTGGAACGAGAGGTTCGAAAATATTTTCATAGTGACAGAAGCCGCATTGTTCTTCGTCGGAAACATCATGACATAAAGCGCAATCATCTTTTTTCGGCAGTAATCTTTCTTTGAGCGAAGTTGTGGAACTTACATTAGTATGACAGCCGGCGCATTCCATCATTGGAATATGAAGCTTATGCGAGAATTTTAATTTTTGGCTGTTGTTCTGCTCTTCATCATTTCTATTAACGCTTGCGGCAGTGAAAAATAAAATGCTGAGCAATACAGTTGTTAAACTGAAGTACATGTATCTCAATTTCATTATAAGATTCCTAAATTTGTTGAGAACCAATAGTTAGCTTTGATTAGAATTCGCGAATCGCTTTTGTAAATTTTATTTTTTACGTACTGTCCGATCACATCGAAAGATAATTCTCTAATTGGTCGATAATTAATACCGGAATAAAAGGCGAGAGCAGTATTTTCGGGGGACTGCTCGCTCAATTTGTAAGCTGAATAATCAACCCCAACCGATGCATTAATCATTCCTTCCAAAAAACTATTTGAGGAATAAAGCGCGGCACCGGTCAGCTCACCGGCATAACCAAAAGTTTTGCGAACGTCAAGCGAACCATATTTTGAATTTGCAACGAATGAAATTCTTTGGGAATTATCATCTGTGTATTGAACAATTCCATATTTGCCGAGCAATGAAAAATCTTTGCTGAAAGAATAATCAATTGCGGCTTCAATTTCTTTTGTCGTTTCAACTTTGAAAATTGAGAAAAAAGAATTGTAGCGTATCTTCGGTTTGCGATAGTTGAAGTAGAAGTTCGCTCTGAATTTTTCTGTGAACTGCGATCTTCCGAAAAGTTCGATCTTTGAAGTTTTCTTAAAATTTAAATCATGCTCATACTTTGCATTTGCAGAAAAATTATTTTTGTTCGAATAATAAATCTCCGCGCCGGTGTACTTAAATTGATTTGCATCTCTTTCAATTAACAATGTGTAAGGCAGAAAGTTCTCGTCTAACCTCGTTGCAGAATAAGATTCCGCCGCAAAGTTTTTATTGAAGAAATAAATAGAGCCGTAAATCTCGTTCGTAATCTCTGAAGAAAATTTTGCACCGAGCGAAGTATTTTCCGAAAATTCTTCGATGAGTTCCAGTTTATTGTAAGTGGGAACAGTTGCGCCGTAAAATAGAAATAATTTATTCGTATTGAATTTGAGATCAATCGAAGCGCCGTCAATGGCACCTCCGACGAAACTGAATATTAGTGGTTGTCTTCCGACTCGAATGGTAGCAACATCGAATAATTTTTTGTACTCCGCGAACAAAGTGTAGAACCGTACACGAGGATTGTTATCAATATTTTTCGATAATTCATACTCGAAACCCGTTGATGTTTTTAACGAAAAATAATTTTGAGTAAGATTAAGCGAAAGCATTTCTACCGAGCGCAAATATTTATTCGCAATAGAAAGATTTTCTGCTCTTTCAAAAGAATAGAATGAGGAGGAAATTCTTCCGCTTAAAACTTGTGCGGAAAGGGTCATCGTTAAAGCAAAAATTAAGCAAAGTGAAAAAATGAATTTCATATTTATTCCGTTATTACTTTTTCGGTACATAGTGTTTTATTTTCTCCCATTGTTCTTCAAAATTGAAAGCAACAAAAGTTGGACTTTCTGCGTTATGGCAATCGGTGCAGAATTTCAATTTATCTTCATGAACAATTAACCCTTTGCTGATTGCTTCGCCGCGGCTCTTCATCACTTTTATATCTTTGTATTCGCTACCGGGACCGTGACACGTTTCGCACTGAACTCCATCTTCAATTTTAAATTTCTTTCCGATAAGTTTTGCATCAACATTATAGCCACTTGTATGACAACGTAGACATTTTTCATTCTTCGATGCCGGAGTCGATTCTCCCATCGATTTAGCGATTCTGTCCGCTTCCTCGGTTAATAATGTTTCGTATGCTTTCGAGTGTTTGCTGTTTTTCCATATATCAAGTTGCTTGCCTTGCTTTTCAGTTTTGTGACAAACTCCGCAGGCATCTGTGCCGATGTATCCGTGCTTCTTTTCATCGTCGTCGATTAAAAATCCTAATGACGAAAAAATGAGTGTGGTTGCGATAAAGAAGAAAATGTTTTTCATGACGATCACCTTTATTTTTTGTTAAAGAATAACAACTATTGTTCCAGTAAATGATTTGTATTCTCTCATTACAGATTCTATCTGTTTCCTAAATTACAAGTTGTGTAAAGATTTCGGTTCGTGTAACGTGTCGTAGTGTGTTAATCTTCATCGCTAAGATTTTGAGCAAAAAAATGCTATTCAAAATCTATTTTCATAATCAATAATTTCTAACGGTTCAAATTTCACTCCTGAATTTACCATTAATTTTTTATCGATTGAAAAATATGAAAGAAGTTTAATTTTTCATTCATAATTGTCAATTAATTTTTTAGAAATATTTTTCGGAAGTGAGAAGCGAACGAGTTACTTTTTCAGAAGCAAGAAATTCGGATTTGTATTTTACTGATTACACAATTCCTAAACCGAGTAGTATGCCGAGCAAAATTAGTGCGAATGCAACTGCTTTCTGTATTCCCGAGAGCGTAACTTTTTTGACAAGTTTAGCACCGAAGAATGAGCCGATAAATGCAGATATTGTTCCTGCCAAAATTACCATTCCGTTTTCGTTTGAGGTTATTTCAGAAAAGTGTTTTGAGAAGAATGTTGTACCATAGACAAGAAGCCGCGAAACATCTATAATTACTGCGGATGAAACCATAGTTCCGATTAGTGCTTCTTTACTCAAATTAGTGCGAATGAGAAACGCCGAGCGCAACGCCCCTTGATGTCCCGATAACCCGCCAAAAAAACCGGAAAGAATTCCTCCGTATGGAATATATTTTTCTCTAAATGAAAGTTTGTTGAAGAATGGATGAAGTTCAACAACTGCAAAAATTATCATCAAGATTGCAATAGTCAATTTTATCGGTTCGATGTAAAAAATTTTTTCACCAAAAGTCCAATTTGTAATTGGTTCAAACCCGCTAAAGTAATTCAGCAATGCCGCACCAGCGAACGCGGCTACACTTGCCGGAATTGCGAATGCCAGCAAAACTTTTTTATCTGCATTCTTTCCGACTAAAAATAATTTAAAAATATTATTGGACAGATGAACGATGGCTGTTGACGCAACTGCAATCTCAACCGGAAAGAAAAGAGCAAATGCAGGAAGCAACAATGTGCCAAGTCCGAAGCCCGAAAAAAAAGTTAATCCGGCAACAACAAGTGAAACGATGCATATTAATAAATATTCCATAAGGAAATTTAACTCACTAAATACAATATTAAACTTTTGAAAACGTGAAGATGATGATTATTTTTGCAAGCGAAATTAACACTGGCGCGTTCGTCTAGTGGCTTAGGACGCCGCCCTCTCAAGGCGGAGACCACGGGTTCGAATCCCGTACGCGCTACAAATATTTTGTAATAGAAATTGGAGACCACGGGTTCT